>CAZCTP010000066.1:0-16078 GCA_964501575.1 uncultured Thermodesulfobacteriota bacterium
AGTTAAACATCACTTGAAAAAAATTGATCTATTTGCTATGCTAAATAGTCGTTTTTATAATTAACATTAGATTGATTTATCAACAAATTGTTGATAAATATGTTGATAATTTAAGGAAAAGGAGGGGGGGTATGATGACGGATGTGTGGAGAGAGGTATTAGAAATGGTTAAAAAAAGAATAGGTAAACAAAATTATGAAGTATGGTTTAAATCCATTAAACTTTCTTATATAGACGAAAGTAAAGTAGAAATTTTGGTTCCAAATGAGTTCAGTTTAGAATGGATAAAAGAGCACTATCTTTTTTTAATAAAGGAGATATTTTGGGAATTAACCAATAGAAATTACACAATATATTTTAAAGTATACAAATATATAAAAAATAATGAAGATAAAGCCGAGGTCCTTAATGATGGGAAAAAATCAAGTACGGTTTATAGATTAAATAAAGAATACACTTTTGACAGATTTGTAGTTGGTCCATCTAATCAATTTGCCCATGCAGCCTCTTTAGCTGTTGCTAATAATCCTGCAAATAAATATAATCCTTTATTTATCTTTGGGGGTACGGGGCTTGGAAAAACTCATCTATTAAATGCCATAGGTAATTATTTTTTAACAAAAGTCTCATCATTAAAGATATGTTATCTACCATCGGAAAGTTTTGTTAATGAGTTAATAAATAGTATAAGATATGAAAAAATGGAAAATTTCAGGAATAAATTTAGATATAAATGTGACGCCCTTTTAATAGATGATATTCAACTTATTGCAGGTAAAGAAAGAACACAGGAAGAGTTTTTTCATACATTTAATTCTCTTTTTGAAAGTCATAAACAGATAGTAATAACAAGTGATAAATTTCCAAAAGATATTCCCAATTTAGAAGAAAGATTAAAATCTCGATTTGAATGGGGTCTAATAGCTGATATTCAACCACCAGAATTGGAAACAAAGATTGCAATATTAAGAAAAAAGGCTGAAATAGGAAATATTAACCTTCCAGATGATGTTGCTCTTTTTTTAGCATCAAATATTCACTCTAACATAAGAAAATTAGAAGGAGCACTAATAAGAATAGGAGCATTTGCTTCATTAACAGGAAATGAAATATCTATTGACTTAGCAAAAGAAGTATTAAAAGATTTTTTTGATAATAATAATGGAATAGTTGATATAGACTCTATACAAACATTAGTAGCAAACTTTTATAACATAAAACCAGCAGATTTAAGATCTCAAAGAAGAACCAAAAATCTATCCCTTCCGAGGCAGATTGCTATGTATTTATCGAGAGAGCTCACAAAGGCTTCTCTTCCTGAAATAGGATTAAAATTTGGTGGAAAGAATCATTCTACCGTTATCCATGCTATAAAAAAGATAGAAGAGATGATAAAAAATGACTTAAAAATAAAAAAGGATATAGATCTGTTAATAAATAGGATTACATCCTGTAAATAGATTGTAGATATCTACTTTTGTAAATTTTTTAAACATAACAATCAACATAAAAATTTATTAAATACCAAGAGGATATATAAGATTTGAACATTTTTACACTAATTACTTTAACTAATTATTAAAATCATATATAATATTTAAAGGAGTAATAGACTAATGGAATTTATTGTTGAAAAAAATGATATTGTAAAAACTTTTTCAAAAGTTCAGGGGATAATAGAAAAGAGGGGAATAAATCCAATTCTTTCTAATGTTTTAATAAAAGGTTTTCCTTCTTCAGAGGGAACTAATAAGTTAGAAATATTAGCGACAGATCTTGAGATAAGTATTAGAGTTTTTTGTAATTCTAATATTTTGTCAGAGGGGTCCATAACAATTTCAGGGAGAAAGATATACGAAATTGTTAAAGAACTCCCGGAAGCTTCTATTTTATTTAAAGAAAAGGAAAATGGCCAGGTTGAAGTTAGTTGTGGAAAAGTAATCTATAATCTTCCAACTCTTCCTCCTCAGGAATTTCCCGTAATTTCTTTCTTTGAAGGTATAGATATAATAAAGGTTTCTTCTAAAATATTGCATTCAATGATAGAAAAGACTGTCTTTGCTGTTTCTAAAGATGAGACAAAGTATATTTTAAATAGTTTTTTTATTGAGGAAAACAATGGTCTTTTAACCATAGTGGCTACTGATGGGTACCGTCTATCATTAGTAAATGGAGAATTGGTTAAAGGGGGAATTAGAGAGGGAATCCTTATTCCTAAGAGAGCTTTTATAGAGTTAAGAAAATTATTAGATACAGAAAGTGAAGAGGTTTTAGAGATAGGTTTTAAAGAAAATATGTGTATAATTAATTTTAATGATACTGCATTAGTAGTACGTTTAATCGAAGGGGAGTTTCCTGACTATAGACAGGTTATAGAAAGAGATAGAAATAACGTTATTAGAGTTAAAAAGGAGGATTTTAAAAAGGCTTTGAAGAGAATCTCAATAGTATCTGATGAAAAAGATAAGATAGTAAAATTCCATATAACCAAGAGTAAGCTTGAATTCTCTTCAGAATATCCTGCAGGTGAAGCAAAAGAAGAGATAGAAGTAGATGCAAATATAGTTAATGAATTTAGTATTCTTTTTAATGCTACATATTTTTTAGATGCTTTAAATGTTATAGATGAAGATGAAGTAATAATAGAGTTTGAAGATGAAGAGACGTCTTCTCTTTTAAAGCCTGTTGATGATGCAAATTATATTAATATAATAATGCCGATAAGATTATAGCTATGGAGTATAATGCGGATAAAATCAAAGTTTTAGATGGATTAGAAGCTGTTAGAAAAAGACCTTCTATGTATATAGGTGGTACTGGAACAGAGGGACTTCATCACCTGGTATTTGAAGTTGTTGATAACAGTATTGATGAGGCATTGGTAGGATATTGTAATGAAATAAGTGTTATTATACATATAGATAATAGCGTTACAGTTATTGATAATGGAAGAGGTATACCAGTGGATATACATAGGGAAGAAAATAGACCAGCTGCTGAAGTTGTAATGACGAAATTACATGCTGGTGGAAAATTTGATAATAAAGTATATAGGATATCCGGAGGTCTCCATGGAGTTGGAGTTTCTGTAGTAAACGCACTTTCAGAATACTTAGAAATGTGGATTAAAAGAGATGGAAAGGTATATTATCAAATATTTAAGAGAGGTAATCCAATCTCTAAACTTCAAGTTATTGGAAGTACTCAAAAAAGCGGTACAAAGATAAAATTTAGACCGGATGAGGAAATTTTTAAATCAATAAATTTTAGTTTTGATATATTATCTCAAAGACTCAGGGAACTCTCTTTTTTAAATAAAGGTATTAAGATTACTATAGTGGATGAGAGAAATAATAGAAATCATATATTTCATTATGAGGGAGGTATAAAATCCTTTATTGAATATCTAAATAAAAATAGAAATCTTATTCATCCAAATCCTATATATTTTTGGGGTGAAAAAGATTCACTATTTTTAGAAGTTGCACTTCAATATAATGATAGTTATATTGAAAACATATTCTCCTTCGTTAATAATATAAATACCCACGAGGGAGGGACACATTTAATAGGATTTAAATCCGCATTAACAAGGGTAATTAATAGTTATGGTGTAAATAATAATATACTTAAGGTGAATCTAAATGGTGATGATGTCAGAGAAGGTCTTGTTTGTATAATAAGTCTTAAAATATTAAATCCACAATTTGAAGGTCAAACAAAGTTAAGACTTAGTAATAGCGAAGTTAAAGGAATAGTAGAGAATATTGTATATGAAAAACTAAATATGTATTTTGAGGAAAATCCACAGATAGCAAGGAAGATTTTAGAAAAGGCTATTGAGGCTGCTAAGGCTAGAGAAGCTGCAAGAAGGGCAAAGGAAATGACAAGGAAAAAAAGGTTAATGGATATTATTAGTCTCCCTGGAAAATTAGCCGATTGCCAGGAGAAGGACCCCTCAAAGAGAGAAATATATATTGTGGAAGGAGATTCTGCAGGGGGATCTGCAAAGCAGGGTAGAGACAAAAAAAATCAAGCAATTTTACCAATTAAAGGTAAAATATTGAATGTGGAAAAGGCAAGATTTGAAAAGATGATAGAAAGTAATGAAATAAGAACCATTATAACCGCCATTAATACCGGTATAGGAAAGAATAATAATGACATCTCAAAACTGAGATATCATAAAATAATACTTATGACAGATGCAGATGTTGATGGAGCTCATATAAGAACGCTTCTGTTGACATTCTTTTATAGACAGATTCCGAGTATAATAGAGAATGGATATCTCTATATAGCAAAACCCCCACTTTATAGAATAAATAATGGAAAGATAGAAAAATATATAAATGATGATGAGGAATTAGAAGATTTTCTCTTAAAATCATCATTAAAAAATCTTAAGTTAATTTCACAAAAGTTATATATTGGAGATGAGCTCAGTAGATTATTAAGGGATATAATTAGATTCGAAAAGCTTTTAAATATAAAAGATAAAAATATGGATGTACTAAGGAAGTTTTTACTTACAAATGATTTTAGCAAGAATCTTTTAAAGAATAAAAAGAAACTTGAGGAGTTTTTAAACGGCATAGATTTTAATGATATGGAGTATATTTTAGAATGGGATGAGGAGGAGGAATGTTTTAATATAAGAATTAAGGGATTTAAGGGAGAAATATTAATAAATATGGATCTATTAAACTCACCTGAATTTAATGAGCTTACGCAACTCTCTGAATCATTAAAGGAATTAGGAAATCCACCTTATATTTTAGAAAAAGATAACACTAAACTCGAGGTTAATAGCGTCAGGGAATTAATTGATTCGGTATTTTCTTTAGGAAAAAAAGGACTTACTATTCAAAGATATAAAGGTTTAGGAGAGATGAACCCTGAACAGCTCTGGAAGACCACAATGAACCCAGCAAATAGAAGACTTTTGCAGGTAAAGATTGAGGATGTGGTAGAAGCTGATGATATATTTACTGTATTAATGGGAGATAATGTTGAATCAAGAAGAAAATTTATAGAAGAAAATGCATTAAATGTTAGTAATTTAGATATATAGGAGTGTAGAATGAAAAGAACTTATCAGCCAAGTAATTTGAAGAGGAAAAGGAATTTTGGATTTCTAAAAAGAATGAATACAAAGGGAGGAAGATTAATTATTAAAAGGAGAAGAGCAAAGGGAAGAAAGAGACTTTGTGTTGGTATTGGATCAAAATAGATGTAAAAAGAAATTTTCTCTTTCAAAAGATGAAAGGATAAGAAATAAGAAGGATTTTCTGGTTATAAAGGAAAAAGGTAAAAGAGTTGTTACAGACAATTTTGTAATCTATATCCATAAGAATTCCTTAGGTATAAATAGAGTAGGTATTATTGTATTAAAGATTATTGGAAAAGCTGTTAAGAGAAATAGGGTAAAGAGATTGTTAAGAGAATTTTTTAGATTAAATAAATGGAAATTTGAAGAGGGTTTTGATATTTTATTTATAGCAAAAAAGGGTGCTGAAAAGCTTAAGTATTCTGATATTTATAATGAATTAATAAATAATCTCTGTTAATCTTTATGGATAAATTTCTTAAGTATATATTTATTGTTTATCAAAAATTTCTTTCTCCTTTGAAACCACCAAGTTGCCGTTTTGTACCATCATGCTCATCCTATGCTATCCAGGCAATCGATAAATATGGAGTTATTAAGGGTACTATACTTATTATTTTTAGGATAATAAGATGTCATCCATTTTCTAAAGGGGGATATGATCCAGTAGAATAGAAAGGAGGATTTATTGGAAAAGAGAGCGATCTTAGCTTTTATTATATCTATTTTTATAATATTTATGTGGAGTCTTCAAAAAGGTAATGAAAATAGAAAAGGTGCTAAGAAGATTACAAATAAAAAGGCTTCTCTATTAAAGGAGAAGGAGAGGGGATATTCAAAAACAGCTGATATATCAAATAAGAAAGATATATTGGATAAGAGAGATATAAAAAAAGATATAAAGGATGTATATGTTGAAACGCCTCTATATAGATGTATATTAACTAATTATGATGGGAGGCTTAAGAAATGGATATTAAAGAAATATTATGATAAAATTGGAAAAGATGCAAAAAATATTGAACTTATATATCCTGTAAAGGAGAAGAGCCTTCCTTTATTATTTAATATTATAAATGGTAATTTTAAGTTTCCTGATAGGAAAATATTTGATGTGGATAAAGAAGATCTTATATTAAAAGGGGAAGATGTTAAAGATATAAAATTCTATATTAAAGGTAAGGATATTAATATTTTAAAGAGATATATATTTTATGCAAACAGTTATAGAGTTGATCTTGAGATAAGAATAGAGAATGGAATGGATAAGTTATTAATGGGAGAGGCTAAACTGAATTGGGTTTTGTCTAAAAAAGGGAAGAATCCATCTTTCTCCGAAGGAGTTGCTTTTGTTAATAATAGAGTAATAAGGAGTAAATTGAATGATATTATAAAGAATGAAAGGGAGTATAAAGGTAAGATTTTATGGATGGGATTTGAGGATAAATATTTTATATCCGCAATAATACCGAGAGCCTATGATAATACAAGTGTAAAATTCTTTGAATCAAGTGGAGACTATACGGGAGAGTTAATATACCCTATTCAATATATAAAAAAAGACATTGTTTATAAATACTCATTATATTTAGGGCCAAAGGAATTTGATAGACTTGAGTCACTCAATGTGAAACTTGATAAATCTATTAATCTTGGTTGGTTTGGAATAATTGCTAAACCGCTTCTAATTATTTTAAAATTTTTCTATTCATTCACAAGAAACTATGGCGTTGCCATTATCCTGCTTACTTTTTTGATTAAGATAATTTTTCATCCATTAAGTATAAAAAGCTTTAAATCTATGAAGGAAATGCAGAGATTACAGCCGATGATAAAGGAAATAAAGGAAAAATATAAGAACGACAAAGAGAGGATGAATAAAGAAGTTATGGAACTTTATAAAAGGTATAGAGTAAATCCATTGGGAGGTTGCCTTCCAATGCTAATTCAATTTCCTGTTTTTATAGCTTTATATAATGCCCTTTTAAATTCTATAGAATTGAGGCATACACCATTTATTCTATGGATTAAAGACCTATCTGCAAAGGACCCGTATTATGTTACACCTATAATAATGGGAGTAACTATGCTTATTCAACAGAGGATGACTCCACATACAGGGGATCCAACCCAAGAGAAGATCATGTATATAATGCCGATAGTTTTTACAATAATGTTTTTGAATTTCCCATCAGGTCTCGTTCTTTATTGGTTAGTGAATAATATCCTGTCCATAGGTCAGCAATATTTCATAAATAAAAAATGGAGGGTGTAAATGAGATTTGTAATTAAAGAAGGAAAGAATTTAGAAGAAGCAGTCAATGAGGCGTGTAAGGAGTTAAATGTTGATAAAGATAGACTTAATGTAGAGGTTTTATCAAATGGATCAAAGGGATTCTTTGGATTAGTTAGTTCAAAGAAGACCATAATAAGAGCAACTGTTAAATCAGATAATAATATTAAGTTAATAGAGGATGCTAAAGATATCTTAAAGAAGATGCTGGAATTTATGAATATAGATGCAAAGATCGAGGGTAAAAGAAAGGAAGAAGTAGTTTATCTAACCATAAATAGCAAAGAATCCAATCTAATAATAGGGAGAAATGGAGAAACACTTTCAGCTATTCAGTTTATTCTAAATAGAATAATCAATAAAAATGTGGAAAAAGGTATTCATATAGAGATAGATTCAGAGAATTATAAAGAGAGAAAGAGGAAAAGACTTAAGGATTTAGCTATTAAAATGGCTGAAAAAGTTAAAAGAAGTGCAAAGCCTATTTCTACAGAACCTATGAATCCAGAGGATAGAAGAATAATATATATGGCTTTAGAGAATTATAAGGATTTGCGGACTTCGAGTAAAGGAGAGGGTATTTTAAAGAAAGTTATAATCTTTCCAAAAAGCTAATAATGTATTGTGATACCATAGCAGCTATTTCAACCCCTATAGGAGAGGGAGGAATAGGTATTGTCAGGATTAGTGGTAAAGATGCTATAAATATAGGGAAAAGAATATTTAGACCAAAGAAGTTTGAAATAGATTTTGTATCCCATAAATTATATATTGGTGAGGTTGTGGATCAAGATGGAGAGGCAATAGATGAGATTTTATTTGTTATCATGAGGGCACCAAATTCATATACATCCGAAGATGTAGTAGAGTTAAACTGTCATGGTAATCCACTTATACTTAAAAAAGTTTTGGGACTCGTTATTAAGGAAGGTGCTAGGCTAGCAGAGCCAGGAGAATTTACAAAGAGAGCTTTTTTAAATGGTAAAATTGACTTGGTTCAGGCAGAAGCTGTTATAGACCTAATCAGAGCTAAGACTGATGAGGCTTTAAGATGTGCAAGAAATCAACTTTTTGGTAAGTTATCAAATAGAATAAAGGAAATAAAAGAAGCTATTATATCTATGTTGGCATGTATTGAGGCAGAGATAGAGTTCCCGGAGGATGATATAGAGGACATAATAAATCCTCATAGGAGATTAGAGGTATTAAAGAGCATAGTTTCTCAAATAAGAGATTTAATAGATTCATATAATGAGGGTAAGGTATATAGAGACGGAATTAGGGTCGTAATTATTGGAAGGCCAAATGTAGGTAAGTCTAGCTTATTTAATAGTCTATTAATGGAAAATAGAGTAATAGTTTCTTCCTTCTCTGGAACAACGCGGGATACTGTTGAGGATTTTATAAATATAAAAGGGATTCCTTTGAGAATAGCTGATACTGCTGGATTAGGAGAAGCTAAAAATTTTATTGAAGAGGAAGGTATTAGGGTTGCTAAAGAGAGGCTTGATCTTTCAGATATTGCCATATTGGTAATAGATGGAAGTTTTGGATTAACAGATGAGGATCTAAATATATTAGAATTAAAAGAATTAAAAAGAAAAGATATTCTAATAGCAATAAATAAGATAGATATCGCAGAAGAAAAGAGGATTGTTGATATTGAGAGCAGGCTAGAAAAATATAGGATTTTAAAAATATCGGCTCTAAAGGGCTACGGAATTGATAGGTTAAAGGATAATATATATTCTATAATAAGTTCAGGGATTAAAAGGAGCCCATCAGATAGTATTATATCTAATCTCAGACATAGTATAGCATTAGAAAATGCTTTAAATAGTCTTTTAAAAGCGTATGATGGAATACAAAATGGAATATACCCTGAGCTTATAGCATTAGAGTTTAAGATGGCGCTTAATTTTATTGGAGAAATATTAGGAGAGGCCACATCCGATGATATATTAAATAGGATATTTAGTGAATTTTGTATTGGAAAATGATAGACTATCCAAAGAAGTATGATATTATTGTAGTGGGTGGGGGTCATGCAGGATGTGAAGCTGCACTGGCGTCTGCAAGGATGGGTCTTAGCACTTTGATGCTAACGATGGATTTGGATAAGATTGCTAAAATGTCTTGTAATCCAGCTATTGGTGGTTTAGCAAAGGGACATCTTGTAAAGGAGATAGATGCATTAGGTGGAGAGATGGGGAAGAATATAGATGCTACAGCTATTCAATTTAGGATGCTGAATACAAAAAAAGGTCCCGCTGTTCAGTCATCAAGAGCCCAGGCAGATATGGATAGATATAAAGAAAGGATGAAATGGGTTCTTGAGAATCAAGATGGTCTTGACATTAAGCAGGTAGTGGTTGAAGGAATTATTGTAAAGAGTGGTAGAACTATTGGGGTTGAGACGAATCTTGAGATAAATTTTCTATCAAAGGCTGTTATAGTTACCCCAGGAACCTTCTTAAATGGTTTAATTCATATAGGATTGAATAATTTCCCTGCTGGAAGATTAGGAGATTTTCCATCTATGAATCTATCGGAAAGCATAAAAAAGTTAGGATTTAAGTGGGGTAGGCTAAAAACAGGAACAACACCAAGACTTGATGGAAGAACCATAGATTTTTCAAAATTGGTAATCCAAGAAGGTGATAAGAATCCTATCCCCTTTTCCTTCTCTAATAAAACTATTAATATAAATCAAATTCCATGTTATATTACATATACAAATCTAAAAACTCATAAGATAATAATAGATAATTTAGATAGGTCCCCACTCTATAGTGGGGTTATAAAGGGAATAGGACCAAGGTACTGTCCGTCCATTGAAGATAAAGTTATGAAATTTCCGGATAAGGATCGGCATCAGATATTTTTGGAGCCTGAAGGACTAAATGTGAATGAGTACTATCCAAATGGAGTATCAACGAGTCTACCAGTAGATGTTCAATTAAGGATGTTAAGGAGTATCAAGGGATTAGAGAGGGTTGAGATAACAAAGCCGGGTTATGCTGTTGAATATGACTATTTTTATCCAACCCAGCTAAAGCCCACTCTTGAAACGAAGCTTATAGAAAATCTATACTTTGCAGGTCAGATAAATGGGACATCTGGTTATGAAGAAGCCGCTGCTCAAGGTCTTATTGCAGGAATAAATGCATCCTTAAAAATTCTTGAAAAGACTCCATTAATAATTGATCGTTCGGAAGGATTCATAGGTGTCTTAATCGATGACCTTGTTACAAAAGGGACAAATGAACCTTATAGAATGTTTACATCAAGGGCTGAATATAGACTATCTTTAAGAGAGGATAACGCTGATCTTAGATTAAGAGAAAAGGGGTATAATGTAGGTCTTGTTTCTGAGGAGGATTATGGCAGATTTTTAGAAAAGAAGAAAGGAATAGAAGAGGGTATTAGGAATATAGATAAGATAAGGTTAAATCCTGACCAGAAAACAAATGAGTTTCTTACATCTTTGGGGAGTTCCCCATTAAAAAAGAGTGTTACATTAAAGGAGCTTTTAAAAAGGCCTGACATCTCCTATAGAGATATAATCCAATTCTTAAATGGATTAAAAATAAATAGAGACTTACTTCTAGAGATAGAAAGAGAGATAAAGTATGAGGGTTATATAGAGAGAGAGAGGATTTTGATAGAACGATTCAAGAAGCTTGAAAATATAAAAATACCGGATAATATAGATTATAATATTATTAATGGACTTTCTAAGGAGGTTAAAGAGAAGCTTAGCCAGATTAGACCCATATCCTTAGGGCAGGCTTCAAGAATTTCGGGTATAACACCTGCAGCAGTATCTATTATTACAATATATTTAAAAAAGTATGGCTATATTTAGATGGAAGATTTTTTAAAGACAACCCTTTCCCTTGGGGTAAAAAGATTCGGTATAAGTCTTGATGAAGAGAAGATAAAGAAGTTTGAAATCTATTTAAGAGAGCTTAATGAATGGAATAAAAAAGTAAATATAACGTCAATTAAGGATGATTATGATATAATAATAAAACATTTTATAGATTCTCTGTTTCCTATTAAATATATAAAATCCGGTTCAAAGGTACTTGATTTGGGGTCCGGAGGAGGATTTCCTGGTATACCATTAAAGATTTATGAGCCTGCATTAAGATTATATATAGTAGATTCATCCAGGAAGAGAGTATATTTTTTAAAATATATAATTAGATTGCTGTCTCTATCTGGAGTTACGGTAATACAAAAAAGAGGGGAAGAACTTTCAGTATTAAACGATAGATACGAACTTATTATATCCAGGTCGTTTTCTAAATTGGACCGGTTTTTGAGAATAAGCAATAGAGTTTTAGATGATAAGGGTGAGATTATAGCTATGAAGGGTCCGAATTATCATCGTGAACTTTCAAAAATTATACCATTATTAAAAAAATTAAATCTGAATCTTGATAAGAAGATATTCTATGATTTACCCTTTATAAGTGCGAAGAGGGTGCTTTTATTCTTTACAAGATGTTTCACGTGAAACATTTATGGTGGAGACAGTCTGTATAGCAAATCAAAAGGGTGGAGTAGGTAAAACAACAACAGCAGTAAATTTATCTGCATCTATTGCTGTTGCAGAGAAGAAGACCCTTCTGATAGATATGGACCCTCAGGGGAATGCATCTACCGGTTTAGGTTTTAATAATAAGAGTTTCAAACATAGCATATATCATGTATTGTTAGGAATTGCCCCTATCCAAAATGTGATACTAAAAACGGAGCTTAAATATCTTGATGTTATTCCCTCTACGATAAACCTTATTGGTGCTGAGATAGAGCTTTTGGACCTTCCTAAAAGGGAGAGTAGGCTTAAGATGTCTCTTAAAGAAATTATGGATGATTATGAATATATAATATTGGATTCTCCACCATCCTTGGGTATATTAACCATAAATTCATTAACTGCAGCTGATTCTGTCCTTATTCCGATGCAGTGCGAATATTATGCTATGGAAGGATTAAGTCAACTATTAAAGACAATAGATCTGGTTAAAAAGAGATTAAATTCCCGATTATATATAAGTGGTATACTCCTTACGATGTTTGATATAAGAAATAATCTATCCCACCAGGTTGAGAAGGAGATAAGAAATCACTTTAAGGATAAAGTATATAATGTTATAATACCAAGAAATGTGAAATTAAGTGAGGCTCCAAGTTATGGGAAGCCAATTATCCTATATGATATAAAATCAAAAGGGGCTAAAAGCTATTTAGAATTGGCAAAGGAATTTATATATGGTAACGGATAGAAAAAGGAAGGCATTAGGTAAAGGGTTAGAAGCTTTAATACCTGAGGTTAAGGAAGAGGGCTATTTAGCAATTGATGATATTATGCCCAATAGATTTCAACCAAGAATTAATATAAAGGAAGAAGGGATTAGGGAATTATCTGCTTCTATAAAGGAAAAGGGAATAATACAGCCTATAATTGTAAGGAGAGTAGAAGGTGGATATGAGATAGTAGCTGGTGAAAGGAGATGGAGGGCTGCAAAGATAGCTGGAATTAGAGATGTCCCGGTAATAATAAAGGATCTTTCTGATAGAGAAGTTCTTGAGCTATCTATTATTGAAAATATTCAGAGAGAGGATCTGAATCCCATTGAGCTTGCTAATGGATACAAGAGGCTTATAGAAGAATTTGGTTTTACTCAGGAGGAATTAGCTAAAAGACTTGGAAAGGATAGGTCTACAATAACTAATCATCTTAGACTCCTTAAACTCCCAGAGAATATACAGGATGGATTAAGGAATGGGATAATCTCTTCGGGGCATGGAAGGGCTCTTTTATCTCTTAAGAGAGAAGAAGAATTCAATATGGCTATTGAAGAGATATATAAAAAGAGACTTTCTGTCAGAGATACAGAGTCTCTTGTAAAAAGGATTAAGAAAAAAAAGACTAAAAAAGAGGATAGAGAGTTTGGATATATAAGGGAGGAGATTGAAGGATTATTAAAAACTATGGTTAAAATAGAAAAAAAGAGGGATCATGGTGTTATAAAAATCCATTTCTTTTCCATGGATGAATTAGATAGAATAATAGAGATAATTAGAAAAGGAAGCCTAAAATGTTGAGGAAAAGGGGTAATATAAATAGAGGTGAGGTTAATGCCTTTTTGGGTAGAGGTACAGAGTTTGAAGGAAAATTGAGCTTTGAAGGAATTGTAAGACTTGATGGAAAATTTGAAGGTGAAATAAGGGCAGATGATACACTGATAATTGGTGATACTGGAGAGGTTAACGGAGAGATTTATGGAAACTGTGTTATTGTAAGTGGTAAGGTTATAGGTAATATAAATGCTAAGGCAAGAATAGAGCTTAAATCTCCTGGAAAGGTATACGGTAATATAAAAACACCGGTTTTAGTTCTTGAAGAAGGAGTTATATTTGAAGGGAATTGTCAGATGGAGAATAGAGATGAAGAGGGTCTGGTTAAACTCTCTTCTATATAGCCTTTTAGCCCTTCTATTAATACAAACCTACCGATAGGGATAACCTTTGCTTTGAAAGCTCTCAAAAAGGCTTTATTTTCACAGAGTCCTCCAGAGAGATAGATCTTATCAGGATTTTTTAGAATATTTTCACAGTTATGGGCTATGCCTTTAATGAACTCCATAAAAGCCTCTTCATAGGAGATACCCTGAGATATTTTATCAAACAAAAGGGTCATTCCAAGAACACCGCATATCACTGATATGCTCCTTTCTGTCTCAATTATTTTATCGGTATCAACATTAAAATAGTTCCTTAATAGATCTATCAACTGACCTGCAAATGCACCACATTCACTATTCCAGTCCATTGATATAACCTTACTATTCTTCACCTTTACATATTTAATATCCCTTGCACCACAGTCGAGCAGGGTAAATTCATTGTCTTTAATAAGTCTCATCCCTCCTTCTGCCAATGCTATAAGTTCATTTATATATATTCCATTAAATATATTTGAATTATGTCCTGTAGCTGCCAATATCTTATAATCATTTAATTTTTTTTTAAACTCTCTTGTTGGAATTATTTCATATACCTTCTTATCTAAATAGTATACTTTTGAATATGCTGTTCCAGAATCAACTATAATTCTTCTCATAGGTTAAATCTTAAAAAAGCTTCTATTTTAGCCTTTATGGATCTATTTAATCTATCATCCATCTCTACAAAGAGGCCGTTATATCTTCTTGCAAGTATATGAGCCAATACAGATTTTTGGCAAAAATTCTGGGAGAAAAAGACAACAGGAATATCTTCATCAATCTGACATTCTAAATCAAGATCAGCTGGTGTTTTGTTTTCCATACATCGAGCCCATCCATATACATGTGTATTATCAGGAAATAGCTTTAATATATTGAAATCGAAGGGAGGGACTCCCCAAAATCCACATTTTGGTTCTGTCTTTACTAATTTTATTGATCCGTCAAAAGGATTTAACACAGAACTAACAATCAATTTCATTTTCTCTACCAAAGGAAGTTGGCTTTGACTTATTGGGAAACCATGACCCCTTCTATTATTATTTTTAACTTCGATTATAGGAATAATATACTTTAATTGGGAAGATATATACTTCATTCCATTGCATTTATCATCCCCAACAGAAGCGATGACTAAGTCAAGCATTCCTGTTTTCTTTAACGCGAAAATATTTGCCACAACCCTCTTTAATATTGAGCAGAAATTAGGCGGTGTATATCTATTATTTATAGAGACTCCCTCTATCGGTTCATCAAGATCTATAATATTTGCACCTTTTTCTTTGTATTTTTCTATTATATTGTATTCTGGTACTCCAACTATGCCAACATTCATCTTATCCTTTTTCTACTATAAAACTCAATAAGTCCTTCATCTGAAAAGCTAAAATATATGTTATCTCCTATTATTATATGATCCAAAACTCTTATTCCCATAATCCTTCCTCCAAGAACAAGATCTTCTGTTAGATTCTTATCCTCTTTGCTTGGTTTTGGATCACCTGACGGATGATTATGTACAAAGATCATGGATGCAGCCCCATATCTATTAGCAAGATTTATTATTTCTCTTGTATATACTACACTGCTTGTTACGGACCCTTCGCTTATTGTGGAAATCTCTATTATATTATTCTGAGCATTCAAAAATATTGCTTTAAATACCTCTCTTTTCTTATCCCTTAAGAAGGGGAGCATTATTTCATATACATCTTTTGAGGATTTAATAATACCCTTTTTCTTCCTCTTTTCACTCAGCACTCTCTTTCCAAGCTCTAAGGCAGCCTTTATATTAGCTATCTTAGCACTATTTAAGCCCTTTATTTTATATAATCCAGATATATCTATTTCGTCCAATTCTCTTAAGTTTTTAACCTCCTTTAATATCGCTCTACTAAGCTCTATAGCATTCTTACCCTTTGTTCCTGTTCTTATAAGAACAGCAATAAGTTCTGCATTACTTAATGTATGAGCTCCCTTTTTTAATAATTTTTCTCTTGGTCTATCATCTTCAGGCCAATTATTAATAGCATCTTCATAAATAACCTTCATAATAAAAATATATCAAATTTTTCCTTAATTTGGAAATAATAAAGTAAAAAAGTAAGCATCTCTTTTTTCGTGATAACATTATGCAGCATATCTTACCACCTT
>CAZCTP010000067.1:0-15937 GCA_964501575.1 uncultured Thermodesulfobacteriota bacterium
CGATTACCATGTATAGAAGGTATGCAATAACAAAAAATACTTGACATAGGCAGGCACTTTCAGAGATGACATCTTTCGGGTAGGGTCAAAAACTTCTACAATTTGTGCAGGGAAACCTTTTACATAATTCAGGGGCTTTTTGCCAATCCAATGTAGCATAGGTCTACCTTTTGCAGGGGTGATTTTGAGTTTCTCAGCCATATATTACCTCACCGTAAGACTTTGCTTCATTTATTATAAGAAAGTTCTCATTCTCCCATTCTTCATCTGAGTAATAGATTAAGTCAAAAGGCATTTTTATTTGCCTCACAAGCTCTCTTCCAATTCCGGTTGTAAGTTTTACTCTTTCAAATATACTCTTGTTTCTGAAATTACTCGAAACAATGATTATGTCAATGTCGCTATCCTCTTTCTGTTCTCCTCTTGTAAATGAGCCAAAAATAACAATTTTACTTATATCAATCCCTTTTTCTTGTAACAATTCGCTTAATATGTTCTTTATTTTTAGCTTTATGACCTCTGTTTTAGCCATAATAATAGCCCCTTTGTTCTTTCTAATACCCCCTTGGTATCCTTTTCCTTATAGTCCCTCAAGAGTCTTTCAAGTTCATCAGGGTATCTGGTCGGAACACTTAAATCATTAAGATTATCGATAAAATCTTGCCACTCTTTTTCAATAGCAATCTCTATTTTTTCACAGAAGTAATTAAGATTATGTATTTTAGGAGGATCCTTCTCAAATTTCTTTGCATAAAGCCCTTTTAATGCCTTCTCAATAGAGAGATGGCACATGAAGACTGTATAAATGAACCTTCCTGCCTCAAACATTGCATAAGCAGTATCTAAGTCATAATCTGCCTGTTTTAACCATTCTTCTGGTGGCTTAAATCTACTTTCTGGCATTTTTGCCTCCATATTCATAAATTACTTCTTTAACTTTACTGATATTCTCAAAACCTATCTCATCTTTATTTGTAACCAAAATTTCATATTTCAACCTGTCAGGATTTAATCCTTCTATCTCTTTTATTGCCTTTTCTTTTGCTTCATCTCTAAAAGGCTCTGCCTTTATTTCAACTATTAACATCTTACCATTTTTCTTTTTTATCAAAAAGTCGGGTGTGTAGTTATGCCATCTACCATCTTTACCTTTGTATTCAAAGATGAAGTCTGTCTTATTTGGGTCATTTATTGCTCCTGTATAGTAAATATCATCAACATCCGCTGGATCTTCATTCAACATATTTAACAGATTAATAAAAAAATCCTTTTCTAAATTTGAATCAAAGTTATAGGGTGTATAGTGAAATCCAAAATCCAATTCTAATTGATACCATCCTTTGTTTTGTTCTTTGAACCGTTCATATTTTAATAAAAGATTCTCTTTATCTTTATGATATACAATCTCGGTTGTATAAATTGGTTTTCCCTCTTTTTCCTCTTTGCTGAAACTTTTAGGCTTAATTAAGGCAAGAGCAACTTCAACTTCTTCTTCTATTATATCGTAATTTTTAAGTCTTTCTTCCAACTGTTTTTTAATCGCAAAAGCATGGCTTTCTGGAATTTCTCCACTTGGATAAAGATTTTTTATTTTTTCATAAATTGCCATAAGAGGTAATCTGTATAAAGATGAAAGTTCAACAGCTAAGAAATGGGCATCAATAAAATCTTCCTCTATGATTAACTTTTCTTCTTTATAAGTTATCAAGACTCCTTTTCTATCAGGAATATCTTTTAAATCGTAAATAGTTTTTTTAGATTCTTCAGTTGTAATTTCCGGTATTTGAATATCTGATAGATTCCCGCTTTCGCGGGAATGACAGAATGGTTCGCAGGAATGACAGAATGGTTCGCAGGAATGAGAGAGTGGGGATAGAGGAATGACCTTTGGTATCTTCTTTTTAAGTAATATAGGTGGAATTTCTGTTTTCCTCAAGATTAATCTTTCTTTTCTGTGGTTTGGTAATGCTAAATTTAACTCCTGAAGTGTTTCTCCATAGGTTTCTTTTAACTGAGAATCTAAAATTCTTACATTCTGCTTAGACAGGTAAATCTTTGCTTTATGAATATTGCCTGAGGTTTGTCTCAAGCATCGAGAGGCTGCCTGAAGACAGAAGTTATTACTTGCTTTAAGTTCTCTTGCTAAAGCAGTTGCATACAAAGAAAGACAGTTCCAGCCTTCGGTTCCTTTATTAACAAGAAGAAAAAACCGATAAGGTAAATAAGGGTCATTTATTCTATTATCAAACAAATCCTTAATTTCATCTTTGGATTCATTGTGAACTTCCAAAACAATTGATGGGTCCTCTCCAATCTCTACTAATGTTTTCTCCACAATTGGTTTAGCATTCTGTAAATCTTCTATCTTAGGGAAATAAATGGCCAGTTTTGCAGAACTACCATCATAAATTTTTACATCTTTATAATCTTTAAAGAAATCAGTGATCACATCCCTGATAAAATGTTCATCCTCTACCTCAGGATAAGCAACAATGTTGCCTCTAACTTCTTTTAGAATTCCATCTTTAATCCCCTGCGATAAACCATACCAGCAAACTACATCTTTTAAAATTTGTTTTCCGTAGTATGGTGTTCCTGTGGTATTAACTACGACCAATAGATTTGTTTTCTCTGATAGGTAATCAACTGTTTGCCTTACCCTTTTTAATTCTTTCCCAAGTGCCTGTCCATAAGTATGATGTGCCTCATCAGAGAATACAGCAAGATTGGAAAGTGATGCGATTACTTGAAGTCTGCGGTTGGCTATTAATTCTTTTCTTTCATCCGTTGCCAGTTCACCTTTAGAAAATAAATTGCCTTTTATATCTTCTTTTCTTAGTCTTATCTTCTCTGTATTCGTAACGATAATATTAAAACTACTTTCCTTAATAATAGGAATGTCCTTTTCTCCATCTCTGGTATAAGTGAATTTAACGGATGTGATGAATTCTTTATATAATCGGAAAGGGAGAATTTTTTCATAAGGAATATCAGAAATTTCTTTTAATGCTCCCAATATAGTTTTTCCAGGTGCAAAAACCAGGGTATTCTTAACGAATTTTGTATCATCAGGATATTCAATTGCCATTGCAAATTCAGTAGCAATAATTGTTCCGATTAAGATAGTTTTACCTGCTCCCATTGCCAAGGCTAATATATAGCTTGGATAACTTAATGAAAGGGTTTCTCTCAGGGCTTCCAGTTTGTATTGTCTTACAAAATTATCATCTATTTTTATTTTTTCAAATATTGAATCTACCCCTCCTTTACTCATAATTTTTATTAAATCTTCCTGAGAAATGACAATATTTAATGCTTTAAAAAGTTCTACCGGGTCATCATAAAGTCTTTTGTATAAATCAAAAATATGGGGAGTTCCTTCAACAAGCCTTAAATACCAATATGTTTCAAGAGCCTCAAATTGTGCTTTTCTTAAAAATCTTAAGCTCTCTGTTTCTGGATTAAAATTGAATTCCAGAATTTCAGAAATAGTAGGGTAATCGGGGTGCCCTACCTGACCATCGGGCAGGTAATTATTCATTCTCCACTCTGTTACTTTTGATTTTAATATATTATACAGAGCCATTCTAATTAAACTCTAATTTTTGAACCCGCCATTTACATAACAAGGATGGTTACACTCTCTTTATTAAACCGAATTTTTAAATTTAAATCAAGTCCATTGGATAGCCTCTTTACCAATGTATTAACTCCCTCAGCCAAGGGGGCATTTCTTAAGGTTTAGTCCATCCAGAGAGCCCTTTATTTTGCACATTATAATTCTTTTTACATTTTTTTATCAATTTAATCTGTTTTTAGATAGAATAACCTCACTTAAGTATATACTTAAACTATTAAAACCCGTATTCCTTCCATCTCTTTAAAATTTTCTCGGGAGTCGGTAAGTATCTATTTTTAGGTGGGAATCTTTCTCCTCCCCATTCTTCTCTCGGCTCAAGCCTAAAATCCTTTGTAGCATCTATGCATATCCTATTCCATCTTCCTATGCCTCCCATCTTTGAATGTTCTTTAAGCTCAGGAGGTATACTCGGATCTATTGGACTTCCATGACACCCCCTAAAAACAGATAGATCTTCATCATAATCCCATACTCTGTATCCAAATGCCCATAGGATCTGTTCAAGATCATGTATATCTATATCATCGTCAACAACCCATACATGTTTAAAGCACCATGAGGATATACTGCTTCCCCATAAAGATGCAGCAACCTGCTTTGCATGTCCTTGATATAACTTTTTAATCTTAACAAATACGTCATTACCATGATTAACAGGAGGACACCATGCATCCAGTACATTTGGAACTTCCCTCTGAAGATGTTCTAAGGCAAATATTGAAGTAGTTAAAGATTCTACTATGCTTCCCTCATCAATCTGTGGACCCTCCACAGACCCCTGGAGAATAGGATCATTTCTGTGAGTAATACATGTGATCTCTATAGATGGTCTAAGAGTCCTTATCCCTCCATAGTATCCTGTATACTCACCAAATGGCCCCTCCATTTTCCAGTCCTTCTGATCCATAGAGAGTTTACCTTCTATAACTATCTCTGCATCTGAGGGCACAAGAAGATCCACTGTTTCACACTTAACAAGCTGAACAGGTTCACCCCTTAGTCCTCCCATAATATCATATTCACATACTTCTCTATCATAGGGAGAGCAGGCAACAAAGGGAAGAGTTGGTTCTGTTCCAATAACAATCGCAACATCCATAGGTTTACCCATTGCCTGATATTTGGCAGCTATTCCTCCCCAATGGGATGCCATTATAAGAATCACACCTATGGATTTCCCATCTTCATGGGCCATACCTCTATAAAGTCCCACATTTATCCATCCGCTATCCGGATCCTTAACCACGGTTCCATGCCATGTGCATATATATCTACCTCCATCCCTTTCATGGGACTTAGGTATCGGAAATTCAAATAGATTTATATCATCACCCTTAACCACGTTCTCCTTTACCAAGCCAGAACTAACCTCAATAGGCTTTATCGGGGTATTACTCTTCTTTCTTATTGTCTCCATAAGCTCATTAACAGTTGCATCCTTTGGCAATCCGAGCATTAAAGCCACTCTTCCATAGGTTCCAAGGGAACCATAATGAAATTTTTCCCCTCTTGTATTCTTATAATCTTTTATATTATTAAATAGTAAAGCGGGACCTTCTTCATCTAAAACCTTTCTTTCAATATCTGACATCTCTAAATTCCAGTCTACCTCAACATTTATCTCATGAAGCTCTCTTTTCGTTCTCAAAAAATCAAGCCATTCTCTTAGATCTTTAAAAGCCATAATAACCTCCTTCTATTATCTATTAATTTAACAATTACATAAAATATTTTAAATAATTATTCGTATTTAAAAATTAATTATACCATTTTTAATTTTATATTATATAATATTAATATTATTCAATTTTTTATATATTTAATTAATCTCTGAATATTTAAGGCAATGAATAATAGAAGAATCTTATATTTGATAGGACTATTTTTTATTATATTTGGTGGAATATATTATAGTGTTAGGAAGGAAGGGGAAAGTAATACTTTAAGATTACATGGATGGGTTGAAGGGACTGAGGTTACTGTAAGTTCTGAGGTATCCGGGAAAATTATAGATCTCCGGATAGAAGAAGGGGATTTGGTAAAAAAGGGAGATTTAATAGCTGTCATTAAATCTGATCAGATAAGGGCAAAATTGGAGTATGCTGAAGCTCAGATAAAAGCCTCAAAAGAGCATCTTGATGAAGCGATAAAGAATATAAATATACTTAAGAGAGAAGTAGAAGGAGCAAAGATCTCATTGGAGCTTATTAAAAAAAGGTCCAGCTCCATGATAAGGGAGGCAAGGGCTGCTCTCAAGTCTGCTGAGGCTAATCTCTCAAGGGCTAAGGCAAATCTTAAAAAAGCAAAGAAGGATTATAATAGATTTTTACCCTTAAATAAGAAAGGGGTTGTTTCATCATATAAACTTGATGAGCTTAAAACAGCCTATGAGGTTGCTTCTGCAGAGCTTGAAAGATCAGAAGAAGAGATCAGGAGAGCGAAAGCAAATCTTGACCTGGCAGAAGCAACAAAGGTTGAGATAAGACTTAAAGAGAATGATCTAAAGACATATTTAGCAAAGCTTTCAGTAGCTCAGAGCAATGAAGCCAAGGCAAGGGCAAAGCTTGAAGCTGCGGAGGCAGAAAAGAAAGAGATAGAAGCAAACTTCAGGGATACTTATATATATAACCCGGTAACCGGAAGTGTAATAGACAAATTAGTGGAGTTTGGAGAACTGGTTGTCCATGGTACTCCTATGGCTGTTATAGTAGATCTTAATGATCTATATGTTAAGAGCTACGTATCTGAAAGGGATATAGCAAAGATAAGGCTTGGAGAACGTGCTAATATATATGTAGATTCATTCCCGGATAGATATTTTAAGGCAAAGGTAATATATATATCGGATAGAGCTGAATTTACTCCAAAGGATGTTCAAATGGAAGATAATAGAACAAAACTTGTTTATAAAATTAAGATTGGAATTGAAAATCCTCAGGGATTCTTAAAGCCGGGAATACCTGCGGATGCAGAGCTATTCTTATGGAAAGAGGGCTAAATACTTCATCAAAAGAATATATAATTGTAACCGAAAATCTGACAAAAAGATACGATTCTAATATAGCAGTAAATAATATTAATTTAAAGGTTAAGAGAGGCGAAATATTCGGACTTGTTGGCCCTGATGGTGCTGGCAAGACAACAACTATCCAGATGCTTTCAGCTATACTTGACCCCACAGAAGGTAATATATTAATAGATGGCTATAATATTAAGAAAGAGGCTGATAATATAAGAAAGATTGTTGGTTACATGTCGCAAGATTTTACGCTCTATGAAGATTTAACAGTTGAAGAGAATCTTGATTTTGCTGCTGATCTAAGACATATACCTCAAAAGGATAGAGAAGATAGAAAGGAAAGATTACTTAATTTTTCAAAATTATCCCCCTTTAAAGACCGGCTCTCTTCAAAGCTTTCTGGTGGAATGAAAAAAAAATTGGCTCTAAGTTGTGCCCTTATACATCTTCCAAAAATACTGATACTTGATGAGCCAACAACAGCAGTGGACCCCATATCTCGAGTTGAATTATGGAGAATTCTATATGAATCCCTTTTAGAAGGGGTAACTATATTTATTTCAACCCCCTATTTAGATGAAGCTGAAAGATGTAATAGGGTTGGACTAATAGAGGATGGGAATATATTATCTATTGATACCCCAACAAACTTAAAAAAGCTAATTGATAAAAGGGTATATTCATTAAATATTTTCCCTATTAGTAAGGGGGTTAAAGTATTAAGAGATGATTTTAAAAAGAGGATACAGATATTTGGGGATAGAGTTCATATATTTGAAGATAAAGAAAATGAGTTAAATGAGATTAAAGAAAAGTTTGAGGATAAAGAGATAAAGATTATCGATATAGAAATAACAGAACCAAACTTAGAGGATATATTTATAAAATTAATCGGGAGTGATGGAGATATAAGCAGAAAGAGCTGGATTTCATTTAGTGATAATAATACATTAGATACTACGATAGAGGTTAAAGACATCCATAAGAATTTTGGGAAATTTAAAGCAGTAGATGGTGTGAGCTTCTCTATAGGAAAGGGTAAAATTTTTGGGCTTTTAGGACCAAATGGTGCTGGCAAAACCACATTGATAAGGATATTATGTGGATTATTAGCTCCAACATCTGGAAAGGCTGCAGTTTTAGGCTATGATGTATCGAGTAATAGAAGGAATATAAAATCAAAAATAGGATATATGTCTCAAAAATTCTCTTTATACCCTGATCTAACTGTTAAGGAAAATCTTGATCTTTATGAGGGAATATATGGGGTCGGGAAAAATGAGAAAGAGGATATAAGAGGTTGGATTATTGAAATAGCAGGCTTAAAGGGAAAAGAAAATATATTAACCCGAGAGCTTCCTGGTGGATTTAAACAGAGGCTTGCTCTTGGATGTGCCCTTATTCATAAGCCATCCATCCTATTTCTGGATGAACCTACATCAGGGATTGATCCTATATCAAGAATGGATTTCTGGGATATTATCTACAGACTGGCTGAAGATGGGGTTACAGTATGGGTAACCACCCATTTTATGGATGAAGCAGAAAGATGTCATATATTGGGTTTGATGCATGATGGTAAGCTTATTGCTTTGGGAAGCCCTGATGATTTAAAAGAAGAAATAAAGGAAGATTTTTATGAGATATCATCACCTACTCCATTAAAAACCTTCGAGTCTCTTTATAATCAACAAATATTTTCCCATCTATCTCTTTTTGGGGAGAAGATACATGGATTATTAAATAAAAGGATTGAAAATTTAGAGAGAATGGGAATAGAAAGAATAAAAAAGATAAAGCCATCTCTCCAGGATGTATTTATATATAATATATATAGGGCTCAAGCTTGAAATCTAATGTATTTGTAATAGCCAAAAAGGAATTTATTCAGATAAGAAGAGATATAATAAGTCTTATAATTTCTCTATTAATTCCTCCTATGCTTCTATTCCTCTTCGGATATGCCATAAATTTTGAATTGAGGAAGCTCTCTATCGGTGTCTATGATATGGACAGAAGTCAGAAGAGTAAGGATTATATAGAAGCATTTACAAATACAAAACATTTCAAACTAAAATATTTCATAAACAGTTATAAAGAGATTAAGTACCTGTTTGATAACAATAAAGTAACACTTATAATAATAATCCCACCAAATTTTTCAAGAAGACTCTCTGAAGGATTAAGAGCAGAGGTTCAGACTCTAATTGATGGATCATTCTCAAACACTGCACAGCTTGCAATAAACTACTTCTACGCAATAAATAATGCCTATTCTCAGAAAATAACAATAGAATATCTTAAAAGAATTGGGTATAAATTTACCCCGGTAAACATAGACTTCAGACCACGTGCATGGTATAACCCATCTTTAAGAAATGAAACATTTATAGTTACAGGACTTTTCACAATAATAGTAATGGGATTTATTCCCATACTTTCGGCACTGGCAATAGTTAAGGAAAGGGAGACGGGGTCTATTCAGATTATATTCTCATCTCCAATAAAACCTTACGAATATATTGCTGGCAAGATGATCCCTTATATTCTACTTACATTCTTAGATATAGGAATTGTTATGATAGCCGGAAGTATATGGTTTGATATACCATTCAGGGGTAATGTATTTATACTTGCAGTTGCTTCCTTTCTGTTTGTTTTTAGTACTGTTTCATTAGGGTTTTTGATCTCAACAGTGGTAAAAAACCAGACAGAGGCGATGCTTCTGGCAATAATAATGACCCTTATGCCAGCTTTTATATTCTCGGGATCTATTGCACCCATATCCAATATGCCATACTTCTTTGGTATATATAGCCATATATTTCCAGCAAGATATTTCAATAGGATTGTAAGAATGCTCTTTCTTAAGGGGGCTGAGCTTAAATTATTCTGGGATAGTTTAGCAGCCTTATTTTTATATACGGTTATAATCTTTTTAATATGTGCTTATAGGGTTAAAAAAAAGAGAATAATCTAAATGAACAGACTATCTGTATTAATAAAGAAGGAATTTATTCAATTATTTAGGGATAAGGTTGTTATTGCACTTATGCTTTATTATTATACAGCATGTATAATTCTATGTGGCTATGCATGGAATTTTGATGTAAAACATTTAAGAACAGTTATCTATGATATGAATAGGACTAAAATTAGCAGAGACATAATATATAGATTTTTAAGTACAGAATATTTTGACCTTGAAGGATATGTAGACAATATGAGAAGTTTAGAAAGATATATCAGTTCGGGTAAAGCAACAGTGGGAATTGTAATACCACCTGAATTTTCAAGACATTTACAAAAAGAAGGGATCAAGGCAGAGATACAAATAATAGTTGATTCTACAGATGCAAATCAGGGGAATATAGCAATTGGTCATGCATCAAGAATAATCTCAAGATTTTCAGAGGATGTAACACTTAATAAAATTAAAAGACCATTCCCAAGAATAGATAATAGGATGAGGGTATTCTTTGACCCTGATCTAAAGAGTGTATATTTTGTTGTTATAGGACATATTGTAATAGCTGCGTTCATAGGAAGTCTTATACTTCCCTCAACTGGAGTTGTGAGAGAAAAAGAGAAGGGAACGATAGAACAACTAATAGTTACACCAATAAGATATTGGGAAATAATTGCTGCAAAGGCTATCGCTCCAACAGTTGTAGGATTACTGGCTCTTATACCTTCGCTATTAATATCTGTATGGTTTGAAGTCCCCTTTAAAGGGAACTTACCTTTGTTTTTCTTTTTTTCTCTGCTGCTCTTATATGGAATGTTAGGACTTGGTATATTTATCGGGAGCATATGTTCAAATATGCTACAGACAGTTCTTTTATGTTTTCTTATAATATTCCCTGGGGTGATACTCGGAGGAACGATTGTCCCCTTTGAATCTATGCCAAAACTATTTAGGGCACTGAGTTATATATTCCCTTTAAGATATTACATGATTGCAGCAATAGGAATATTCTTAAAAGGGTTGGGCTTAAAAGTTTTGTGGAAAGAGGCTTTGAGTCTATTTATATTTGGAACTCTTCTCTTTTATTTGAGCATAAGGAAATTTAAGCACACCTGGGGATAAGAAGAACTTTTATATAAAGTATGAGTTTACCATGAGAGTAATATGTTTTCTATTCAGAATATAAAGATGATATCAGGTATAGTATTGGCAGCCGGCGAATCAAAAAGGATGGGTAGGACAAAACAGATTTTAGAAATTGGGGGAAAGAGTATATTAGAGTGGGTTATTGATAATATAAAGAATTCCAGAGTAAATGAGATTATAGTTGTAATCGGTCACAAATCCAATTTAATAGAACCAATTATATCTGGTAAAGGTATAAAGATTATATTTAATCCGGATTATAAAGAAGGTATGAGTTCATCTATAAAAGCAGGTCTAAAGGGAATAGATCCTGGATCAAAGGGGTTCTTTATATTCCTTGGAGATCAACCATTTATAGGGAAGGGTATTATTGATACTCTCATAGATAGATTTAATAAATCTAACAAAGGGATAGTAGTTCCTGTTTATAGGGGAATTAGAGGACATCCTGTTATATTTAATGTAAAATATAAAGAAGAGTTTATGAAGTTAACCGGGGATATTGGCGGAAGGTATATAATAGAGAAAAATAAAAATGACCTATTAGAGGTTGATATATCCACAGAGGAAGGAATTATTGATATAGATAATATGGATGATTATTTAAAGTATAAAAAATTTAAAATATAAGGTCTAATCTTTCCAATATTTTTCTATATATTCCACCAAATGCACCATTTGACATAATTAATATTATATCAAATGGTTTGATATTTTTTATTAAGAATTCAACTATATCATCCACACATGGAATAAAAAACGCATCTTTACCAGCTATTTTTAACCTATTAACAATTTCCTGAGGAGATAATCTTTCTTCCACATTAATTTTATCCTTATTATATACATCGGAGATTATTATCTGATCAGCTTCAAGAAAGGAATAAGGCCATATATCCTGAAAAACATTTCTTCTACTTGTATTTGACCTCGGTTCAAATATAGCCCATATTCTTCTATCTTTATAACCATTTCTAATAGCTGATATTGTCTCTCTAACAGCTGTTGGATGATGTGCAAAGTCATCTATTACCATTATGTTGTTTACATTATAGATTATCTCCTGTCTTCTTTTAACACCTTTAAAACTTCTTATAGCTTCTCTGATTATATCTTTTGAAATATTTAATCTATTCGCCACTGAGATGACAGCTAAGGCATTAAGTATATTATGTCTTCCAAGGAGAGAAGTCTCAAAATCTCCATATATCTTACCATTATGTAATACACTAAAATAACTAATCCCGTTCCCGAATCTAAAATCCTTTATCCTCCAGTTACCATTATCCATTGAGTAGGTTTCTAAATCTCCCTTAAAGATATTCGCGATATCTCTAATCTCGTTATATATAGATAAATAGCCATTGGATGGAATTATTTCAACAAGTCTCTTAAATGAATTCCTTATATGACCAAGGTCTCTATATATATCTGCATGGTCAAATTCAATTCCTGTAATTATCACCATTTCTGGATTATAATGAAGAAATTTCGGACTTTTATCAAAAAAAGCAGTATCATATTCATCCCCCTCTATTACAAAGAGCTCTCCTTTACCAATTCTGAAACTACTTTCAAAATTCCTTGTAATTCCCCCTACAAGGAACGATGGATTAAGCTGAATATATTCTAAGACCCATGCCAGAAGAGCTGACGTTGTTGTTTTACCATGGGTTCCAGCAACAACAATAGATTTTTTATTATTAAGAAAAAATTTTGATATAGCCTGAGGAAGTGA
This sequence comes from uncultured Thermodesulfobacteriota bacterium, assembly GCA_964501575.1. Lineage (GTDB taxonomy): Bacteria > Desulfobacterota > CAZCTP01 > CAZCTP01 > CAZCTP01 > CAZCTP01. The sequence continues at coordinate 12,512 of CAZCTP010000067.1, forward strand.
AATATATGGTATCTTTCTGTTAATAAGCTCTATAACTTCTGGATTATCTCTTGATACAGCATTTCCGACCACAACAAGCTCCGGCATGTCATATAGATTCTCTTTTTTATAACCCTTCCTTATTTCAATTCCATTTTTTATCAATTCTTCACTCATAGGAGGATATATATCGCTATCGGATCCCGTAACTCTATATCCTGAGTGCTTAAGCATTAAAGCAAACCCTCCCATAGCAATTCCACATATACCTATCAGATGTATATGCATTATCCTCTTTCTATTATATTATTTACCTCATCATTGAATATAGGTCTAAAGAACTTTATAGTATTATTATCTCTTGATGGGTGTATTCTATTTGTAAGTAGAATTATAATTACCTCTCTTTTAAGATCTATCCATAATGAGCACCCGGTGAATCCAAGATGTCCTATTGTCCTTCTTGAAAAAAGATTTGCAGGCAATGAGTAACACTCAAACGGCCTATCCCAACCAAGAGCCCATGGAGAATCGGTTGATAGAAGCTCATCCATAACATCTTTTAATAATAATTCTCCGTTATTCTTATAGGAATTTATAATCTCTCTTGAAAATAGATATATATCAAATGCATTTGAGAAGAGCCCCGCGTGGCCGGATACCCCACCCATTGCATAAGAATTCTCATCATGGACCTCTCCTATTATTACTCTATCCCTGTATGGACACTTCTCTGTGGCAGCAAACTTCCTATCTCTGAAATCTTCCTTCCTTGATATAGGGATAAAGAATGTATTATTAAGCCCTATCTTCTCTGCTATTTCCTCTTCAAATAATTTATCTATAGATCTCTCAGTAATCTTTTCTAATAGCTCTCCGAGTATTATAAAATCTATATCGCTATATACGGATTTATCACCGGTTGGACATTCAAGCTCTTCATTATTAACCTTTTTATATATCCCTTCTTTACCAGAGGCTTCTAAATAATAAGGTTTCCAAGAAGGTAGTCCAGATTGATGGTTTAATACATCTATTATTTTAATATTATCATGTTTAAAATCTTGAATATAAGAAGAAATAGTATCATCTAAGGATATTAAACCTCTATTAATCAATATCATTGTTAATGTGGCGGTAGCAAGAACCTTCGTTAAAGATGCAATATCATAGAGAGTATTTATATCTGAAGGAACTCTCTCTGGAATCATAATAGCATATCCAAAAGCTTTATGATATAAGATCCTATCTCCCTTTGATACTAATACCTGAGCTGAAGGAAATATCTTATCATTCATAGCATTTAAAATAAATCTATCTATCCTATCCATTTAATATACCCTCCATAGTGTATAATTTTTGTTTATATGTATCAAGCATGACCTTTATACCTATTGGAATAGTAATATTGTTTGATATATGACCTGAAGGGAATTTATAAATAATCGGCATATTAAAATCTGAGAACAGCTCCAAGAATAAATCTCTCAAAGAATCATTTGTTCCAAAGTCTCCAAGTATGATACCTTTAACTCCGTTTAACTTGCTTGCCAATTTAAGCTGTGTTATCATCCTGTCAATTTTATATAACGGTTCATTTATATCTTCTAAGAATAATATTTTATCTACTGTCCTTATCTCATAAGGGGTTTTTAATGAACTTAATATTACAGATAGAGATCCACCCGTTAGTATTCCAGAAGCTTTCCCTTCTTTCAACATATCCGTATTCTCAATATCTATTTCAAATTTTCCTTCAATTAATAATTCAAATAGAAACTTCTCTGTAAAATTTGTTAATCCCTCTGAAAAATCAGGACATACCATTGGACCATGAAATGTTATTAGCCCTGTTTTCTGAAATATATTATTTATAAGAATTGTTATATCACTATAACCCATAAATATCTTCGGATTATTTTTTATAATATCAAAATCTATACGAGGCAATATCCTTATTGCTCCATATCCTCCCCTTACACAGAATATAGTTTTAATCTCTTTATTTGAAAAAAATTTATGGAGTTGTTCAGCTCTAACCCTATCATTCCCTGCAAGATACCTCTCTTTATAAAATATTTCATCTTCATATGTTACTCTAAATCCAAGTTTTTCTATATTAGATATACCTTTATGAAACAATGATTCATCAAATACTCCGGAAGGAGCTACTATCCCTACTAAATCTCCATATTTTAACCTATCAGGTTTTATCTTTCTCACTCTTTATAACAAGGGATAATGCTATCCCTGATAGAAATCCTATTAATCCACCAAAATAGAATGGAGCTCTGGGACCAAACATACTCCATAATATCCCAGCTAATATAGATGCGGGTAATAGCCCTATGCCAACCAGGGTTGCATGTAATCCTATTAAAGTAGCCCTCTTATCAGCTGGAGCAGCATCTGAAACAAATGCCTTTTCAACACCTTCTGTAAATGCCATATATACTCCATAGATTGCAAATAAAATCCATAAATAAATAAAACTATTTATAATTGCAAATAACAGATATACAAATCCATAACATATATATCCTGATACAAGGAGCCATCTTCTTCCTATTATATCAGAAATTTTCCCAGCAGGGTAGGATAGCAAACTATATACTCCATTATATATCAGGTACAAAAGTATCACACTTTCTACTTTAACTCCTAAACCTTTCGCTCTTAATAAAAGAAATTGATTGGATGAATTCCCCAATGAGAATATAAATATTATAATAAGAAATGCTTTAAGTCTAAAGTCAAGTTCTCTAAAGCTTGTAAAATAAGTTATCTTGGTTTTAATTATCTTTGGTGCTTTTTCTATAGCAAAGGATAATGCCAAAACCCCAAAAGAGGCAGGTATAATAGATAAAAGGAAAATAAACTTGTAATCTCCCTTATAATATTTTATAAAGTAATATGCTAATCCCACCCCTACTACTGCTCCAGCTGTATCCATTGTTCTATGTAATCCATATGCAGTTCCTCTTATATCATGGGCTGTAGAATCCGCTATCAATGCATCCCTTGGTGCTGTCCGTATCCCTTTCCCGAATCTATCAACTACCCTACCTAATAGAACTAATCCCCAGGAAGTAGATAGATATATAAATACTTTACCTATACTCGATGAAGCATACCCAATAATAGCTAAAGGTTTTCTCCTTTGGGTTCTATCCGATATATAACCGGAAAATACCTTTAATATACTTGCTAAACTTTCAGCTATACCTTCTATTAGCCCAACTATAGCAGGGGTTACTCCAAGTCGAAGGGTAAGATATAAGGGAAGGACTGGATAGACCATCTCAGAGCTCATGTCAGTAAGAAGACTTGTTATTCCTAATATAATAATATTGAACATTAAAATTATTCTACATATATCTGATTAATAGTAGGGGAAAAAGTAACCCGTTCTCTTTTTTACTCGAATATATTATGATATAATTTTAA
>CAZCTP010000068.1:0-15789 GCA_964501575.1 uncultured Thermodesulfobacteriota bacterium
TTATCTATTTTCTCTCTATAATAGGAGCATCTTTTATAATATCATCCAATTTTATTAATAAGAAGATTTTAGGAGAATCTGCTGAGTGAAAAATTTTACTAAATGGGTAGGAAATAGTATAGGAATAATAGCATTTCTTTACTCTTTGTATTATTATTCTCCTATTATAAATGTTGGGGTATCTTTGATATTAGGCTTATCCTATTTAATATTTGTAAGATTCTCTAAAGAGATGGTATATCTATATCCATCCTCTATATTATTATCCTTTAGTTATGTCTCATTAATTGGTCTTATTAATAATTATTATATCTACCTATTATTAACTCTACCACTATTTATATTACTTGCAATATCTGGATATAAGTTAAAGGATAGAACGGATTATGATTACCCAACTGTTCTTAATGTGGCTTCACATGTAAATACCGGTTTTGTAATAATAAATATATTATTACATCAAGGTCAAATATCCCATTCCTATATATTATCTATGATTCTGTTAGTTCATACAATTGTTGATGTTATATTAACTATATCCTATAAGAAGGGTTGGTATATATTCTCAACAGCTATAGCTTTTTCCTTTGTTTACTATTTTATATTATTAACGTTTATAGATTTAAGTATCATACTAAATTATTATGTAATAATAGCATTATTATATCTCCTTATTGGTGTTAGGCTTAAAAATAGAGATAAAGAGGAGCTTGCAAAGGGAATATTTACATCGGCAGTCATTATTTCTATTATTTCAACTATAATAGTTACAATAGTCAATCAGTATACCGGCGGAGTCCTATTAATAAGTTCCATTGTTTATGCATTCCTAACTGTAATATATAAAAGAGAAGACTTTATATATTTAATAATATTGTCAGTTGGGGTTATGGTGTATAACATGATGAGGTTATCCGAGGACCAGTTCTATAGAGGTATGGTGGACTACCTATTCTATGGTCTTCTTGTAATAGGAATTATATTAATATATCCATTAATAAAGAGGATATTTAAGTACGAATGGTCAATAGCAGAGGCTATTTCACTAACGTGGCAAAGGGTTTTATATGTTTTTATCCCTATTGCTATAATTTTAATTGTAGTCCTTTACAACTATACCATGGAAGTTACAGAAAATCCTTATTTCTGTGGGTATTGTCATACTATGAATGCTCCCTTCAAAACCTGGGAAAAATCAACACATTATCACCCGAAAATCAAGAATCCATCAGAGCGCACTACCTCTGCAGCGGTTCCCAAACCTGCTGGATGCGTAGATTGTCATTATCAGCCTGGTGTATCTAATTTTGTAAAGGGAAGAGTGAATGGTCTTCTTATGGTAATTAAAGGGATCACAGGATTCTTCCCAACAAAATCACATTCCAATGTAAGCGATGAGGCATGTTTAAAATCAGGATGTCATGTGAAGAAGAAGCTTAACAAATGGATAACGTATAAGAAGGGGATAAGATTTAATCATGATGTTATGATAAATCAGGAGGTTAGAGGGATAAGATTGAAGTGTGCATCATGTCATGCTCATGTGGTAGAAGGGGAGCATTTCAAGGTATCAGAGTCCGTTTGTTATATATGTCATTTGATGAATAGAGATAAAGAGATAGGAACTGCTGTTGGGACATGTTATACATGTCATTATACTGAAGAAGAGTTATTAGGGAAGGATTTTGTTACGATAGGTAATGGAGAAGTTCAGCCTGAGAAGTGTCTATTTTGTCATGAAAGGTTGGATAGATTTAAGGATGCTAAATATCAGCATGAGGTCCATATAAATAAGAATACTGATTTTACTGGAAGGAAGATAGAATGTTTGGAATGCCATGCAGAGATCAAGCATGGGAACTTTGGTGGATAAATTAAAGGCTTTACTTAGTCTGTCAAGGACATACCAGGCATCGTTGAGTATGTCCCAACCTGTTTTAGGAGCTTTGTTAGGATTAAAAGGGATACCATCTACAAAGGTGATAGTAATAGGTTTTATTGCTTCATGGACAGGGAATCATGCAGCATTTGCAATCAATGATTATATGGATATGGAAGTAGATAAAAAAAGGCTTAATTATCTTAAAAAAGACAACAAATTTGATATTGATAGAGCATTTATAGCATATCCATTGGCTCAAGGCTATATAACAGAGGATATGGCTTTGATATGGATATTGTCTCTTTTTACTATAGCTACCATATTTGCATATTTATTAAATCCTATATCGGCGATATTATATATAGTAGCTATAATTCTTGAGATATTATATTGTAGACTTTTAATGGTATCACCTTTAAAAGTTGTAATAAGTGGTGCGATGGTATCTTTTGGTGTTTTGGCTGGTTGGTTCGCTACGTCAAATTCATTTAATCCGGATGCTATTTTAATACTATTTATCTGGATCTTCTTCTGGGAGATAGGGGGTAGGAATATACCAAATGATATGTTAGACGTTGAAGAGGATAAATTACTGAATATAAAAACTGTTCCCTTAATATATGGGATGAAGTTTACAAAGATAGTAATATTTACATCAGCAATACTGACAAGCGGGTTGAGTGTAGCTATTGCATATCCATTGGGATTGAATAGGATATATATTATTGGAGCTGTAATATTATCTATATATTTTTTAATTATACCAGCGATTAAGTTATTTTTTAATAGTGATAAGCTTGAAGAAGCCCGAATTGTTTTTAATAAGGGAAGCTTTTATCCACTCTTTATACTTATTGCTTTGGTATTAAGTTTTTATTATGATATATGATGTTATTATAATAGGTGCTGGTCCGTCTGGTGGGATATTGGCATATGAATTATCAAAGGTTGGTTTAAATACTCTTATAATAGAGAAAGATAGGCTCCCCAGGCATAAGTCATGTGCGGGCGGAGTGACAATTAAGGTGTTAAATCTTTTAGATTTTGGGATAGATGATGTGGTTGAAGATAGGTTGTTTGGTTATATATCCTATTTAAGAAATAGGGATATTTTTACAAAAAGATTTAATAGCCCGATGTTTAATACAGTGCTCAGAGAGAGTTTTGATTATCTTATAGTAAAGAAAGCACTGAGCAAAGGAGCTAAATTGATAGATAATAATAGGGTTAAAAGGGTGGAATTAAACAATGGCAACTCAACTGTTGTCACAGATAATGGAATTTTTAGTGGTAGAATCATTGTTGGAGCAGATGGAGTATATAGCAGTGTGGCAAAATCAATAGGACTTATGAAAAATAGAGAATATGGAATAGCTATAGATGGGGAGGTATATCCAAAAGACATGAAGATATTGGATATATATAAAGAACGTTTTTGCTTAGATTTTGACTGTTTACCAAAGGGATATGGATGGATATTCCCCAAGAGGGATAGATTATCAACGGGTGTGTTTAGTATAAAGCCATACTATCCAGGGATTAAAGGGTACTTTTATAAATTTATTGAGAGTAAAGGGATATCGGTTGAGGATTCATATATAAAAATAAAGGGGCATCATATACCCTTAGGGGGTGTTAATAATAAACTCCATCAAGAGAATGCGCTTCTTGTAGGAGATGCCGCAGGACTTGCTGATCCCCTTACTGGAGAGGGGATATATTATGCGATCAAAAGTTCTATTTATGCGAGGGATGTTATAGTAGATTCCTTTAAGAATAATAATTATGATTTTTCGTATTATACTAATAGAATAAATAGGGACTTAACAAAAAACTTTAAATATGCCAGGAAGATATCTTTTTTATTCTATAATTTCCCAAATTTTACATATAAATTGTTTAAAAGGAGAATAGGAGTAAACACCTTCTTTGGAATATGTAGAGGATCTATATCTTATAAAGATTTCTATAAATCTATATATAAGGAGTTTAATAATGGATAGGGATAAAGTAGATATAGAAAGGAGGAAATTCTTTTCCTTCCTTGGGTGGGGAAGTATCACAGGTTTTATTACTCTTTCATTGTTAGGACTTTTAAGATTTGTATTCCCAGGGGTTTTGTATGAGCCTCCAGCAAGGTTTAAGGTTGGCAGACCTGATGACTATCCAGAGGATTCAGTTACCTTCTTTAAGGAAAGAAAAATATTTATCATGAGGGATAAAGAGGGGATATTAGCTACATCTGCTATATGTACACATCTTGGATGTATAGTAAGATGGATGCCGATTAAGAACGAGTTTGATTGTCATTGTCATGGAAGTAAGTTTGATATTAATGGAACCAATATTTCTGGGCCTGCTCCAAGACCCCTTGATCATTTTTATGTAAAATTGGACAGGCTTAACAGACTAATAGTAGATACAAAGGAGAAGGTAGACAAGAATTATAGATTAAAGGTTTAATCATGCTGAAGAAGATATATGAAACAAGGGTATGGAGATCGATATTTAGACATGGCTATCCTGATACAGATTTAAATAGAGCTCTTGCAGTTATGTCAAATTTTTTCCTTCATCTCCATTCTATTAAGGTAAGTAGACGTTCTCTAAAGTTTACTACAACTCTCTGGCTTGGGGGGCTTTCACTTTTACTATTTGTGATACTTATAGTGACTGGGGGGTTACTTATGTTCTATTATATACCCTCTACAAAGGACGCATACTATAATATGAAAGACCTTCGGTTTACAGTCCCCTTCGGTATATTATTAAGAAATCTTCATAGGTGGTCAGCCCATGGTATGGTAGCTGTGGTTTTTCTTCATATGTGCAGGGTCTTTTACACCGGAGCATATAAGACACCCAGAGAATTTAACTGGGTCATTGGCGTATTTTTGCTTATTGGAACATTAGGATTGAGTTTTACAGGTTACCTTCTTCCATGGGACCAGCTTGCATTCTGGGCTATAACCGTTGGGACAAATATAGCTAATGCTATTCCATTAATAGGTTCAAAGATAAGATTTATACTGTTGGGTGGTAATATGGTTGGACAGAATGCTTTGCTCAGGTTCTATGTGCTTCATATTTTTGTATTACCTGCAATACTTACTATCTTAATAGCTATCCATCTATGGAGAATAAGAAAGGATGGAGGATTGGCATCTCCTATAAAAGAGGGGGCTGCAAGGGAAGCTGAGATTCCATCCAATCCATCTAAAACCTATGGTCTAATGCTACTAAAGAAGGAGAAATCTTTAATGGTTGATAAAAGTGATGAGGATAGCGTTATGACATTTCCAAATCTGATATTCAGAGAAATTATATTTATAGCTATTGTTCTTACTATTCTTCTTATTATATCCTATATTCTTAATGCTCCTTTAGAAGAGATTGCAAATCCGAATAAGACTCCAAATCCAGCGAAAGCCCCCTGGTATTTCTTACCACTCCAAGAAATGGTATCTTGGGCTCCACCATTCTGGGGAGGGATATTGGTTCCAGCTCTTATAGTTATTATACTTATATCTATTCCGTACATAGATAGGAATCCAATGGGAGTAGGGGTATGGTTTTCAAAGCATAGGAAGTTTGCTATCATTATATTCTCAATATTTGTAATATTTGCAGTAACCTTAGTTATAATAGGGAGTTTTTGTAGAGGACCCGGTTGGAAATTCTATTGGCCATGGGAGGAGTGGGGAATTCATTGAATAGGTTATTTGTTATAAGTAGTGTATTACTATTATTGATTACTATATTCTGGATAGTTAAAGATATAGAACCGGAGTGGAAGGAGTATCAAAGAAGATATAAGGAAATAATATTAAGTAAAGCAAAGAGTGAGAGAGAAAAAAAGGATATAATGAGAGAAAAATATGAAATAAAGCAGATTATAGTAAAGAAGCTGAATAGAATTGATAGGTGTATAACCTGTCATCTTGGGTTTGAGAATCCGGATATGATGAATGAAGAAGAACCATTTAGATATCATCCTGGTATTCTCAGGAAGCATCCGGTTGAAAAATTTGGATGTACAGTATGCCATTTGGGGCAGGGTATGGCAACCACAGTAAAAGACGCCCATGGTAAAGGATTAAAGCACTGGCATGAACCTCTTCTTTATGGAGAATATATACAATCTTCCTGTGGTAAATGTCATTTTGAGACTTATTTAAAAGAAGCACCATTATTATCTATAGGTAGAAGATTATATGATTTCTATGGATGTAGAAATTGTCATAAGGTTTATATGGAAGGAGGGGTATCAGGTCCAAGCTTGAATGCTGTCGCTTCAAAACTTCCTGATGAATTTGTATGGGGAAATTATAAAGGGGAAAGATCTTTAAATAAGTGGTTAATTCTTCATTTCAAGAACCCTCAGATATTTCAACCCGATTCAAAAATGACAAACTTTGGGATACCAGATGAGAATGCAAAAGCATTGACTATATATATGTTGAGTCTCACAGGTGAGAAGTTTCCTAAGGAATATTATAGAGGTAAAAAGCCATATGTAGAATAAATAAAAAGGAGGAGCAAAAATATGAAAACATATTTGAAATTATTATTTGTTATGATCATTATTCTGTATAGTTGTAAAGGGAAGGTGGAATCTAAAAAGGAAGCTTCAGTAACTAAAAAGGAGTCTATATATAAAAATATTGAGATTAAAACACCTGTCAAGAAGGTGTCTATTGAAGAAGCTGTGAAGAAGGAGGATATTTCAATACCAGAACAAAAATATGAGAGAGTTAGTCCTGAATTAGCGAAAAAGAAGAAGTGTTTAAGCTGTCATGAAGGTATTGAGGTTATAAATAAGAAGATGGCAAAAGCATGGGGAGCAGATAAGAACTGTGAAGTGTGTCATAAAGGTAATCCCTATGCATTCACAAAAAAAGAAGCTCATAAGGGGATGTATATTAATCCAGGGGATTTCAGAGTTATATCAGAAACGTGTGGGCAATGTCATGATGACAGAGGTAGGATAAGAAAGGATGTTGAAGGTTTGATTCCTGAGGTTATAAAGCTTTCAAGGGTTGTATCCAAAGGACAGAGAAATCATGTTCCAAGAACAATAAGGGTGATTATGTCAACCCTTTCCGGAGAGATTGCCGGGACAAGATATATATGGAATGCTCAGAAAACCAAGAACGCTATATATTCTGTCAGAGCTGTTAGGGACATTGATGGTATATTACCAGATTATAAAGGTGTTGTTAAAGAATTAAAAAATCTTCCTCCAGCCTCTAATTCAGATGCCGATAGTCTTTTGAGAAATAAGTGTCTTAAGTGTCATCTATGGACAAAAGGTGAGGAGAAAGAAGGATTATACAGATCAAATGGATGTAGTGCTTGCCATGTTATATATTCTGACAAAGGTTTCAGTGAAACGGGTGATCCGACAATAGCTAAGGGGGTACCATCTCATCCATTAAAGCATGAAATTACTGTGAAGGTTCCAGTATCCCAATGTATGCATTGTCATAATAATGAAGGTGAAAGGATAGGTATGAGCTATACAGGACAGATTCAGGCTCATTTAGGGTTCCCATATACAAATAATGGTATGCCAAGAGAAAAGATATACGGTATAAACTCTATTCATATAAAGTCCGATATCCATTATCAGAGGGGTATGAGTTGCATAGATTGTCATACAAGTAAAGAAATGCATGGTGATGGAAATTTATATGTTAGGAGTAACTATGAGGTATCTATAAGGTGTGAAAGCTGTCATGGTACACCCTATGAATATCCATCATTAAAAGATAGTAGAGGAAATAAGTTAGCAAATCTGGTTAAAAGAGGTAATGATCTTATACTTGTAGAGAAATTGACAGGGAGAGAACATATTGTTCCTCAGCTCAAAAGGATTATGGATAGAGCTTCATTGCCACTTGCCATGGTAATACCAGCACATTTAAAAGATATTAAAGGAAGGAATAAACTTGAATGTTATACATGTCATGCGGTGTCCGCTCCACAATATTATGGTTACAATATTAAGAGAGATGACAGAAGAGTATCTCCCATTGATTGGGGAATTGGTATAGGTGAGGGAGAGAAGATAATGAACTCCCCATCAGGTTGGGATAGTGAATATATATATATAAGATGGGAAGATTCACCCTTAGGCGTAGATTATAAAGGCTATATAGCTCCATTTATTCCCTTGTATCAACCATTCTTTACTCATATTGATAGTAGCGGTAGGATATTATCATTAAATAGGGCGTTAAAAACAACAAAAGGACTATATAGTTTATCCCTTGATCCTGTCCAGCCTCATAGTATTAGGAGACAGTCAAGAAGTTGTGAGTCATGTCATAATAACCCGAAAGCAGTAGGTCTTGGATCAGATTATTTAGATCTAGTTGCACAGGGATTATCGATAAACTTTTCACTTGATAGATTCGTAGATGAATATGGTAAACCAGTCAGTGATACAGAAAAGATGAATTCAAGACCGTTTAATAAGGAAGAGATGGATAGGATGGAAAGAATAAATCTATGCGTTGCCTGCCATAAGAACATGGAGAATGCTGAACTCTGGAAGAAGATTACAGATATAACATCCTTTGCAAAAACAAATAAGAGGCATAGAGATATAATAAATAATATATTTATAAGGGGTGCTCTTAGTGGAACACCTAAGGGAAAAGGTACAAAGTGATGGATAGAAGGTCTTTTATAAAATTAACAGGCATCAGTTCGCTATCATATATTTTGAATCCGTCGTTTAGTATAGCCCAATCTATTAACGAGAGAGTGGTTAAGAGCCACTGCAATATATGCCCATGGGGTTGTGGAGTAAATATATATGTTAGCAAGGGAAAGATAACAAGAGTTGAAGGGATGTTAGAGGATCCAGAAAATATGGGGATTTTATGCGAGAAGGGCAGGGCTCTGAAGGATATTGTATATGACCCCGATAGGCTTGTTTACCCAATGATGAGGATTGGGGAAAAGGGAGAGGGTAAGTTTAAAAGAATAACATGGGATCAAGCTCTTGCTATTATAAAGGAGAGATTAAGTGAAATAATAAATCAGAGTGGTCCTGAATCAATTATAGGATACTTTGGAATGCCCTCTACATTGGAAATGTATTGGTTATTTCCAAGACTTTTTTATTCCTTTGGCAGCCCAAATGTTTTTTCTCCCTATCCTACTGGGATATCAGCATGGAGTTATGCAGCTTCCTATATGATGGGAGCAACGCCCTGTAGGGATATTATAGACTTTGAGTATACAAAATGCTTTATATTATGGGGTAGTAATCAGAGGGCTACAGAGTTCCCCTTTTCTCCACAGTATATTAAGAATAATAAATTAATAGTTATAGATCCAAGAGCTATACCGTTAAGTAAAAGAGCAGATGAATATATTCAGATAAGGCCTGGGACAGATGGCATCCTTGCACTATCTATTGCTCAGGTGATAATTAAAGATAATCTTTACGATAAAGGGTTTATAGATAAATGGATATCAGGTTTCGAAGGTTACAGATATGAAGTTCTTAAAAATGAATATTCCCCAGAAAATGCATCAAAGATATGCGGGATTTCACCTGATCAAATAATAAAGGTGGCTAAAATATACGCTAATAATAAGCCATCAGTGATAATTGGAGGGTCAGGGTTATCCAAACATTCTAATGGATTTGAGACATGCAGGGCTGTCCATGCGCTGGCTGCTTTAACAGGGAATATAAATATCCCAGGAGGAAATGTATATCTTTCATTTCCTATAGATCCATTGAAGGGGCCCGGATCTCTATATTATAGAATATATGATTCTTCTAGATGGGATAAGAGAGTTGCAGAATTACCATCAGGTTATCTTGATCCCTTAAGAATGTGGGATATAATAGTTGCAAAGGGTGATAATGCGTACTGGAAAGATTATATATTTAAGAGGCTTCCATACGGAAAGAATCTTACATTTAAAGGTAATGTTTATAGGGGATATGATGGAAGGGCTTATAAAATAAGGGGGATGATTATACTTGCTTCAAATCCCCTTATAAGTTTGCCAAATGAATATAAAGGTAGAGTTGCTTTAAAGAATCTTGAGTTTCTGATTGTAATAGATAGATATATAACCAATACTGGTTTATATGCAGATATTATACTTCCTTCTGCTCCTCCTCCAGAAAGTATTGGACTTGTTCCATCAAACTTCCCGGTTACAAGCCAATATATAAGTCTCATGGAAAAGATTATAGAACCAAGGGGGGAGAGTAGATCGGATAAGGAGATAATATCATTGATCGGGAAGAGTATTGGAATGGGGAAAGATTTTATGTTCAATGACAGAGAGTATATAGATTATCTGCTTTCAAGCTCTCCATATACAAGCAAGATTACTCTTGATAAGCTTCGTAAATCACCTATAAAAAAGATTCCATTGTTTAATATAGAGGATCTAAAGAATAAATTTAATACGAGTTCAGGGAAGATAGAACTTTCACCCCCACCAACATGGTTTCCCCCAGTTGAAAGTTTAGAAAACACCCCTGATTTCGCCAGAAAATATCCACTTATACTTATAAATGGAAGAAGTAGATATATGAGTGGTTCATGGACAAGGAATGTTAAATCTTTAAATAAACATTTATCCCGATCATTTATAGAGATAAACCCTATTGATGCAAAAAGGTTAAATTTAAAAGATGGAGAAGAGGTATATGTAGAGTCAAAGGCAGGGAGAGAGAAATTTAGGGTATTGATTACAGATAATATAAAAGCCGGAGTTGTATGGGCTATGTCTAATGGAGCTAATACAAAGGGAACATCATGGAATATAGCCAATGATCTTTCCAATATTAACAGAGTTATAGATGATATGTATAACGATCCAGTTTCTGGTTCACCAAGATACAACGAGATGCTTGTTAAGATATATAAATGAGAGCTGTAAGATTTCTAATACTATTTATATCTATTCCATTTATAATATCATCTTCATCTAAAAAGATAGAAAAGTTTGAAAAGGTTAGTCTTGAGAAAGCCTTTGAAAAGGGGTGTCTTAGTTGTCATGAGGGTATAGAAGATATAAATAAGAAGATGATAAAGAATAATGTGAAATGTGTAACATGTCATTTTGGTAATCCGATAGCTACTACAAAGAAAGAGGCTCATAAAGGTATGATAAAGAATCCTTCAGACTTTAGGTTCATTAATAAAACATGCGGGCAATGTCATAGTAGTCACTCTACTGTTACCAATGTAGTTATAAATGGTGAAAAGGACCATGTTGATAGAATGAAAAAGGCTTTAATGGCAACTACAGCCGGGGAGATTAGTGGAGCAAGGTATCTGTGGGGAAAGCAAGTAAGTAAGGATGCAGTGTTTGGCGTAAGAAAGATTATAGATAAGGATGGTTCTATCCCTTTAAAGTTTGGTGCATTAAAAGAATTAAAAATACTTCCTGCAGGCAATAATTCCCATGTCGATAACCTTCTCAGAAATTATTGTCTTAAATGTCATCTATGGACAGAGGGTGAGAAGAAATATGGATATTATAGGGGATCTGGATGCGCTGCCTGTCATATGATATATGCGGATGATGGATTGAGCAGGTCAAGTGACCCTACCATAGATAAAACCAAACCTTCCCATCCTGTTAAGCATGAGATAACAAATATTATCCCTGTAAATCAGTGCTTACATTGTCATAAGGATATCGGGGGTGGTATAGGATATGGGTTTGTCGGGAAAGATTTTAATGGTTTTAAATTAACAGCAGATATACACTACAGAAAAGGAATGATATGTATTGATTGTCATACATCAAAGGAATTGCATGGAGATGGAAATATATATAGCAAAAAGGAAGAACAGGTATTTATAAGGTGTGAAAGCTGCCACGGAACCCCTGATGAGTATCCATCATTAAAGGATATCAGAGGAAATAGATTGAGAAATCTCTATAGAAGAGGGAATGATATAATTCTTATTGGAAAAGCTGATGGAAGAGAGCATATTGTCCCGGATCTTAAGAGGATGAATGAAAGGGGGGCACTTCCAAAGGCTATGATGATAGAGAAACATTTTAAAGGTCCCCATAGACTTGAGTGTTATTCCTGCCATTCTAAAAAGGTTTTACAGTGCTATGGATGTCATATAAAGAGGGATGATAGGGGAAACTCATATGATTGGATTTCAGGTAGAAACTCTCCGGGTAAATGGGAGGGCAGTTATAAATATATAAGGATTAATGAACCTCCCTTAGGTATAAATTCTAAAGATAAAGTTTCACCCTTTACCCCTGGATGTCAGATATTCTTCAGCTATATTGATAGGAATGGGAAATTAATGTTAAAAGATAAAATATTTAGGACATCAGGGATAAATAAAGGAGGGGAAAAGATGTATGGGCTCTCTATGAATCCTATTCAGCCACATACAATAACGAGGGAGGCAAGGGATTGTGGATCATGCCATGCAAATACAAAGGCTATGGGGATTGGATTAAAAAGAATTTCTGAAAAGCCAGAAGACCTACTTATAGATTTTCCGCTTGAAAAGATTGTTGATGAAAAGGGTATTCAAATTCAGGATACCTCTCATAATAAAGCAAGACCATTTAATGAAGAAGAGTTAGAAAGAATAAATTCATGTTATGTATGCCACTATCAGTTAGATAATCCTGATATATGGATGAAGATTAATGATATATATGAATATTTTAAAAAGGATAAGAAGCATATAGATATATACAAGAGAATTTTTAATAAAGGAATGTTAAGAGAATAATGCTTAAGTTTATTTTATTACCAATAGTTGGTGCCTTTATAGGCTGGATAACAAACTTTATTGCTATAAAGATGCTATTCAGACCCCTTGAACCTGTTAATGTATTAGGGTTTAAGATTCAGGGGTTAGCTGCAAAGAGAAGATATGAAATAGGGGAAAAAATAGGGGAGACGGTAGAGAAGGAGCTTGTTTCAGTAGATGATATTAAGAGAATAATAAAGGATGTAGAATTGGAGGATGTAATAAGGAACATAGTCAGAAGAACTTTACATGGAGATATAAAGGAGAGAATCTTAGATTTAATACCTCTTCCTGGATTGATAGATGATGAACTATTTAACAAGATTGAAGGTATTATAAATGATGAGATAGCAAATAATATAGATCCAATAATACATAAGGTTGTTAATGATATAGAAGATAAGGCAAGTTTGAAGGAGATAGTGGTTGAGAAATTGAAGAATTATGATATAGAAAGGCTTGAGGATATAGTCTTAAATCTTGCAAGAAGGGAACTCAGACTTATAGAGATATTGGGAGGTATACTCGGATTTTTTATAGGATTAACGCAGCTTATCTTGCTTGAGATATATTTTAAGTAAATTTTATACTTGTGAATAAAATAAGATATCTCGGTATCTTTTTAATTTCCTCCTCTTCTCTTACTATAGAGGTATTTTTTACCCGTTTCTTTTCTGTGTCTCAAGGTTATCATTTTGCATTTATGGTTGTAAGTATTGCCCTCCTTGGATATGGTGCAAGCGGTTCCTTTTTAATGCTTTTCCCTTCAATTTTAAAGAAAGATACAGAAAAATTACTTTATACCCTTTCCCTAATCTTTTCCCTGGCCATAATATTCTCCTATTTTATCTCAAATAGGCTTCCTTTTGATCTTATAAAGATTTCATGGGATACAAATCAGATATTCTATATCTTTATATATTATATACTATTATCAATTCCTTTCCTTTTTGCAGGAGCTATCATATCTATAACCATTACTCAATTCCCAGGAGAAGTAAATAGGATATATCTATCAGACCTCTCTGGTGCTTCAATCGGTTCTTTACTCCCATTATTAATATTTCCAGTATTTGGTGGTATAGGACCGCTAATAATTTCATCTATTTTAGCATTAATTGCATCCATACTATTTACAGGTCCAAATTTGAATAGAAAAAATATATTATCGATTATTATAATTGGAGTTATTATATCTATTTATGTGATAAAACCATCTCTTTTAGAGATAAGAATATCCCCTTTTAAAAGTCTTCAAGTTGCATTGAGATATCCTAATTCTAAACTTATTAATACAAAATGGAATTCCTTCTCAAGAATAGATATAATTGATAGTCCATTGGTCCGTTTTGCCCCGGGTTTAAGTCTGAAATATTTTAAATCTTTACCTCCTCAGATAGGTATTACCATAGATGGTAATAGAATGATTGCTATTACAGAGCTTAAGGAAGATATTGCGAATTTAGATTTTATTCCATACCTTATATCATCCATCCCATTCTATCTTGGGAAAAGGGATAAGGTACTTATTCTTGAGCCTGCAGGTGGTTTGGATATATTAACTGCCTTATATTTTAAGAGTCCATCAATAACCGGGATCGAGATAAACCCATTGATTTATAATATAATGAGTGAGGATTTTAGAAGATTCTCAGGAGGAATATATGGAAGGAAGGGTGTAAAGATAGAGATAGGTAATGTGAGAGGACTCCTTAAAAGAGGATACAGGAGATTTGATATTATTCAGATCCCTATATTAAGTAGTCTTCCTGGATCTCCTGGAGGTGGTTTTGGACTTATAGAAGGATATCAATTTACAGAAGAGGCGATTATAGAATATTTCACCCATCTAAATAAAGGTGGGATATTATCTATAACCAGATATCTTCTCCCGCCTCCAAGAGAAGAGATAAGATTGGTTGTGGTCATTTATTCAGCTTTAAAAAGAATGGGTATTGCTAATCCAGAAAGATACATAGCAGTGATAAGGTCATGGGGAGCAATTACTATACTCGTAAAGAAAGGGATTATAACCACTGAGGATATTACTATAATAAAAAAATTCTGCAAGGAAAGGCTCTTTGACACGGTTTATTACCACGGGATAAAAGAGAATGAGGTTAATATATATAATAAGTTTAATGAGCCTATGTATTATAATCTTATATCTCAGATATTTAATGAAGGAAAGAGAAAAGAGCTTCTAAAAAATTATCTATTTGATATTACATCAGTGAAAGATGATAAGCCATTTTTCTTCCATTTTTTAAAATGGAGTAAAATAGGAGAAGTTTATAAGAGTGTTGGCAATAAGTGGCAGATATTTATCGAAGGAGGCTATCTTCTTCCTATTATTTTTATCCAGGTATTTATTGTGAGTTTTCTATTTATAATCCTTCCATTATTTGTTAAACAGAAAGGGGTAAGACTTTCTTATAAACAGATATTCCGCTTTTTATCATATTTTTTCTTTATTGGTATAGGATTTATGTTTGTAGAGATAGCGCTTATACAGAAATTAATCTTATTCTTAGACCATCCAGTATATGCTGTATCACTGGTGCTTTTTTGTATACTCTTATTTTCAGGGATTGGAAGTTTTATTTCCAGATATTATCTTCCTAAATCAAGCCTTTTTAGAATAATTCCTATCCTTGTGTTTATAATTATGGCTTTGATTATAATTATCCCTTTTATTATTAATATCTTTTTAGGGTCTAATATGATTATTAAAGGAGCTATAACAATTATGTTATTAGCTCCTTCATCGGTACTTATGGGTATGCCTTTCCCCCTTGGTATAAGGATCTTAGAAGCTAAAGGTAGAGAAATTATCCCTTGGGCATGGTGTGTAAATGGAGTTGCTTCAGTATTGGGCTCTATCCTTGCAGTTATGATCGCTTTATCCCTCGGGTTTAATTCAGTATTATTTCTTGCAGGTATATCCTATCTGTTCACAAAATGGGGGCTTACAAAATTGTGACAAGCTACTTTTCTCCATCTTTATTTATTAATGTTTTTTTATTATATTGTCTTTCTCTGTGTTTTGTATTTAGTTCTTATTTTGCTAAAGGGAAGCATCTCCAATTTCGTGATGGAAAAAAGGATGGCTCACCTTAAAATAAT
>CAZCTP010000069.1:0-13610 GCA_964501575.1 uncultured Thermodesulfobacteriota bacterium
AACATTAAAGATGAGTTAATGAAAGTTAGTGAAGAGGTTTTAGAGCTGGATAAAGATGAGAAGAATATCTGGAGGAAAACGGACTACAGTAGTTTGATTTATGGAATTTATTCAGCTCTTAGAATAGTAGAAACTTTAATATTGGTTAGATAGAATGGGTGGAAGAGGAGCTAAATTAACTACAAAGGAACTCAGCCTGATAAAGCAGTGTATAGATAATGGCATGGCTATAAATGCTATTGCCAGGAAGTTAGGACGGACCTGGAAGACCATTAAAGATAATCTTCACAGGCTTAATGAACTGGAGGTTGAGAAGACTGCGGAGACTCTTGATAAATTAGATTTTCTGGGGGAGGATTTTGCTGATATTAGTTTAAAGTTTGCTCATACTCTTAAGGATATGAGTATGGATGATGTGAAGAAATTACCTTTACAGATAAGAAGTAAGATTGCTATTGATTTTGGTCTTGCATCAGTTAAATTAAAAGGCAAGGATAAAAAGATGTCTCATGTCCAGAATTTTATTGCTATTCTTCAACAGGTGCACTCTAAAGGATTTTATAAATCTCTTAAACGTATAAGGTTTGATGGCAAGGAAGACAACTGATCCGGAATTAATTAATTTAACCCGGGGATGGGCATTAGACCCCGAAAGGTTTATTATAGAAGCTTTAAAACTTCCGGAAAAGTCTCATTTAGGGAGAGTTACTTCACAACAGAAATTAGCATTAAGAGATATAAGAAATCTTGTCTGGTGCAAAATCAAGCGGAATGAGGGGACTGCTACAAAAAGGGAGATTGAAATTGCTAAAAAGATTGGTGTTTCCATACAATCAGGGCAGGGGACCGGGAAAGATGCTTTTGCTGTATGGGTAATGTTATGGTTTTTAATGTGTTTCCCTCGTTCTCTTATCTTTGCTACTGCTCCTACAAAGACAGTTTTAAAAGATACCTTATGGAGAGAAATAAATAAGTGGCTTAAAGATAGTCTCATAGAAGATTTGCTGGTTTTACAATCTGATAAACTTTATATGAAAGAACGGGATGGTAAAGATTGGTTTGCTATTGCAAGAACTGCTAATCCTAAAGATAGTCCTGATGAACAGGCTGAGACATTAGCAGGAAGGCATGAAGATTTTATGATGTATATTATAGATGAAGCTTCTAAAGTTCCCGAACCTGTATTTAGACCCATTGAAGGAAGTATGACGGGAAAATGCAATCTTGCATTGCTTATTTTTAATCCCACTCGTTCTACCGGATATGCTATAAGAACTCAAAATGAAGATAGACAATACTGGATATGTCGCCACTGGGATGCTGAGCAAAGCGAGTTGACAAACGAAGATTCTATTAAAAGAGCGGCACAGAAATATGGAAGAAATTCTAATTTCTTCAGGATAAGAATTAAAGGACTACCACCAAAAGAAGATATATCAAGTTTTATACACTGGGAATGGGTAAATGAATGCGTGGAAGATTATCGCAGGGAAAGAGAGGCAGAACTTCTGCCGGATGAAAATGATAGAATAATAATGGGCGTGGATGTTGCTTCAGGAAGAGGTGAAGATAAACATGCAGTTGCTATAAGGCAGGGACCATGTATTTCTATTTTTGATATACCCTATTGTGATACAGAAGAATTTTCTGCATGGCTTTTAGGATTAATTGCAGATGAAGATCCTGATATTATATGCGTATGTGCTATTGGAGTGGGATATGGTGTAGTAGACAAATTGAGACGTAGATGTGATAAAGAAATTGTCGAAGTAATAGTCTCCAATACAGCTACTGATCCAAGATATTATAGCCTTAGAGATGAACTCTGGGGCAGAGTTAGAGATAAATTTGAGAAAAGGGCATATCAAATACCCAATGATGATGAATTAATAGCTCAACTAACTACCGTAAGGAAAGATATAGATTTTGAAGAAAAAACAGGCAAGATTAAAATAGAAAGCAAAAAACAGATGAGATTAAGACATGTTATGAGTCCCCATAAAGCTGATGCTCTATGCTTAACAGAATTATTTGAAGACGAAGAATTAAAAACAATCAAAAAAGAAAGACACGGATGGAGAAGAAAACTATTAGATTGGACAATGATTTAGACAGACAGTCCTTATTAATTTTATATAGACATCTCAAGGGTTTATTAAAAATTATTAAGAAAATGTTAAAAAAACTTGACAAATAAATATCATTATGGTATATAGTAAATAGATTATTTTTAGAGGCTCGTTCAAATAACCACCCTCTAAATAAGTTAAAGGGAGGGTGCGTATCTGATAGAAGACAAACAAGTTATTGCAAGGAAATTAGATGATATGTTTGTGTCTGCGTATACTCATCCTGTGCAAAAAAATTGGCGTGAACATGCTTCTACTTGTTTTAAGTTTGTTGAAGGAGACCAATTAACATCTGAGGAATTAGCAGAATTAAAATTAAGAGAGCAACCTCCTACTGTAGAGAATGAGATTAAAGTTGTTATAGAAAGAATAATGGGCGAGTATGATAAATTTAGAGTAAAGTTAAACTTTAAGGGAAGAAACTATCCACAAGATGAAATAATCGGGAATACTCTTACTGACATGATGACATTTATAAAACAAACTTCTAACTATAGATTACATGAGAAAGCTATGTTTGAAGATGGCAATATTTCTGGAATGGGAGTTTTAGAGGTATATGTTGATATTAATGATATGCTTGAACCTGAGATAAAAATCAGGCATGTAGATTGTTTTGACATATATCCAGATCCTTATTCCAGGTGTTATGATTGGAATGAAGATGCACGTTTTATATGTCGTGCTAAATGGGTAGAGTTAAATGATGCAATAAGTTTATATCCCGAATATGCTGATGAATTAGAAGGATTGATCAACTATTCTCCTGATGAGATAGAAGATCCTGCGTATGAGCTTAGATATAACTATTATGTGGATAAAATAAGGAAAAGATTGAGGTTGGTAGAAATATGGTATAAAATCCTTACTATTAAGAGGTTTATATTTTTACCTGATGGGAGTCTGGAGCTTTATGATGCTATTCCGAAGAAACAAAGAGAAAAGATAAATGGGAAAGTTATAGAAAAGAATATTCAAAAAATAAAAGTTGGAGTATTCTGTTTTAATATATTATTAGAACACAAGAATTCTCCTCATGGCGATAAGTATTTTCCATTTATTCCTTATTTTGTTTATCGCAAAAAAGATGGTGAACCTTATGCAGTCCCTTATAATTTAATTGACCCTCAGAAGGAAATAAACAAGAGAAGGAGCAAAGCATTACATCTATTAACTGTTAATCAGGCAATGTATGAAGAAAACGCAATAGGCAATAAAGCTGAATTTGCTACAGAATTAGCAAGACCTGATGGGTTATTAGAAGTTAGAAAAGGATACTGGGGAAAGGTTGAAATATTGAGAAATGTTGACTTAGCACAAACTCAGGTTGCTTTATTACAGGAGTCTAAACAGACAATCGAGAGATTGTCTATGATAGGTCCTGAAGCACGAGGATTACCGAGTGAAGTAAGGAGTGGAATTGGGATAGCAAGAAAACAGGCAATGACCGGGATAATGTTATCCCGAATATTTAGTAATCTTATTATCACCAAACATATTCTTTATAATGTTTTACTTGAATTTATAAAGCAATATTACAACGAATCCAAGGTATTTTATATCACTGATAGCATGAATGCAGCTAAAGCTATTAACTGGAATGAAAATGTTATTAAAGCCATTAAAGAAAGCATATATGATGTAGTAATTACTGAAGTCCCGGATATGGGGACATTACAGCAAGAACAGTTCCAGATGCTTTCTCAGATATTACCGCAAATTATTCAATTTGGTCCCGGCTGGGCAAAAATATTGATAATGATGTCAGATTTAAGAAATAAAGAAGAAATTCTTAAACAAGTAGATGTATTAGCTCAGAAACCTCCATTACAGCCTAAAATATCTCTTAATCTAAAATGGGAAGAGCTTACATCTGAAGAAAAAGCAGCATTTGCTGCTGCAATGGATATGCAAACATTGACAGAGATAGAAGCTCATACAGGAGTTCAGCCCAAACATATTACTAAAGCACAGGTGGATTTGAAGAGAACTCATTCAAAAGAAGATATAGAGATAATAAAACAAAAGGCTGAGATTGCTAAAGAAATAGCAGGGAAGGAAAGTGGCAGATAAAGAAATAATCATAGAACACGATAGAATAAGAAATAGCCAGACAATTACAGATGAAGTTGAAAAGGAATTTAAGAAGCATGGTCTGGATATACATAAAAATGAAATTGTAGAGATGGAAGATGACTTTAAAAAAGGCATTAGACGATATAAAGTTAAAAATGTTAAATATTTTTATGTTAAAAAAGAAGAGTAAAGCCGTCACAGATTTATTCTGCAGGCTATATTAATATGCCGTCTCCTGATTATCAGGAAGGCAAAGGAGGTAATATGTCTGAAGAGACAAAAGAGATGGATGGATTAGGATTAGAAGAATTTCTCGATGAAGCTACAGAAATACCTGAAGAGGAGACTTCTATAGAAGAAGAAGTTTCCGAAGAAGAAACTTCTGAAGAGGAAGAAACCTCGTCTCAGGAAGAAGAGGAAGTTTCAACCGAGGAAAAAGAAACTTCTCCTGAAGAGAAAGAGGAAGGCAAAGATGAAAAGCCGTCTCCTCAAGAAGAAGATATCTGGGAGAGGGAAGAAAATCCCTATAAAAAAAGATTCAGGGATACTGCTGCATGGGCTAATCGAGTCCATCAAGAAACTCTCGATTTGAAGAAACAAATTGAGATGATTAACAAAAAATTAGATGGCACTTATGATTATGAAGCAGAAGAAGAGCAGGAAGTTCCACCAGAAGCAATACAGGCTCAGGCAAAAATTGAAGGGAAGATTGAAGCGTCTAATCTTGCAGCGATTAAAGAGTATGGGGAAGAATATGTTAATAAGATGATATGGGCTGAAGATGCTCCCTTCAGAGAATTATATGCTGACCCTGTAATTGCTATGGAAGTGGATACATCCCCTGCACCTGTTTTGAAAGCCATCGAGATTCTTCAGAGGGAAGAGTTCCACAAGAAATATGGGAGAGATCCCCAAACAATACGACAAAAAATAACAGAAGAGATAGAGAAAGAATTAAGCGATAAGATAACAAAAAAGATTTTAGAAAAGTTTAATTTAAAAGAAAATCAAGTTAAAGGGTTGGGGAATATGCGTGGTAGTGAAGTTTTAGAAGAAGAAGAAAAGATTGAGATAGATGATGGAACTCTTATCGATGAAGTATTTTCATGATTAAAAAAGGAGGTAAATAAATATGTATACAGAAGTTAAATCAAATGATAACATTGCTGTTAAACAGTGGGAAGCTTCGGTTTATAGAGAATATATAGGTGAATTATGGATGAGGTTCTTAATGGGTCAGTCTACGAATGCGGTTATTCAGGTAAAGAAGGATTTAACTAAAAAGAAAGGCGACCAGATAACTTTTACATTAAGAAGTAAATTACAGGGCGGTGTCGTTACTGGAAGCAATAAAGGCGAAGGTAATGAGGGTAAAATTGATTTCTTTTCAGATAGTGTTATAGTTGATAATGTAAGGGTTCTTGCTAAGATACAGAATGTTCCAATGACCGAACAAAGAGTTAAGTTTAGTGTTCCTGTTGAGATGAAAGATGCTTTAGTGGATGCTTCCAAGGAAAAGCTTGAAGACGATATTATAACAGCTCTTACAGATACTTCTACTGGTAGAGTAAGAGGCAGGTATTTGTATGGTTTAACAGATTCAAACTGGAATGCTACACACTCTACTGCTTTGCAGAATATTGATAATACGGCTGACCAATTAACGTTAAATATGATTGGAATAGCAAAAAGGAAAGCCAAAATTCCTGTTAATGCTACTGCAAAGATAAGACCTATGAAAATAGTAAGTGGCAAAAACATAGAATATTGGTATATTTTTGTAGGACATACTTATGCAATTAGAGATTTATGTGAGAATGATCCTGCATTGAAGAATACTAATTATTTCTTACCACCTGCTCAGGTGAGATTAAGCCCTCTATTTACAGGAAGTGATTTTAAAGGAGCTTATAGAGGAGTTCTTGTATACGAATATGAGAAGATACCTCTTGTAAGTTCTACAATTCAATGTGCTCATAACTTATTCCTGGGAGCACAAGCAGCAGCGGTAGCCTGGGCACAGACAAGTAAATATAGAGAAGAAACATATGATTATGGGCATGACTTAGGGGGAGAGATACATGAAATAAGAGGTGTAAAAAAATTGGTGTTCAATAGAACGACACCAGAGGATCAGGGCGTTATTCATGTATTCTCAGCCGCAGTAGCAGACTAAGGAGGTGAATAATGGCAACAATAACTAATTATCTTTCAGGTAGTAGACCATCGTTAGTTGAAGTTGTAGGAACATATAACCCCTTTGTTTTGATAAAGATAGAGCCAACAACAGCTGAAGCTACCGCAGGGACATTATCCGTCTCGATCTCTGAATTGAGAACAATAACAGGAGCGATAGTGCAAATTCTGAACTCGGGGAATAATGTTGCTACATCTGATGCAGATATTACATGGTCAGGGAATACCCTTACTATAGCGAATGGAAGTTCATATACTATGGCTTCTACGGATAATATATATACTTTAGTCTGGGGCATTCCCAGAGCGTAAATAAAAAATAAGGAGGGAAATAATATGAGTGCAAATTACACAGAATGGTATATACAGTTAATTAACTCAAGAACACAACAGCCAATTGATGATGATAGCGGAGTATATAATGTTCTAACTGCCGGGTCTCCATCAGA
Source organism: uncultured Thermodesulfobacteriota bacterium (assembly GCA_964501575.1). GTDB lineage: Bacteria > Desulfobacterota > CAZCTP01 > CAZCTP01 > CAZCTP01 > CAZCTP01. The sequence goes on from CAZCTP010000069.1 coordinate 6,851, forward strand.
AGTAACCATCTATAGTAATGATAAAGGAACTTCAGGTTCTAACCCGGGCACTATGACAGATGGGATTATACACTTCTGGACAGCATCAACCGTTACAAGCGTAGACATATCTATCTATACAGCTAATGGGGACGCTTTGTTCTTGCAGAGTGTATCGCCTTCTGACCATCATGTAGAAGTAGATGTTGAGAAACTTGAGCAGAATTTAGTTATACCTTTTGGTGCTTCTGATAATAGCGAGACAGATACAGGATTTACTCTTATATCACCGGTAGTGATAGAAGATATAGAGCTTAAGGTAACTGCAGCAGATGCCGCAGAGACAATTGATTTCGGGTTGAATGGGTCAACAACTGACGATCCTGATGGATTAATAGCTGCAGCTTCGGTGGCGAGTGCAACCTTCGTTGATTTAGGTCCAATTGTAACATCGGGAGCTAATGAAGATTATCTTGCTGCTTGTTACTATGGAGCTTTGCTTGCTGACTTTACAGCAGGGGCAGATGCAGCAACTGATGTTGGAACTTTCAGAAGGAAGAAATGTTACATTGTAGCTTCTGAAACCGATGCAAACGTAACATATACGGGTTCTGCTGGTTCTGATACTGCTGCCGGTTATGCAATATTGAAACTGAAGAAGATGTTATAAATACAATGGGGGAGCATATCCCCCTTGTATTATTTTTTCAGGAGGTTATATATGAAATTAAAGACATTTTTAATCTCTATATTATTCTTCTGTTATGTGAGGTAAGTAAATGTCTACATGGACTCGTAATGAATTGGTAGAGACTGCTTTTAAAATGGCAAGAATAGTAGATAAAGAGGGGTCTCTTACTAATAGTCAACTTATTGAGGGATGCAAACTTCTTAATGCTATTATTAGAGAGTTTGATGTTAATACTACCTACAAACATTTATGGGCTATCAAAAAGACTTCTTTAACATTACAGGCGAATACTTTTGTTTATACATATACTAATGGTCTGGCAAGTGATATTTTAGATTTAGTAAACGTAATCTATAGAGATACATCTGCTTATGATACTCCATGTGATATTATAGATAACAATACTTATCAGAACATAGAAGATAAATTAGAAACAGGAGGAGTAAAAAGGGTTTATCTTACAAAAGACGCTTCATTAGACCAGAGGACTCTATATATACATCCTGCACCCAATACAGTTTCATCTCAATCTGAAGTTATAGGGACTGATTCTGGTAATTATAAGTGCATTAAATCCCATACAGCCGATTCTACTAATAAACCTATAACAGGGGCTAATTGGAAATTATACTGGGAGTCAGGTGGTTCAAGTGGTGGCACATGGATAGATGGGACATCTTACACGAGTCCTGAACAATTAATATATGAGTATAAAAGACCGTTGTATGATTTTGATGTCGCTACAGACAATCCTGATATACCACAAGGATGGTATAGGTTTTTATTGTATGCCCTTATCGCAGACTTAGGCGATAGTTATGGTTTGCCTATTGATGAAAGAAATAGGTTTGATGCAAAAGCAGTGTTAGCATTGGAAAATGCTTTGGGTATATCAATACCCAAACAGACAGATTATCATAACAAAGGAGTGTGGTTCTAATGGCAAATAAAGCGGTATTAATAGATGTTCTATGGGCAGGGTTAAGGGATAATGATGGCAACCCTCTAAATGGTGGCTATGTATATACTTATATAGCCGGGACTACAACCCCTAAAGCTACTTATACTGATGCAAACAAAACTACCGAAGCTACTAATCCTATCCAGCTGGATGCTTATGGTAGAGCTACTGTATATGGTGATGGGTTATATAAATTTAAAGTTACTTATCCCGATGGTGTAGAGATAATAACTGTTGATAATGTTGATTATACTTATGCTACTTCTATTGATCAGGATTGGTCACAAATATATGGTGTTGATAGCGGTTCTGCTAATACTTATGTTGTTACTCTAACTCCTTCAATTACTACCTATACCGATGGAATGCCAGTCCTTTTTAAAGCCAATGCTTCAAACACAGGTATATCTACTCTCAATGTTAATGGTATAGGTGCAGTTCCTATCTATAAAGATAAATCTACAGAGTTAGAGGCAGACGACATTTTAGCATCACAATTAGTATTGGTAGTTTATGATACAAGTCAATCTGCATTCCAGATGATAAGCACTCCATCTAAAGATGTTTCTTATTCAGAAGCCGTTGCAATAGCTGAATCTTATGCGTCTTCAGGAATTTTCCCTAAATTTCTTGTTCATAAAAATGGTAGCAATCAATCCATACCTGGTTCGGCTATTACAAAGATTACATGGAATGCAGAGACAAGAGACACTAATAATAATTTTGATTTGACTAACAATCAGTTCAAACCTACAGTTGCAGGGGATTATTATCTTCATGCACATTTAACAGCAACTGCTGCCTATGCAGTAGAGAATAAGATTTATGTCTACAAGAATGGAGCAGCGATTAAAGAAGTTCATAAGACAAATACTAAAACACAAGATTTTGACATAATTACAGAAGTTAATGCTAATGGTTCTACTGATTATTTTGAGATATATTTCTGGCACGCAGGCAGTTCATGGGTTATAGATGGTGATTCTACAAAAACATGGTTTGAAGGGAATAGGTTAAATTAATGCAGCAATATACATTATATTCAGCAATATTACCCATACAGAGTGGGGCAGTTAAAGATATAGATGAAATAGTTTTATCTGTAGAAAATGCAGAAATAATTAATGGACTCATTGAAACACATAACAAACAGTTTTCTATAGTAAAAAGACCAGGGTTAGTTCCTTTTGTCCATTTATATCGTAATGCGTCAGTAGATGGTCTATATTGGTGGGATGAAAAAAGTTGTGTAATAGCAGTATGTGATGGCAGGATATTTAAGATAACTATGTCACAACCTCATCTTAGACAGGGAGAAGTAGAAGATATAACAGGTAAAGAATTATTAAAGGGTAAAAGACCTGTGTTTGCCACAGATGGCAATATATTAATAATGGCTAATGGCGGTAGACTTGTATCTTATGATAATAAGACATCTACTAAATGGTTAGAAGCTCCTGGATGTCCTTCAGAGTCTACACATATTATATATCATGATAGATATTTTATTGCCAATGAAGTAGGCAGTGGTATCTTTCATTATTCTAATGTAAACGACCCATGGCATTGGAATCCCATAGACTATGCAGAAGTAGATAGCGAACCGGATAATTTGATAGCTATACATAAAGCATGGCGTGAATTAATGTTATTTGGTAATAGGAGTGTAGAAGCCTGGTATAATGCAGGCGATGCCGATTCTCCTTTCCAGAGACTTACTGGTGCTTATATTGAAAGCGGAGTATTGTCTCCATATAGTATCCAGTTAGTAAATGGTGCATGGGTATGGCTTGATAACAATAGAAAAGTAGTGGTGCTTGAAGGTAGAGTGCCTAAAAGTATATCAGAACCTTATAGTGAATATATACAATCATTATCGGATACAGGAGATAATATAAGGTCTGATGTCATTAATATTGGGAGCAAAACGTTATATATATTAGACTTCTTAGCATCTAATATTACTTTGGTGTATGATTTTTCTACTCAAGTATGGTATAGATGGAGTTATTGGAATCTTGATGAAAATATCCATGAAAGGTTTTTAGGTAATTGCTATTGCTATGCAAAGGATTGGAATATTCATTTAATAGGAGATAGGCGTAGAGGCAGTATATATCGCTTTGACCCCTCTTTAACCAGTGATGTTGGAGACTATATTAATTTTACGGTTAGAACAGGGCATATAAATCATGGGACATTACAAAAGAAAAGAAATCGTAGCTTAATTTTAAAACTAAAAAGAGGACACAAGGAAAACATTCCACAAATATATGAAGATATAGATGCTCTTTCTGTAAGAGATATTGTTACAGATGGGAATATTTACAAAGATATAAATATAGATAGCTATAGTGCTGAGAAAATCCCGCAATTAATGATTAGATATAACGATGACAATAGAGGGTGGTCTAAAGAACGGTGGGTTTCTCTCGGCTCTACCGGTGAAAAATATTTTCTAATTAAGTTAAATGCTTTAGGAAGTTATAGAACAAGACAATGGGAATTTTCCAGTATTGATGACACTGAATTTGTTTTTGTTGGTGCTCAAGAGGAATATGATATATTAAATATTTAGGAAGGAGGCATATATGCCATATAATGGCACAACCATAAACGATTTAGATATAAGTGCCCCTCCAGAAGGGGCTACAAGTTTAGGTATTCTCAACGACGCCATAAGAGAAATCAAAAAATGTTTAAAGACCACCTTTGGTGTTAGCCATGATTTAACCAGAGGAACACATTTAGCTTTTGTAGATGTAGTATCTTATGGTGCAGTTGGAGATGGGACTACAGATGATAGCACTGCTGTATCAGACGCTATCACTGCTTTAGGAAGCAATGCGGGCATTCTATACTTTAGACCCGGGAGAACATACAGGATAACACAAACTATATACTTAACTTCTTCATCATTTGATGCAACTTATATTATAATGGGAGGCGGATATGGGAGTATTATAAAGATAGACTCTGCTTCTGATATATATCTCTTTAAAGTTAATGAAGATTCTGTCGGTTCCAAGACGATAGCTTACCCCCATCATCCAAGAGCTATATTTATGAATTTACAAATAGATGGGTCAAGTTCTACTGGAGATGTATCCTTCTGCTGGTATAATGAAGCGTCTGTAGTAATGAAAAACATATTGTTTAAGGGGATAAAATATGGGCTCAATGGAACCGGGTATACCGATAATATAACCCTTGATAATATAAAATGGCGTGATCCTAAAAGTGGAGGGTGGTTATATTATCAAGGTGGAAATGGAGATAGTTTTTATGGGAAACAACTTTTTACTACTGATAATGATTTGATATATCTTACCAAGACTGCTGGTGGAGTCCTTGAAGCATGTAACGGTGGACATTACGTATTTAATAAATGCAATTCTGTAGCAGTCAGGAATGGTCATTTTGAACATTCTAATTCAGGGAATAGTTTCACTATTATAGGGAGTAATGTTTTGCTTGAGAATAATTATATATGGGATACTACTACTTATGCTCCTATACTTCTTGATGAAGATACGAATTATAGAACCAAGATGGATGTTATAATTAGAGATAATATATTTGTAACAGCTATATCTGCTAATAATACAACGAAACTTGATGATATAAAGATACAAGATTTTTCCCTATATTCTACATTAACATTACAAAACAATAAATGTTATATATATGAAACATCAAGATGGATATTTGAAAAAGCAGGCATTAAAGTTTCTGCGACTGATATTACGCTTAACACATTAATTTCAGATAATATTGAATATCTTACTGGAAATGTGGCATTACTATACAAGAATGGTGCATGGGTTATAGAAGGAACTTTACTTGATGGGAGACCATATAATAGTATCCAGGAGTCATTCCTGTGGGTCGACACTCCATCAATAAGTTATATAGGAGAATCCAGTAATTATCCATCTTCATTAACAGCAGACACTTATTATTACACGATAGCTTTCTATCAAAAAAGCAAAAGCACTGCTGGGTCAGCTGAAGCTTCAGTAACTACGAGTGCTGACAATAAATCTGTCTATCTTATCTTTCCTGTGTATCCTCATACTATATGTAGAATATGGAGAGGAACATTATCAGGGTCTTATGATAGATATGTAGATATACCGATGATTGGGGGGAGTGTGGAGCTATATGATCAGGGAGATTGTATAGCTGGTTATGCATGGGAAACAACCGGTATCCCATCAGTGCCATTAGCTAATACTACTGCTAATGAGTTAGTTTTGAAAGCACGTTTTGCTACTAATCAGACAGCTTCGGCTACCACATTGGGGAGCGTTTCTCATAAGTTTCCTATATATGATGAAAATAATGCTCTAATAGGATATATCCCTGTTTATGACAGTATTACATAAGGAGGTAATATGATTGATGTTATGATACATCTTAAAGAATCATGGTATGAAGTAATAAAGAATTATGTAGATACATATTCTCCAACCATAGGTGTTGAAGGTTGGATAATATCACATATAGCTGATGATGTAAATGTTCTGCTGGAAGAAGAAGAGGAAAATTTAAAAAATATTTTTGAAGAAGAATGGAGAAAACTGAATAGATTAAAGAAAAAAGAGATAATTAAGATATTAAGGGAAAGCAAATGACTGTTAGAAGCACTCCAAGAACAAAAGATGAAAGAGATGTCAGAGGGTTTAGAGAAGAAGTAAGGAGAACTATTAATTCAACTCTTATACCTAAAATTAACAATACTCTTATATTTGTAGAGAAAGATCCTCCTGATACTGTATTAACTCTATCTTCTTATATATCAACTACATGGACATCTCTTGATTTAACAAGTTATGTTGCAGATGATACTAAAATTGTATTGTTAGGTATAAGAAATGATACAGCTACTTCAAGCAATGTATTCAAAATAAGGAAACCGGGTTCAAGTTATCCTCAAATAGGAGTGCCTTTTTCTGCTTATCATCCTATGAATACCCTTACTATAGCACCTGTTATAGTAGGATATAATGCAGATGCAGACGAAAAGTATACGATAGAATATGCTATGGAGAACAATACTACTGCTGAAGACGTAACAGTATTTTTGTTTGGATATTTTAGATTAAACGTTTAAGGGAGGGGAAATG
>CAZCTP010000069.1:13710-15598 GCA_964501575.1 uncultured Thermodesulfobacteriota bacterium
GGGGCGTTTATCGGGTCACGTGGTGCTGGCAAAGGGATAAGTGTTTTGAGTAAAGCTGTAGAAAAAGCACTGAAAGAAATAAGCGACGCTATTGATAGAGCCGGGGGATATTTAGATCAAGCGACAGCAGAAGCAATAGCTAAATATTTAGCAGGTGCACATATTGCTTCATCTATGTATGGACAATATTCTAAAGAGGCTATTGCAGCACAGAGAGAAGCTATAAGTAAAATAATGCAATTAGCATCTCCTTACTTAAAAACAGGTAAAGAAGCATTAAATTTACAGAAGAAAATAGCGTTTAGTCTTAAGACATCTCCTTTATATCAATGGCAGAAAGAAGAAGGGACAAGAGCTATTAATAGACAACTTGCTGCAAGAGGACTGTATAATTCAAGAGCAGGTTTAGAAACTTTAAGAAGATTTTATACAAACTTGGGGGCGACTGAGACAGAGAAACAATATCAGAGAATTAAAGACTTAACTACTTTAGGTGCGGGCATGACTCAATGGACAGGCAATAAAATAGCAGGGTTATATGGGAATATAGGAAATATTTATTCAGGCACGGGGACTAATTTAGGCAATTTATATGCTGATATTTATAGTAATATAGGCAGAAGTTTATATAATACTGGAGCAAATAGGGCAGATTTACTATTAAAAGGGATAATGGCAAGAACAGGATTGATGACTGATTTAGCAACAAGTCGTGCTAATGCTTCTGCATCCAGAGGTGGCATGTGGGGTAATGTGTTGGAGAGTATAATGAAAACTTTGCCAGCAACTTTGCCAGCAATTCTTTAATGGAGGTAAATAATGGCAATTGGATTAATAAATATACCGCACATAAAAACTATGGCAGAGAGGGAAAAAGAGCAACAGGCGATAGAACAATCAAAGGCTCTTGGGCAATTATATCAAATCAGGACATTACAGGCTGCAAATCAATTAGCACAGGAAGCAAAAAAAGCTGCAGCTGCACAGGCACTGATAAAGAGATTAAGAGCAGAATATAACAAATTGCCAACATTACAACAGGGATCACCTGTTGATTTAGGAGAAGGTAAACTTTATACTTTAGCAACAGGTTTGCAAATGCCTTCTTATAATATTCAAGAGCCACAAACGACACCATTAGAAGATTTGTATACTCAAGCAGGTCTTCAAACAGGATATTTACCTTATGTTGAAAAAGGGTATAAAATCAAGCAAGCCAGACAGAAGGAAGGAAAACAATTAAGGATAGATGTGATGGAGAGGGCAGACAAAATCGTAGATAAAGCTATTGATATAGCAAAAAATACAGACGTAATACTGGCAAATAAATATTTAGAAAATCATAAAAAGAACGATCCTGAATTGAAACCATTTTTAGAAAACTTTAAGATAATTAAAATAAATAAAAAGAAGAATTTAACAACTTTTAATTTTATCCCTCCCCATGATATGGGCGAATTTAAAGCAGGACGTAAATATAGAGTAACACAAGATAATGATACAGGAGAGCCAATAAGAGTTATAGAGATGACGCCGACATTATCAGAACAGAAATCTGTTGAATTTAGAGAGTTAGAAGATAAGATAAGAAGGGGTGAGAAATTAACTTCTCAAGAACAAAGAAAATATAATGCTCTTATAGGGTTAAAAACAGAGAAACCTGAGAAGAAGCTATCTTTTTATACTTTATCCAGTAACTTGCAAAAGACAGATCGCAATATCCGAAAACTAAATCAAGAATTAGCAATTTCAAAACAAGATCCAAGTGTCCCAGAAGAAAACATAAAAATGATGACAGAGGAGTGGAAAAATTTATCTCTCCAGAGAGAAAATATATTAAATAAAATTAAGGAAGATTATCCTGAGAAATATAAGAGATTGATTAAAC
>CAZCTP010000070.1:0-15571 GCA_964501575.1 uncultured Thermodesulfobacteriota bacterium
GGAGATGCTTCCATCAAAGATTTAATTAAAAAAATAAAAGCGGACCCAAAAGACTCTCTGAGAAGGATATTAAATAACTTATCAGAAAGCATTTGTTTAAAGATAGAGGAAAATATTTTAAAAGAGTTAAATATAGAAAAAGGATTGATAGAGAATAAAAAAACTCTGTAAAGCATCTTTATTAACAATCATTGACAGTACAAAAAATAGCTTATATCCCAAAGCAGAAAAGGGAGAAGAACATTCCGTAGAATTTCTCTAAAAACTTAAAAAAATACCAGACAATTATAATTAAATAAATAATCATTAAAAAAAATTATTATTTAATATATAATTAAATATTATAGAATTTAGTAAATATCTTTTATCCTATGGAGAACAAAGAGATATTATTAACAACAGAATTATCTGAATTTAAACTATTTAAGAAGGGTAAGGTTAGAGATATATATGAGCTTGATGATACTTCTCTCTTATTTATTGCAACAGATAGGATTTCTGCTTTCGATGTTATACTTCCAAACGGAATACCACACAAAGGAAAGGTATTAACAGCTCTATCAAAATTCTGGTTTGATTTTACAAAAGATATTATTGATAATCATCTTCTTACCTCAGAAGTCGATTCTATTGTTCCTCTATCTAAGGAGATCAGACACATAATCAATGGACGTTATATGGTAGTAAAAAAAATCAGACCTATTCCTATAGAATGTGTTGTTAGAGGCTATATTGCTGGATCAGCGTGGAAGGAATATAAAAATAGAGGAACTGTTTGTGGAATAGAATTACCAAAGGGGCTCAGAGAATCTGATAAATTGCCCTATCCTATATTCACCCCGGCAACAAAGGAGGAAGGGAGACATGATATAAATATAAGTATAGATGAAATGGAAAGAATAATAGAAAAAGATAAAGCAAAGATTTTAATAGAAAAGAGTATAAAGATTTATAAAAAAGCTGCTGAATATGCTGAAAGTAGAGGGATAATCATAGCGGATACAAAATTTGAATTTGGTATAAATGATAACAGGATAATTCTTATTGATGAGCTGCTTACTCCGGACTCATCAAGATTCTGGCCCTTAGATGAGTATGAACCGGATAGGCCTCAAAAGAGTTTTGATAAGCAGTTTGTGCGTGATTATTTAGAAGGGTTGAACTGGAATAAAAAACCCCCTGCCCCTAAATTACCAGAAGATATAATAAAAAAGACGAGCGATAAATATATAGAAGCTTTTGTAAGGCTTACAGGAAAAAAGTTAGAAAATATTTTAACTTAGAAATATTATATAGACCAATATATTTCTACTTAAATTTTTTAATAGTTCTTAATTCTCTGAACCACTGTCATTATATTTAATATTTATTAACAGATTGTGCAAAAAGTATTTCCAAAATTATTATTCCTCACCATCCCACATCATTTGATTGGAAATTGGAATAGTAATCTATCTTCTTATTAGTACTTTATCTCTTTCTTTCACTTTTTGTGAGCTTTAATCAGATTTTTTTAATTTTTACCCACCCTAATAGCATAGAACGGGATTTTTTTAAAACAGGCTGCTCTCTGTTTTTTTACGTGGAGGACCAGGGTATACAATTTCGGGGATAGGTTCAGAGCTTACTAATACTCTCAATGTCTCATCTAAGGAATATCCCCTCTCTTCTATTAACTTATCCAGCTCATCTTCATTGGAAGCAACAATTACTACCTTTTTATCCTTTATAGCAATCATTTTCCCATCGTAGTTCTTTTGAAGTTCGTTGAGATTCTCTTCATACCATCTCTGATTTTCTAAAAGTTTTACCCGAGCATATTGAACCTCTGTAGTATTCTTAAAATCTACCATACTTTCTCCTCTTCTATTTGAATCCATATTTTTTCTCCCAATTTTCCTCTACTATTTCTGTTATCTTCTTAGGTGGAAGTGCTTTACCCCTCTTATATCCCTCATCATAAGGAGCTGGTGGTTCTGTGAGATCAAATATCACAACATCTGTAATCCCCCATCCATCTCCCCAAACTTCAGCAGGATTCAGCCTTCCAACTCCTCCACATCTCCTTAAAATTGTGGTATCTTTATGAGCACTAAATTTGTTAGTAAAACCGTAAAGAACCTCTTCCAGATTATTTATATCCTCTACATCTTCATCAATAACAAATATAGTTCTACAATAAGGGACAATTCTAAATATTACATTAGAAGCCACTGTTTTTGCAAATCCAGGCCAACTCTTTGAGACCTTTTTAGAAACCTGGATAATCAAAGCAATTCCTTGATGAAGGGACTTAACAGCTAATATCCCGGGAAAATCCTTGGATAATTCTCTATATACGCTTATAGCAGTCATTAAACCAGCCATATTATGGGTCTCATTCGGAACCCAACCTTCGGATATTCCTCTAAATATGGGGAACTTTCTCATAGTTATAGCTTTCACAACAAATCGAGGAACAATGCTATGACCTGTATGATAACCCCAGGCTTCCGGATATGAGATATCAAGTTCTCTATCATCCACAGGGACTTCTCCTTCAATAATTATTTCAGCATGTGCTGGGACCAATAGATCGCTGGTCTCACACTTAACTACTTCAAGAGGAACTCCTGTAATAGCTCCCCATATATCATACTCACAGAATCCTACGGGGGCTTTTACCTGACTTATCAATTCACATACTGGATCAGCTCCTATAATATAAGCACATGGCATAGGTTTCTCTCTTTCTCTATAAGCGCTATATATTAAAGCATCTTGCTGAATCCTGGTAAGATAAGTACTAGCATAATTCTTCCCCTTTATACCCAATCTTCTTACACATACATTCTGCCAACCCGTAGTTGGTTCCTTGTCTGTATGAAGGGCTGCGCATAAATTAGGTACACTTTCAAAGGCTCCCGTAATAGGTATAGGTATTTTTGTAAGGTCTACATCCTCACCAAAAATTTTTATCTCTTTACAGGGTCCTGTATTAACTTCCATAGGAGGTATATGTTTTTCAGTCTTTGGAGCTATTTCCGTTTCAATATCTTCAGGATTTACACCCAATGCCCATGCTATTCTCTGGCGGGTAGTAAGACTATCAGTAAAAAATCTCCACCCTGGATAACCTTTAATATTTTCATATAGGACTGCCGGACCACTTATCTTGGCTATCTTTCTTGATATAGCCCCAATCTCTCCTATAACATCTGCCTCTGCTTTTATTTTATGTAAATCTCCCTGCTCTTCTAAAAATTCTATCCATTCTCTTAAAGAAGTAAAAGGAAATTCAGCCATGTAACCCTCCTCTATCTCTATCTTCCTGCACTAAGCTCAGGTGTAAACGGCTTCCACCACTTTATTAGTTTTAAATCCTCTGCCATTACATTGGCACAGTTATATCCTGCTGCTCCTGTTATACCACCGGATGGATGATTGGACGCACCACACATATATAATCCTTCAATAGGGGTTGTATAAGGTCTTAGACTCGGGAAAGGTCTTAATATACCCATCTGCCAAGGAGCTGTAGACCCATGCATCATTGAACCTCTATACATAGAAGGAACATTCCTCTCTATATCAAGAGGAGTATAAACAAATCTCTTTAATATATTGGGTTTGCACATATTTGGTGCATATTCCCTCCATACCGCTTCAATCCTGTCAGCAAGCTCTTCTTTAACTTCATCCCATCTATTAAATCCACCTTTGAGCCTATTTGTAACATATTGCCAAATAAGGGCAGTATGTTTCCCTGGAGGGGCTTGCGTAGGATCATGCCTCGTAGTGTTTGTTACAAGCCCTCCTGGCCTTTGAGGAAGATCTCCCATCTTAATATCATTAAATTGAGTCTGTAAGTCATCACTGCTCTCAAGCCCAAAATATACTCCAAAGCTATCCATTATCTCCGGAGTTTTATCTGCAGCCTTCCATCTAGGAGATTCGTTTAATGCATAATGGGGAGTAAATAGCATCAAATCATCCTCTTTAAACTTCTTAACTTTATTAACAAATTTGGGATCCAATATATTCTCATCAATAAGCTCTGTAAATGTTGCTATAGGATGGGTACTTGAAACAATAGCTTTTTTAGCCTTAATATTTCTACCATCATCTAAAATAACCCCGGTAGCCCTCCCATTATCTATAACTATTTCTCTAACCATTGTCTCTTTAAATATCTTTCCACCCTTCTCCTCAAAAACCTTTGCAAGAGCTTCTGCAATCATTCTTGATCCCCCAATACATATACCCCATGGCTTTGTATGCATGGCAGAAAACATCATAGGAAGATATACCCCTGTTGCACTCATATCTTGCGGATTCCCCATCTGAGTAGTCATACCCATCATCCATAATACTACTTCATCTGATTCAAATAGCTCCCTTGCTAAATCAACCGGACTTGCCTGCATCATCCTTATAAATTCCAAACCATCCTCAGTCCCTTCAAATAAAGCATATTGCTGGGATGATGGGATCGGGAGAGCAAACATTGCTGAAAGGAATATATCTCTTAGATGACTAAATCTTTTATTCATCTCCCGGTATGTTTCCGCATCCTTCTTAGAAAACTTAGCTATACTTTCACAGGTTTTTTCAAGATCTTGATAGAACATAAGACATCTATCATCCTTTAATACAAGTGTATACTGAATCTCCGGAAATATATATTTTGCCCCATGATTTTCTAATTCAAGTTCTTTATATACAGGTCCAGCATGAATCCAACCATGATATTGAGAGTGTATATTATGTTTAAACCCTGGTAGAGTGACTTCCTCTGTTGCTGCACCACCTCCAATATTTCTCCTTAATTCAAATGCTGCACATTTCAGACCACATCCTCCTAAATACGCACCACATGTTAATGCATTATGACCAGCTCCAATAAATATAACATCATATTCCTCAACCATAATATCCTCCTTCTTAAAATCTTATTTTGATAGGAAGGTAATGCTATTTTTAAATATTATTAGACATATATCCTAACTTACCGATCTCCTTCATTATTTCATTGCTTATAGCCTTATATACATTTTTATTTTTAGCAGAATTATAATATTGTGTCAAGTCAATAGGTTTTCCATATAATATAGAACATTTTTTTAGCTTTATAATCTTTGATCCCCTTGGAAGTACTCTATTAGCCCCTTTAATATATGCAGGAATAACAGGAGCCTTTGAACGGTAGGCAATTAATCCAATTCCTATCTTTGGCTCTAAAAGTTTGCCGTCAAAACTTCTTGTTCCCTCTGGAAAGATCAAAAGGATCCCTCCATTATTGAGAATATTTACTGCTTTTTTTAAAGCTTTTATATCCGGATAATCCTGCTTTACAGGAAATCCATTGAGCTTTTTAATAAAAAATCTCATTATTGGATTACAAAATAGCTCTTCCTTCGCAATGAAATTAACTTTCTTCTCAATAGCAACAGCTCCAATAAATGGATCTATATAACTTGAATGATTAATTGCTATAATAGCTGGTCCATCCTTAGGTATATTCTCAAGTCCAAATGCTTCAAACCTAAAGAAAAGTTTTACAAATATATAGGTTATAATTCTAAGAAGGCTATAAAACATTAGATATTCATAAGGGTCTCATGAAAATTCTTCCCATTCATATTGCCAAGGAGTACAAAGGTAATAAAATTCTTGCGAAATATGTTAGATGTAAATCTTCTTAAATCTTCACTGCTTATCTTATCAATATTTTCTAATATCTCTTCCGGTGTAAAATATCTTCTGAAGTATATCTCATTATGTGCAAGTCTATTCATCCTATTATCCATAATTTCCATACTTAAGAGGAAATTTCCTTTAAGTTGGTCCTTTGCAGATTCCAACTCTTCTTCTGATACAGGTTTCTTTTTTAAATCACTTATCTCTTTTGTAATTATTTTCATAACTTCCCTCATATTCTTCTCACTTGTCACCCCAAATATAACAAAGGACCCTATATTATGATATGAATTAACATATGAGTATATAGAATATGCCAATCCATTTTTTTCCCTTACTTCTTGAAATAACCTGGAACTCATTCCTCCACCCAATATTATATTTAAAAGGGAACTTTCGTATCTGTTATAATAAGTTAGTGGAAATAGTCTTGTCCCTAAACAGAAATAGACCTGTTCTAAATCTCTTTTACATATATTTATTCTTGATGGAGGAGTCTGCTTATTATAACAGTACGAAATCTTCTTTGGAGTAAGGCTACCAAAGTATTTATCAGCCATCTGCACAACGTTCTCATGATCAACCTTCCCGACACTTGATATTATTATTCTATCAGGTATATGAAATTGATTAAAGTAATTCAGTATATCTTCTCTTTTTATCTCTTTCACGGAATTTATTGTTCCCTGCACAGGATAACCTAAAGGATGATTATAGAACAGAGAATAATTAAAAAGATCATGAATATAGTCATCAGGAGTCTCTTCAACCAATATTATTTCCTGTAATACAATCTCCCTCTCTTTATCAATCTCTTCAGCATCAAATCTAGAATTTAATAATATATCAGCCATAGTATCTAAAGCAACTTGGAAATATCTATCCAAAACCTTTGCATATATGCATGTAAACTCCTTTCCTGTAAATGCATTAATAACCCCACCAACAGATTCAATTCCTTTTACAATATCTATAGCATCTCTCTTATCAGTACCCTTAAATAAGAGATGTTCAATAAAATGAGTAATCCCATTTAATGAAGGATTCTCATTTATAGACCCAGTTTTTATCCATAGCCCAATAGCTACTGAATTAACATATTCTATCTCTTCTGTTATTACTCTTATACCATTAGGTAATACTGTCTTCTTATACATAAAAGACTCTTACTTTTTAATATTGTCATAAGCCTTCTCATCTCCTAAAACTTCCTTACGGCTTAATTTAACCCTACCATCCTTATCTATACCTATAACCTTTACAAGAACCTCATCCCCTTCCTTCAAAACATCAGATACTTTCCTGATCCTTTTATGAGATATCTCTGATATATGCAAAAGTCCTTCTGTACCCTGGAATATTTCTACAAATGCTCCAAAATCCATAATTCTTTTTACCTTCCCAAGATATATACCCCCTAACTCAGCCTCCTGTACAATATCCTTTATCATTTTAACAGCTCTCTCGGAAGCCTCGCTATCAGAAGAGAAGATTTTTACCTTACCTATAGAATCATCGATATCTATCTTTACACCCGTCTTCTCAATTATCCACTTTATATTCTTGCCACTTGGTCCAATAATATCCCTTATCTTTTCGGGCTTTACCATCATTGAAACAATCCTTGGAGCATATTCAGATATATCAGGCCTAGGCTCGCTTAATACTTCATCCATCTTTCTTAGTATAAACAACCTTCCTTCCCGTGCCTGATATAACGCTTCTTTCATTATATCTTCTGTAATACCAGGTATCTTTATATCCATCTGTAGTGAAGTTATACCATCCTTTGTCCCGGCAACCTTAAAATCCATATCTCCAAGATGGTCTTCATCTCCAAGTATATCCGACAAAATAAAGAAATTTTCTCCTTCCTTTATCAATCCCATAGCAATCCCAGCCACAGCCCCCTTTATAGGAACTCCAGCATCCATAAGAGATAATGAAGCGCTACATACTGTGGCCATAGATGAAGAACCATTTGACTCCATAACATCAGAAACAACTCTTATTGTGTAAGGAAACTCTTCAGGAGATGGCAATAGAGATAAAAATGCCCTTTCAGCGAGAGCTCCATGTCCTATCTCTCTTCTACCTGGCGCCCTTAAAAATTTCACCTCACCTACAGAGAACGGTGGAAAGTTGTAATGCAACATAAATGTTTTAAAACTCTCTCCTTCAAGTGAATCTATCTTCTGTTCATCCGCTGAGGTTCCAAGGGTAGTCACAGCCAAGGTTTGCGTCTCACCCCTTCTGAATAGAGCAGAACCATGTGGCCGTGGTAAAACTCCAACTTCAATATCAAGTGGTCTAATATCCTTCAACCCCCTTCCATCTATTCTTACATTATATTTAATAATAGACTCCCTTAATATATCTCTCTCAAATTCCTCAAATGCAGAGATTATCTTTGTCTCTTCCTCTTCATATTCCTCCGCCAATTTTCCTATAGCCTCTCTCATTATAAGATTCAGTCTATTCCTTCTATCCAGCTTTTGAGGAATATTAATAGCTTTTCTTATCTCTTCACCCCACAAATCTCTTATCTTATTCTTTAATATACTATTGTCTTCATTTAAATAGTCTATACTCCTTTTTACCTTACCCACCCTTTCTCTCAATTCCTCCTGAATTCTAATAACTTCTTTCATTGATTCATGACCAAATATTATACCCTTTATTATATCATCCTCTGGTACAATTCTTGCTCCACCCTCAACCATTATAATACCATCCTTATTCCCAGCTATTACAAGGTCTATATCACTCTCTAAAAGCTGTTGATAAGTAGGATTTATTATATAATTACCATCTATTTTCCCTACTCTTACACCATATAAAGCGTTACTAAAAGGTATATCAGATATTACAAGAGCTGCTGATGCTCCTATTATTGCCAATACATCAGGGCTATTCTCTTGATCTACTGAAAGAACAGCTGCTATAATCTGTGTCTCATTGAGATATCCTTCAGGGAATAGAGGCCTTATAGACCTATCTATCAGTCTTGAAGTTAATATCTCATTATCTGTAGGCTTTCCCTCTCTTTTATAAAATCCCCCGGGAATTTTCCCGGCCGCATAACTCTTCTCTTGATAATCTACTATTAAAGGCAAGAAATCAGCATCTTCATTTATATCACTTGATGAAACAGCAGTCACCAATACAACACTCTCTCCATATCTAACAAGTACCGACCCATCAGCCTGGTTTGCTATTCTCCCTGTCTCTATAGAAAGAACCCTACCTCCAATCTCTATCGAAATATTCTCAGTCATAAAGATCTCCTTTTATTTTCTTATTCCTAATTTCTCTATAATGGTCTTATATCTTTCAAAGTCCTCTCTCATAAGATACTTAAGAAGCTTCTTCCTTTTACTTACTAATTTAAGAAGCCCTCTCTTGGAATGATGATCTTTTTTATGAATCTTAAAATGCTCATTTAGATAATTTATCCTCTCAGTAAGTAAAGCTATCTGAATATCCGATGATCCTGTATCCTTTTCATGAATTCTGAAGTCTTCTATAACTCCCCTTTTCTTTTCCTTTGTCAATGCCATATCCTAACACCTCCTTTATTTAGGTCTTCTTTTAATCTATTTATGGTAATAGCATCTTCAATCTTAAATATACCACTCCTTATCCTCCTTAATTCCACAAGACAAGCAAATGTACCCAATCTCTCACCTATATCTGAAACTAATGTCCTTATATATGTTCCTTTAGAACATCTCACTTTAAAAATAATAAATGGAATACTTAGATTTATAGGAGTAATTTCATATACTTCAACTGTTTTTTTATCTCTTTTTACATCTATTCCCTTTCTTGCATATTTATATAGAGGAATTCCTTTTACCTTTTTTGCCGAATATAATGGAGGAAGTTGCTTTATCCTTCCAGTAAATAATTTAAAAACTTTATGAATGTCCTTTTCGGAGATATTAAAATTTTTAACCTCATTTATAATCCTTCCTGTATAGTCCTGAGTATCTGTTTCTATCCCGAGTTTCATCTTACCTATATACTCTTTATCACTATTAATCAGCAATTTGGTTAATTTAGTTGCATTATTAATAGTTATAGGCAAAACTCCGGTAGCGAAAGGATCCAATGTTCCAAGATGTCCTGCCTTCTTTGCATTAAGTAATCTCTTTACAATCTTTACCACTTTAAATGATGTGATTCCTGCTTCCTTATCAATTACGATTATCCCATCCATCTTTCCTTAATAGCATCATATACAGCTTTTTTTATATATAAAAGTTCTCCTTTAACATTACATCCAGATGCGTTAAAATGTCCCCCCCCATTAAAAATTCCTGCGATATCCGCTACATTTATCCTCCCCTTTGATCTTAAGCTTATCTTATAATAATCTTTTTCAATCTCTCTAAATAAAACCGCAACTTCAACCCCCTCCAATGACAAAGGGAAATTTACAAAATTTTCTGTCATATCAACAGTAGCTCCATTATCATCAAGCATCTTCTTTGTTATCACAACAGAGGCTATATTGTTATCTTTTTCTAAAGTATTCAGTACATCTCCTAAAAGCTTCAACCGATTATAGGGCTGGTTCTCATAAAGATTTTCTGCAACATATGATGGTTTAACCCCAAGATCTACCAATTCAGCAGCAGTCCTAAATGATTCAGAATTTACATTTGAATATCTAAATAAACCGGTATCACTTACAATAGCAGTATAAATATTTACAGCAATATCATGATTTATTTTTATAGGAACTTTTTTTAGCAATTTATAGATTAACTCCCCCGTAGAAGAAGATTCAGGATCAATAATAGAAAGATAAGCAAAATTGTTATTTGTTAAATGATGATCTATATTTATTATCTTCCCTATCTCAGTAAATTCCACAAACTCTTTTCCTACTCTTTCTATTTCCCCACAATCTACTATAAAAGCTATATCATAATAGCTATTCTTATTCAGACTATGTTTTATAATATCGACTCCTGGAAGAAAAGAACATATTCTTGGAATAGGATCTCTGATAAATACAGTTACATCCTTTCTAAGGAGCTTTAGAGCAAAATAAAGAGCTAAGGCAGAACCTATTGCATCCCCTTCAGGATTTACGTGTGAAGTGATAATAAACTTCTTATTATTTACTATCTCTTCAACTACTTTTAAGAAATTATCCTCTCTCACCTTCTTTTAATTCTTTCAGTATCCTTTCTATATGACTTCCATACTCATAGGAGTTATCAAACTTGAAGGATATTTCTGGTATATATTTTAGTTTAAGATTCTTCCCCAATTCCTTTTTTATAAAACCTGAAGCTCTATTTAATCCTTTAAATGTATTATTCTTTACATCATCACTACCATAAACAGAAAAGTATATTGTTGCCAATTTCAAATCATCCGTTACTTCAACATCTGTAATAGTAACAAATCCTATCATTGGATCCTTTACACTTTTCAATAATATATTTGATATTTCCTCTTTTATCAAATTACTTATACGAGAACTTCTCTTAAACATTTATAATTTCTATTTCTTGGTCAATAATATATCCTATGTTCAGATTATCTATAAAATTTATTACCTTATTTAGATTTGAATCAACAATCGGTTTATCCTTCCCTACTATGGATATACCTATCTTTGCTTTTTGCCATAGATCGTTATCACCAATTTCTCCGATAGAGATATTAAAATTATCCCTTGCTCTGCTTATTAAACTTTTTACTATTCGCCTCTTTTCTTTTAACGAGTGATTCTCAGGAAACATCAACTCAAGTTTTAAGAATCCAATTACCATAAATCAAATATTTGCAGGTTCTTCTTTATAAGAATAGCAAACAATTATATCATTTATATCAAAATCATTAAATTTCTCAATCCCTATTCCACATTCATATCCTGAAGCTACCTCTTTGACATCATCTTTGAATCTTTTTAATGAAGAGATTCTTCCCTCAAATATTATATCATCATTTCTTATAATCCTTATAGGAGAATTCCTAAGAATCTTACCCTCTATTACATATGACCCTGCTATTTTCCCAATCTTTGATATATTAAATGTATTCCTTATCTCTGCCTTTCCTATTATAACCTCCCTTTTTATAGGCCCGATGAGCCCTTCCATAGCCTTCTTTATCTCAGTTATTGCATCATATATTACATCATAGGTATTGATTTCAACGCCTTCTCTCTCAGCAATTGACATCACCCTCTGATCTACCTTTACATTAAATCCTAATATTATCGCTTTTGATGCAGAAGCCAACATTACATCACTCTCTGTTACATCACCCACAGAACTATGTATAACCCTTATCTTTATAGCTTCAGTCTCTAATTTATTAAATGCTTCTATAATAGCTTCTGTAGCTCCCTGGACATCTCCCCTTACGATTACATTCAATTCCTTAACATCTCCCATCTTAAGCATATCATGGAGATCCTCCAATGATGCTTTCCTTATAGCTGGAGCTTCTTTATTACGGAGCTTTTTCTCTCTCCAGAATACAATATCTTTCGCTCTCCTCTCATCAGCTACCACAATAAATTTATCTCCTGCCTCTGGAACAGTTGGAAAACCTTGAATTTCTACTGGAGTAGATGGTAAAGCTTTATCTACTCTTTCAAATTTATCATTTAACATAGCCCTTATCTTACCATAGGATATACCAGCAACAAAGGCATCACCAACCTTTATTGTCCCATCCTGAACCAAGATTGTAGCCACAGGGCCCTTACCCTTATCCAATCTCGACTCTATTATAACTCCTCTACCTAATTTATTAGGATTGGATTTTATATCCATTTCCTCTGCTTTAATAAGAATAAACTCCAAAAGCTCTTTTATACCTATCCTCTTCTTTGCTGATATCTCAACGAATATTGTATCCCCACCCCACTCTTCTGGTACCAAATTATATTCTGTAAGAGATTGTTTTACTCTAAGAGGATCTGCATTAGGTTTATCAATTTTATTAATAGCTACAATTATCGGAACATTAGCTGCTTGAGCATGATTAATAGCCTCTATAGTCTGAGGCATAACCCCATCATCTGCAGCAACTACCAAAACTACAATATCTGTAACTTGAGCCCCTCTTGCTCTCATTGTAGTAAATGCTTCATGCCCAGGGGTATCTAAAAATACTATATCTCCATTATCTAAAGATACGCTATAAGCTCCAATATGTTGAGTTATCCCCCCTGCTTCCTCTCCTATAACATTTGTCTTTCTAATAGCATCTAAGAGAGAGGTTTTACCATGATCTACATGACCCATTATAGTAACTACAGGAGCTCTCTTCACCAGTTTCTCAGGCAAATCTTCTACTACTTCTTCTTCAAAAGATTCTTCAAACTCTAAAGAGACATTCTCTACTTCGTAATTATATTCTGATGCAATAATTGCAGCTGTATCAGCATCAATAACCTGATTTATATTTGCCATAACACCTAATTCCATGAGTTTCTTTATTATCTCACCAACTTTAATACCCATTTTTTTTGCAAGTTCACTGACCGTAATAACCTCAAAAATTTTAATAATCCTCTTTATAGGCTTCGGTATTGTAATTTCTGTCTGTCTTGGAACCCTATTAGACTCATCTTTCTTCCTTTTTAAGTGTGGGAATTGTTTAAATCGAGATTTACCCTTTACATTATTCCATTTTATCAAACTCTTCTTACGATAAGCTCTGTTATAACGCTCACTTTCTGCGTACCATCTCCCTTTTCTATCATAAACATCTTCTTCATCTTCTTCCTTAAGTGGTATAATGACCCTCTTTTTGGATTCTTTAGGAGCTTCACTTTCTTCAGTCTCATCTTCTTTCTCAACTATCTCCTCAGATCTTTCTACTTGAATAGCCTCATCCTTTTTCTCTTCTAATTCTTTAACCTCCTCCGATTTTATCTCCTTATCCTCCTTTATTCCCTCTTTCTTTGCTTCTATTACCTCTTTTTTTGCCTCCTTCTCTGACTCCTGTTCCTTCTTCCTTATATCCTTTGCTTTTCTCCTTATCACAGTCGGTTTTATTTTATTCTCTATACTCTCAACAGACTTTACACCCCATATTTTATCCTTTATCTTCTCAAAGTCATTTAGATCGATAGAACTCATAGGAGTAGTTACATTAATATCGTTTTTCTTCAATATTACTAACAGATCTTTGCTCCCTATACCAAGTTCTTTAGCAAGTTCATAAACTCTTATCTTTCCCATATACTCTCCTCAAATAGTCTCCTCTTCTCCCTTCCCAACTATATCAATCTTCCAACCTATCAATCTTGCAGCTAACTTCACATTCTGCCCCTTTTTACCAATAGCAATAGGAAGCTGTTCATCCGGTATAACTACTTCTAATGACCTTTCAGATTCATCAACAATTACTTTTAATATTTCTACTGGGGATAGAGCATTACAGATATATCTTCCTATATCATCATCCCATGGAATAATATCTATTTTTTCCCCTCTTAATTCCTGAACAACACTCTGAACCCTAGATCCATTCATTCCAACACAAGCTCCTATTGGATCTATATCATCATCATTAGAGTAGACCGCAATTTTTGCCCTTTCTCCAGGTTCCCTCGCTACCCCTTTGATCTCAATAATACCTTCTGCAATCTCTGGAACCTCTGCTTCAAATAGCTTAACAATCATGTTTGGATGAGTCCTAGAAAGAACAATCTGACAACTCTTTGCTTTCTTGTGGACATCCAGGATATATGATTTAATTATATCCCCCTTATGATAGACTTCCTTAGGAATCTGCTCACTTACTGGCAGTATAGCCTCTGTTCTACCAAGATCAACTATTATATTCCTACCTTCAAACCTTTGAACCCTTCCACTAATCAAACTTCCCTTACGACTTATAAACTCATTATAAATTACATCCCTTTCAGCTTCTCTAACCTTCTGGATTATTATATGTTTTGCTATTTGAGCAGAAATTCTTCCCAAATCTGGAAGCTCTATCTTAACTCCCAGACTATCTCCATATTCTACATCTGGGTCTAATTCCTTTGCTTCTTCAAGTCCAATCTCTACAAAAGGATTCTTGATATCTTTAACTACATTTTTGAATTGATATATCTCTATATCTCCGGTTTCTTCGTTATACCGGGCCTCTATATCCTTTTGATTCCCAATCTTCTTCTTAGCAACAGTTAACAAAGCGGACTCTAATGCATTTATAATTATACCTTTATTTATTCCAGTATCCTTTCCAAGTTGTTCTATTAACTTCTTAAGCTCTGTTCCCATCTCTCTAACTAATTGTCAAAAATCTAAATTTGCTTTGCTAATATTAAAAAAAGGTAATTTAAATACTTCCCCATGCTCTTCTCTAATTATTACCATTTTATCCACAAAGTCCACTAACTCACCTCTAAATCTCTTCCTATTATCCACGGCTTCAAAGGTTTTTATATTAACTAATCTTCCCTTAAATCTCTTAAAATCTTCTTCTTTTTTTAAGGGTCTTGTAAGCCCTGGTGAAGAAACTTCCAGTATATATCTATTTTTGATAATATCTTTAACATCTAAAATTTCTCCCACCTCTCCACTTATATTGGAACAGTCATCAAGAGTAACTCCGCCCTCTTTATCTATATATATCCTCAATATCCATCTTCCATGTTCCATCTTATACTCTATATCTACTAAATCAATACCTTCAAGATTAATAATCGGCTCAACTATCTCCTTAATCTTCTCTATTAAATCCATCTCTAAATAAAAGATAAATTCTATATATAGAATATACCTTCTTTAATCAATCTTATTTAAAGTTAATTATATATTATAAACATTTTTTTTGCAAGCCAAAGATGAAACCCAAATTCCGAAATAGGAAGGTCAAACAAGCCAAAAAGTAGTGCCCTCCT
>CAZCTP010000071.1:0-15025 GCA_964501575.1 uncultured Thermodesulfobacteriota bacterium
TATTATTTTAAGGTGAGCCATCCTTTTTTCCATCACGAAATTGGAGATGCTTCCGTTAAGATATAATTCTTTGTTTTTACTCAGATCCTCTAAATCAGTTATTAATATAATTTTCTTTCCTTTATACTCCTCTGGATTATTTAAAAAACTTTTTAGATCGGTTTTAATAACTTTATTACATGATAAAAAAGAGAGCATTAAGATAAGAGGACAAATATTTAAATTGTTAATCATTTGATATTATTATAGATTACCTTCTCTGAGAGTTCAACAACAGAACATACAGTAATTTTCAATAAAAATTCACATAAACTCCTATTTATAGGATTAAAAAGTTTCGTTTATTGTAAAAATCTAAAGAATCTACTCCTTAAGTTCTAAAAGCTTAAGAACTATCTTGAGCAATTTCAAAAATATTATTGACTAATTAATATCGTTGATTTATTTATATTATTAAATGCAACTATTATATAAAAAATTTTTAATATGGAGGTAGTAGGATGGCAGAGAAATATGATTTTATAATAGTTGGTGGTGGACATAATGGGCTTACCTGTGCTGCATATTTAGCAAAAGCGGGGCAGAGTGTTATAGTTTTAGAAAGGCGAGATTTGGTTGGTGGAGGAGTTATGACAGAGGAGAGGACTCTTCCCGGGTTTAAACATAATACTCACTCTACAATGCATGTGTGGATTCATACTGGCCCAGTTTACCGAGATCTTGAGCTTAGCACAAAATATGGTCATAGATATATAATTGTTGAGGCCCCCACATCTGTTGCCTTCGGAGATGGTAGTAGTCTTATATGGTATAGGGATAAGGAGAAATTTGCAAAGGAGATCGAAAAATTTTCAAAGAAGGATGCAAAAACATATTTAGAGCTATATGACTCCTGGTTACAGATTGGAGCCCTTATAGGAGGGTTTTTATTCCAGCCCCCGGTCCCCTTATCTCAGGTTATAGCACCATTGGAGGGAACTTATGAAGGGAGAGAGCTTTTATGGATGATGAGAACAAGTATGGGGAATTATCTTGAGAGCATATTTGAGAGTAAGCATGTTATCTCACTATTTGGAATTATGCTTTCTCAGCTTGGGAATGACTATGATGCTATGGGAACCGGGATATATGTTCCAGCAATGACCACAGAAACCCACTATTGTGGTGTATCAGTGGGAGTTCAAAGGCTCTTGCTGATGCAATGGTAAGATGTATTGAGGATAATAAAGGTGTTGTCAGGAATAATAGCGAAGTTGAAGAGATTATAGTGAGAGATGGAGTTGCTACCGGCGTCAGATTATCAGATGGTACCGAATATATAGCCAATAGGGCAGTAGTGTGTAATGTCGGTCCCACTTTAATATTTGGTGATGGGAAGATGGTAGATAGTGTCCATCTGGATGAGAAGTTTTTGAGACAGGTTAAAAGATTTAGGCCAGGAAATGTTGCACTATTTACTCCCCATTATGCTTTAAATGAAGCACCATTATGGAAGGCAGCAGATAAAAATCCACCACTGAATAATGTTTGGGATGTGTGCGTGTGTGAAGATCCGGGTGTGCTGAAAAGACAGATGGCTGATATAAAAAAAGGGATAGTACCAAAGGATCTGGGATACATGGTTGTCATGTGTACAAAGAAGGATCCAACTCAAGCACCATCAGGTAAACATACAGCTTTTATATGGCAATACGCACCAAATACAGATATTGTTGAGGGAGGGGCAAATAAATATGATGAAATAAAGAAGGAATATGCTGATGAAATCACAGAGCATTGGAGTAGATATTGTCCAAATATAACCAAAAATAATATACTCGCAAGATATGATGATACTCCACTTGAGATAATAAGAAGAAATCCTTCTATGATAGGTGGAGATTTTAGTGGAGGTGCTATGGATCAGGATCAACTTGGAACCTTTAGACCATTTCATGGCTATCCTCCATACAGAACCCCGATTGAAAATCTATATATGTGCGGTCCCAACTGCCATCCTGGCGGAGGATGTAGTGGAGCAGCAGGTTATAATGCAGCCAATGTAATAGCTGATGATTTTAAGATAGAAAAGTGGTGGAAACCCTTTGTATATATTCCACCTGAACAAAGAGAATAAATTAAATGCCCCTTTCAAGGGGCATTTAATTTATAAAGGGGGTCTTGAGCTTTTAAGACATAGCTCTATTAATTCTTCAACAAAGGCTGTTCCCATACATATAACCTGATCCGCACCACCCCAGTATATTTTTAGAGTACCATCAGGCTCTAAAATAGCTCCACAACTAAAGACAACATTATGGGTATACCCTGTTACCTCCCATGGATCCTCAGGTTGTAAAATCCAGTCATCTGCAACCCCAATAATTTTTGAAGGGTCAAGTAAATCATGTAAGGCAACTCCGAGTCTATAAATAAATCCTCCAGATGTTTGGGATACTCCATGATATATATGAAGCCATCCCTTTGAAGTTTTAATAGGAGGCGCTCCTGGCCCACCTTTATTTCGTCCCAGTGATGTTCGATAGGTTTCATTATTATCCTGGATTCCCCCCAATGGATAAGATCTGGAGAATAAGATATCCATATAGACCATGGAAATGTCTCAGAATGTGGTCTGTCAAGTCTTACATATTTCCCATCAAATTTTTCTGGGAAAAGGGCTATATTTCTCATATCAGTGGGGGTTATTAGAGCAATTTTTTCTAATCCTTTAAAATCAGAAGTTTTAGCCAAGGCAATCCTTCCTCCATATCTTGAATAGGCACTATATGTAATAAAATAATTACCATCGATTACAGATATCCTTGGATCTTCAATTCCAAATTCTTCGTATTCAGTAAAGGGGCCCTCTGTGGATGGTATTATAAAGGGCTCCTGATGAACTTTAAACTGGTATCCATCTTCACTTTCTGCCAACCCTATAATAGAACGTCCATTACGAAGGTGAGATCTAAATAACATTATATATTTATCTTCATATTTAGCTATTCCTGCATTATGCACGGTTTCTACTGGATAGGGGACATTATCTCTGGTTAGAATAGGATTACCATTGTAGCGTATTACTACTGATACTGAGTTCCTCATAATCAATGTTTTTATTCTATCACATTTTACTATATAAATCAATAAAATAGTGAATTTTGCCTGGAAATGTTCATATACATGGTATCCCATTTTTATTTTTTTCTTTTGGCAGAAAATAAAATATTGTAAAAAACAATAATACATTATAATATTATTAAAGAAATAATAATTAATAAGAAGACTAAATAGTAAAGAAGATTTTTATGTAAGGAGGTATTTAAAATGGGCGAAGGGAAAGAAAGAGTTGGTTCTGAATTAGGTATGGGATGGCTTCCTGATTACCCTGATTTTCGAGATTATACAATAGAGCATGAAGAGATTAAGCCTATGATTGAATCAATAGGTATATCAGAACCTGAGAAGATTAATATTCCAGAATGTATAGATCTCAGAAATTGGTGTTCTCTTGTAGAAAATCAGGGAAAGCTCGGTTCATGTACTGCACATGCGGGTGTGGGAATATTAGAGTATTATGAACGGAGGGCGTTTGGGAAGTATATTGATGCTTCAAGGTTATTCCTTTATAAAGTAACAAGAAAGCTTCTTCATAAGAATGGGGATACAGGGGCATTTCTTAGAACAACAATGGGAGCTATGGTATTGTTTGGGGTTCCTCCTGAAGAATACTGGCCATATATAATATCAGACTTTGATAAGGAACCGCCTGCTTTTTGCTATGCCTTTGCTCAGAATTATCAAGCTATTAAGTATTTTAGGCTTGATCCTCCAGTTACCCCGAAGGATGTTTTGCTTAAAAGAGTTAAAACTTTCTTAGCATTTGGAATACCCGCTATGTTTGGATTTACTGTATTTAGTTCTATTGAACAAGCTGGAGATGATGGGAAAATTCCCTATCCAGGTTCTGGAGAAAAGAGTGTTGGAGGGCATGCTATTGTGGCAGTTGGGTATGATGATAATATAAAAATAAGGAATATAAACTCTGAATACGAAACTATCGGAGCATTACTTATAAGGAATTCCTGGGGTACAGGATGGGGCGATAAAGGTTATGGGTGGCTACCCTATGAGTATGTACTGAAGGGATTAGCGATTGATTGGTGGATTTTACTAAAGAATGAGTGGGTAGATACCGGGAGGTTTAAACTTTAAGATAATTAATAGCCTTAGGGAAGAGGAGTAAATTATGTGTAGGAGTAGGCAGAAATGGTTATTAATAATGATTGTTTTTATTTTCTTGCTCTTTTCAACTAATAGAGTGCTCTGGGCTCAAGGTAAAGGGGATATAAAAATACCATCTGGTTGGGAGAAGGGAGAGAAGAGAGGATGGGAAGGGAATGTTCCTCCTGGGATAGAAAAAAAAGGGAATTGGCTACCTCCTGGATTAAATAAAGGAAAACCTGAGAAGTGGGATAAGGGGAAAAGAGAAAAGTGGGAGAAGGAGCTTAAAAAAGCAAAAACAAAGCTCCGGAAGAAGGCTAAGAGATTAAAAGAGTTTTCTAAAGGGGATATAGATAGTGCTGTTCTGTCTTTAGAGTCAGCGGCAAGGAGAGGAGTTCCCATTAAATATACTTCAGAAATTTTGGGAAGATGTATGGAAAAAGGGATTAAGGGAAGGGAACTTGAGACCATAAGTAAGGCACTTTCTTATGGGGTTGATAAAGAGGTAGGCTTTGATAAGATTAGCAACTTTGTTTACAAAAGATTGAGTGAAGGAGTTAAAGATAATGAGTTATCAATTGAGATCTATAAAGAGATTGAAAAACTCCATAAGAAAGCGTTAAAGGTAAAAGAATAGTCTATTTAAATTAACAATAAATCGAAACTTATCCACTAAAAAAGGCTAAAATATTTAAGAGCGGATATTGGGAGGTTTTAGTGATTATCAGTGAATGTTTATATAAGTTGTCATTTATGTATGGGATTAAGAATACCTCTTAGGAGGTGCTGAGAATTATTGAAATAACCTATAATATCTTAAATGTAATATATCTTTAAAAGTTGGAGCTTTTAAATACTATAAAGGATTATTATGATGTTATTATTGTTGGAGCAGGTATTTCAGGACTTACATGTGCTAAAATTCTTTGTAATTCTGGATTGGATGTTTTGGTAGTTGAAAAGAATAAAGATTTGGGTAAGAAAATATGCGCAGGTGGAATTACATTTAGTGATCTGGAGTACCTACCTAAGAGATTTAATTTTACTTTAAAAAAAATGTTGATCCATTATAGGAATAGAATAGTTGTACTTCCTGAAAGCGGTGGTATTATCTCAACAATTAGCAGGGAGAAATTATCAAAGAATCAATTGGACTATTTAAGAAGGGTTGATAATATAAGAATTCTAACAGGGGTCGCTGTTAAAAAGATAATTTCTGATAATTCCTTAGAACTAAGTTCGGGCCAGAAGATAAATTTTAAATTTTTGGTAGGGGCAGATGGTGCAATTTCTGTGGTCAGGAGATATCTCGGGGTACCAACAGAGAGGTTAGAAATTGGTCTTCAGTGTATAATTCCAGAAGAATTTGGAAACTTTGAAGTATATTTAGACGATAAGTTATTTGGGACAGGTTTTTTATGGATATTTCCTAATAAGAATTTTACATCTATTGGCTGTGGAAGCGATATAAGATTTATGAGTCCTAAAAAGCTGAAGAATAATTTTGATATATGGCTTAAAAAGAATAAAATAGATATTTCAAATGCAAAGATTGAGGGGACATTTTTAAACTATGATTATAGAGGATACAGATTTGGAAATATCTTTTTAGCAGGAGATGCTGCAGGGCTTACCTCTGGGCTCACAGGAAAGGGAATTTATTCAGCATTTCTTTCTGGTGAACAGATTGCAAGGGATATTCTGCAAAAAGATAACCCTTATAATCTTATTACAAATTGGCTAAATAAGAAAAGACGACAAGAGAAATATATATTTTTCTTAAAGAACTTCCTTTTGAGGAATATATTCTTTGCAATAGGAATAAGAATTATCTCTTATAAGGGATTCCAGGAAAGATTCATAAAGCTTATAATATAATTATTCCTGATTTATTCAATAAAATCGACAGATTTTTTAAAAACACCACCCTATTCTATTCTGCTAACTAATTATAATATCAAGCTTATATAAAAACGGTTCGGTTGCTTTTATATATTACTTTCTCAAGACCAAATTTCCAAATTTAAATTTGGCATAATTAATGTACTCTAATTTGGATTCAAGAATATATAAATTATACTAATATAGCCATGCTAGACATAAAGAGGGAAAAGATATAGATTAAATAGTAAATATATTATTACTTTTAATTATGTATTGAAAAAAAAGAGATTTTATGGTAGATTATGTATTAAGAGATTTGGAAAAGATAATATCTACAAATAGTAAAGCGTTTAATAATTATGAAATTTTAGAAAAGTATGAGGCTGGTATAGAGCTCAGGGGAAGTGAAATGAAATCTTTAAGATTAGGAAAGATAAGTCTAAAAGATAGTTATGCAAAGATCAAAGGAGGTGAGGTGTATTTAATAGATACATATATAGCTCCTTATTCTTGTGCTAATATATTTAATCACAAGCCAGAGAGAGAAAGGAAGCTTCTTTTACATAAAAGAGAGATAAAGAGATTATATGGAAAGATTAAAGAGAGAGGATTAACTTTAATACCTCTTAGGATATATTTAAAGAATGGAAAGGCGAAAGTAGAAATTGCTCTTGCAAAAGGCAAAAGAATTCATGATAGGAGAGAGGAATTAAAGAGAAAAGTCATGTTGAGAGAGGCAGAAAGGGAACTTAAGGATAGGAGAATAAAAACTTAGGGGGCGAAGAGGTTTCGACGGAGGCAATTGAGGTTAGAGAGGCATACCGGGCTTCCTATTGGCTCGTTAAAAACAATAGGATTAAATATAAAAGCAGACGACTCTTTTGAGTATGCTTTGGCTGCTTAGTCAGCCACGCTCTTCTTAGCCCGTGCCTGCAGGGTAAGAAGGGTGTGAGAAAAGCAGGATAGTTTAATCTCTTTCTCAGGGGGATTGAATGAAAATTGAATCTGAGATCGTGTTTTAGATATCCTGTCTATGGGAGATCTAAAACATTAAATAAAAAACATAGACTAAGTATGTAGAGTCTCTAAACCAAAGGTCTCCGGACACGGGTTCGATTCCCGTCGCCTCCACCAGTTATTTGACAATGAGAGCTAATGGAAGAAAAAGTAGTGATATAAGAAATGTTAAGATAATTCGTAATTTTATAAAATATCCGGAAGGATCTGTTTTAATAGAATTGGGGAATACTAAAGTTATATGTACAGCCTCTGTGGAGGAGACTGTTCCTCCATTTCTTAAAGATTCTGAAAAGGGTTGGATTACAGCAGAATATTCATTGCTTCCCAGGTCTACCCATACCAGAACTATAAGGGATGCTGTGAGAGGAAGAATAGGTGGAAGAAGCTATGAGATTCAAAGATTAATAGGAAAGTCTTTGAGAGCAGTAACAGATCTTGAGGCGTTGATGAATAAGACAATATGGATTGATTGTGATGTAATTCAGGCTGATGGAGGGACAAGAACAGCCTCTATAACGGGGTCTTATGTAGCATTGGCAGATGCTTTTAGGTTTCTTATGGAAGAGGGTAAAATAAAAAGATGGCCTCTTAAAGATTTTGTGGCAGCCATAAGTGTCGGTATTGTAGATGGTGAGATATTATTAGACCTCGATTATGAAGAGGATTCAAGAGCTTCTGTGGATATGAACTTTGTGGCAACCGGAGAAGGTCTATTTATAGAGATTCAGGGAACAGCAGAAGGGAGTCCATTTTCATATAAAGATATGAAAGATATGTCTGATATGGCTATGAAAGGTATAAATATATTAATTAATAAACAGAAGGAGATTTTGAATATATAATATATAATATATGGACATCGTTTTAGCTAGTAAAAATCAGGGTAAGATAGCTGAAATTAGAGAATTATTGAAAGATATGAATATAAATATATTGAGCCTCTATGATATAGAAGATTTGCCAGAAATTGTAGAAGATGGTAAAACTCTCTTTGAGAATGCTTTTAAGAAGGCTATGCTAATCTCTTCTTATACAAATAAAATAGCCATAGGAGAGGATTCTGGGCTTTTTGTGGATTTCTTAGGAGGACGACCAGGAATCTATTCATCCAGATATGCAGGAGAAAAAGCAACAGATTTTGAGAATAATATGAAGCTTTTAAGGGAACTAAATAATATCCCTGTAAATAAAAGGAGTGCAAAATTTAGAACAATTATGGTATTATATATTCCTGATAATGGTTATAAGGTTGCAGAGGGAGAGTTGGAAGGGGTAATTGGATTCAAACCTGTTGGGAAGAATGGCTTTGGATACGATTCTTTATTTATTATTCCAGAATATGGAAGAAGTTTAGCGGAGCTTGGTGTTGATGCAAAGAATAAAATTAGTCATAGGGGTAAAGCCTTAAAAAAGATTAAAGAAATTATAAAAAATATTGCATTATAAGTCTTAGTGTGGTATTAAAATTTTTTAACGGGGTGTGGCGCAGCCTGGTTTAGCGCACCTGCTTTGGGAGCAGGGAGTCGGAGGTTCAAATCCTCTCACCCCGACCATGCGCCTGTAGCTCAGCTGGATAGAGCAGCTGCCTTCTAAGCAGCGGGTCAGGGGTTCGAATCCCTTCAGGCGCGCCAGAATATAAGAGGGAAAGACCCTTTTAATATAGAATCTGGAGTGTGGTAGGAATTTAGGAAGTTGGGGTTATAAATAGGAGTTTTTAATTTGCGATCTGCTAATATATGAAATTAAAGTTAGAAGATTTGAGGTATCTTAGGATAGAATGTTTATGGTGAGTGTAGCTCAGCCCGGTTAGAGCACAGGGTTGTGGCCCCTGCGGTCGAGGGTTCAAATCCCTTCACTCACCCCAGGTTGGGCCGTTAGCTCAGTTGGTAGAGCAACTGACTCTTAATCAGTAGGCCGCAGGTTCGAGCCCTGCACGGCCCACCATATTTGCGAGAGTGGCGGAATTGGAAGACGCACTGGACTTAGGATCCAGCGGGAAACCGTGGGGGTTCAAATCCCCCCTCTCGCACTATTTTTATGAGAGGTAATAAATGAAGATTATTGTGGAAGATATAAATAATGTAAAGAAGAAGATTAAGATTGAGATACCAAAGGAAAGAGTCTCTGAGGAGATAGATAGAGCATATAGAGAATTCAGAAAAAACGTTGCTATAAAAGGATTTAGAAAAGGTAAAGCTCCAAGAAGCATTGTGGAGAGACTATATAAAAACGAAATAGATGCTGAAGTAATATCTAAATTAATAAGAGATTCTTATCAAAAGGCTTTGGATGAAAAGCAAATTATTCCTTTATCCAATCCTGTTGTAATAGACAGAGGAGTACTTGAAAAGGAATCAGATTTTGTTTACTCTGCATTGGTAGAGGTAAAGCCTGATATAGAAGTTAAAAATTATAAAGGAATAGAAATTGATAGAGAAGAGATCACTATTAAAGAAGAGGAGATTGATAATCAGCTTAAGATTCTCCAGGAATCTAATGCTAGGCTTGATGTTATTAATGAGGATAGAGGTATAGTAAAGGGAGATTATGTATTAATGGATGTTTCTTATTTTGTAGGTAATAAGCTAATAAGAAATGAAAAGGATCTATTCTTAGAGATAAATTCGAATAATATTATACCGGAGTTTGAAGATGCTATAGTAGGTTTAAAAAAAGGGGATAACAAAACAATAGCAGTTGATATTCCGGAAGATTATCATTCAAAAGAAATTGCAGGTAAAAGAGTAACCTTTAAAATTAAAATTAAAGAGATAAAGAAAAAAATTCTACCTGAATTAGATGATGATTTTGCCAAAGATTTAGGGGATTATGATAATATTTCAGACTTAAGAGAAAAAATCAGAGAGAGACTTGAGGAGTTAGAAAAAATTAGGATTGATAATAAGATAAAAAATGATATATTAAATAAGATAATAGAATTAAATCCATTTGATCTACCAGAATCTTTAGTGGAGAGAGAAAGAGATAGATTATTAGAAGAATGGTCAAGAAATAGTGGGAATATGAATAAGGCAGAAGATGTTGAGAAAGTAAAAAGCGAGTTTGAAGAGATTGCAAAAAATAGGATTAAGGCTTCTTTAATAATTGAGGCTATTGCTAAGAAGGAATCCATTGAAGTAACTGAAGATGATATAGAGAGAAAATTAAAAGAAATAGCAGAGAGGTCTAATAAGAGTATTGAGGCTGTTAAAGGGTATTATTCAAATAGGATGGATTCTTTAAAGAACATACTGATAGAAGAAAAAACCTTAGATTTCCTTATAGAAACAAGTAATATAAAGGAGAAGGTTAGATAGATGCAATTAGTGCCATTGGTCATAGAACAGACTCCACGTGGGGAAAGAGCGTATGATATATATTCTCGTCTTTTAAAGGATAGAATAATATTTATAGGGACATCTATAACTGATGAAATTGCCAACCTTGTTATAGCTCAACTCTTATTTCTTGAATCCGAAGACCCTGATAAGGATATATATCTTTATATAAATACCCCTGGAGGTTTGGTTACATCTGGGCTTGCAATATATGATACAATAATGTATATAAAATGTGATGTATCTACTATATGTACGGGGCAGGCTGCAAGCATGGGAGCAATACTTCTGGCAGCTGGAGCAAAGGGGAAGAGATATGCTCTTCCGCACTCAAGGATTATGATACATCAACCATTAGGTGGATTTCATGGGCAGGCCTCAGATGTGGATATCCAGGCAAGAGAGATCTTAAGGACAAGAGAAGAACTTAATAATATATTGGCGAAGCATACTAATCAGCCTTTAGAAAAGATTAAAAATGATACGGATAGAGATTTCTATATGAGTGGATTGCAGGCAAAGGAATATGGTATAATAGATGAAGTGGTTGAGAGTAGAGAAAAGATTAAAAATATAATATTTAAGGAGGGAAGCAGTGAAAAAGAGAGGGGATGATAGATTTATGGCCTTATCATGCTCCTTTTGTGGAAAGAGTCAAGATGAAGTTAGAAAGCTTATAGCTGGTCCTACAGTTTATATATGTGATGAGTGTGTGGAGCTCTGTAATGATATAATTGCTGAAGAGTATGAAAATGAGGGAATAAATAATATATATAAATCGAATATACCGAAGCCAGTAGAGATTAAAAAGATATTGGATGATTATGTAATAGGCCAAGAAAAGGCAAAAAAGGTACTCTCTGTGGCTGTTCACAATCATTATAAGAGAATAGAATCAAGGTTAAATACTAATGATGTAGAATTACAGAAGAGCAATATACTTCTTATTGGTCCAACAGGTTCTGGTAAGACCTTGTTGGCTCAGACTTTAGCAAAAATATTGAAAGTTCCATTTACTATAGCAGATGCTACAAGTTTAACAGAAGCAGGATATGTAGGAGAGGATGTAGAGAATATAATATTAAACCTACTTCAGGCAGCAGATTATGACATAGAAAGGGCATCTAAGGGTATCGTATATATAGATGAGATAGATAAAATATCCAGGAAATCAGAAAACCCATCAATTACAAGGGATGTATCTGGTGAAGGAGTGCAGCAGGCATTGCTAAAGATAATTGAGGGAACAAGAGCAAATATACCTCCGAAGGGTGGGAGGAAACACCCTCAGCAGGATTTCTTGCAGATTGATACTACAAATATTCTTTTTATATGTGGGGGGGCCTTTGTAGGTCTTGAAAATATTATTGAACAAAGGATTGATTCCAGGAATATGGGCTTTACTGCTCCTATTAAGAGTAAAGATGAGAGGAAAATAGGGGATATATTAAATAATGTTCAGCCTGAAGATTTACTTAAGTATGGGCTTATTCCAGAATTTATAGGCAGGCTTCCGGTTGTTGCTACCTTAGATGAGCTCGATGAAGAAGCCTTTGTTGACATTTTAAGAAAGCCTAAAAATGCGTTAATTAAACAGTATCAGAAATTATTCGAAATGGAGAATGTAACCCTAAAATTTACAGATGGTGCTCTTAGGTCTATTGCGAGGGAATCTGTAAAGCGGAAATCTGGAGCAAGAGGCTTAAGGGCTATATTAGAAGAGGTGATGGTGGATATTATGTTTGATGTTCCATCACAGGTAAATATAAAGGAGTGTATAATTAATGAAGATGTAATTTTAAAGAAAGGAGCTCCGATTATCCTTTATGAAAAAAGAGTTGAATCTGCATAAATATTTTAAAATAAGGAGAAAATATGTTTTTTGAACGTAATAAAACACCCAAAATTGTTCCCCTCATACCTTTAAGGGATATTATAGTATTTCCTCATATGGTAGTTCCCTTATTTGTCGGGAGAGAAAAGTCAATAAATGCATTGGAAGAGGCTATGAGTAATGATAAATCAGTTGTGCTTACAGCTCAAAAAAATGCAAAGATAAATAATGTAACTGAATCAGAACTGTATAAAGTGGGGACTATCTCTAATATTATACAGTTACTAAAGCTGCCAGATGGCACTGTTAAAGTCCTTGTAGAAGGAGTAAAGAGAGTAAAGATTGTAAAATACTTACCTAATCATAGTTTTTTCCATGTTGAAGTTAAAGAGATTGAAGAGGGATATATATTTGATGTTGAAATGGAAGCGTTAGTAAGATCATTGAACTCTGCATTTGAAACCTATGTAAAATTGAATAAGAAGATACCTCCTGAGATGGTTAATTCTGTTGCATCTATTGGAGATTGTAGCAGATTAGCTGATACTATTGCTGCCCATTTGTCACTTAAGATTCAGGATAAGCAAATTCTTTTAGAAATAGCTGATACGCGGGAAAGAATGGAGAAGCTTTTAGGTTATCTACAAGGAGAGATTGAAATTCTTCAGACAGAGAAGAGAATAAAAAACAGGGTTCGCAAACAGATGGAGAAGACCCAGAAGGAATATTATTTAAATGAGCAGATGAAGGCAATTCAGAAAGAGCTGGGTGAAAAAGATGAGTTTAAGAAAGAGATACATGAGCTTGAGGAGAAACTTAAACAGAAGAATCTTTCAAAGGAAGCTGAAGAAAAGGTTAAGAAGGAGATAAAGAAGCTGAAACTTATGTCTCCAATGTCTGCTGAAGCGACAGTGGTAAGAAATTATATAGATTGGATATTATCGCTACCTTGGAATGAGTTCACAGAGGATAAATTAGATATTGTTGAAGCTGAAAGGATACTTGAGGAAGATCATTACGGGTTAAAGAAAGTTAAAGAGAGAATACTAGAATATCTTGCTGTAAGAACTCTTGTAGATAAGATGAAAGGGCCTATCCTATGTTTTGTGGGACCACCGGGAGTAGGGAAAACTTCTCTTGGCAAGTCTATTGCAAGAGCACTGGGGAGAAAATTTGTAAGACTTTCTCTTGGTGGTGTTAGAGATGAGGCTGAGATTAGAGGGCATAGAAGGACATATATTGGTGCTCTTCCCGGAAAAATTATACAATGTATGAAGAAGTCGGGATCCAGCAATCCGGTATTTCTTATGGATGAAGTGGATAAAATGAGTATGGATTTTAGAGGCGACCCTTCTGCTGCTCTGCTTGAGGTTTTGGATCCAGAACAGAATAATGCATTTAATGATCATTATTTAGATCTTGACTATGATCTTTCACAGGTTCTATTTATTACTACTGCTAATGTTCTACATCCAATTCCTCCGCCACTTCAGGATAGAATGGAAATAATAAGGATACCAGGCTATACAGAGGATGAAAAATTAAATATAGCAAAGAAATTCCTGGTTCCTAAACAGCTTGAGGCTCATGGATTAAAGAAGGAGAATCTTGAGTTTTCAGATAACGCTATATTGACAATGATAAGAAGATATACCAGGGAAGCAGGGGTTAGGAACCTCGAAAGGGAAATTGCATCTATATGTAGGAAGATTGCAAAAGAAGTTGTTAAAAATGGTAAGGGATATAGAAAGATGATTAAATCAAAACAGATTCCAAAGTATTTGGGAGTTCCAAGATATAGGTATGAAAAGGGAGAGGAAGATAATAAGATTGGTGTTGCAAATGGTCTTGCATGGACAGAATTTGGAGGAGAAATACTCATTATTGAAGTTGTTGTTATGCCTGGTAAAGGAAAATTAACGATTACGGGTAAATTGGGTGAGGTGATGCAGGAATCTGCTCAGGCTGCTATGAGTTATGTGCGTTCTCGAGCTGAGGAATTAAGTATAGATAAAGATTTTTATCAGAAAGTAGATATTCACGTCCATGTGCCAGAGGGAGCTATTCCAAAAGATGGTCCATCTGCGGGAATAACAATAGCTACAGCTATTGCTTCTGCGTTGCTTAATATCCCTGTAAAGAGCAATATAGCTATGACAGGTGAGATTACATTGAGAGGGAGAATACTTCCTATTGGAGGGCTAAAGGAGAAAGCCTTAGCGGCTCATAGAGGGGGTATATCCAAAGTTATAATACCAAAGGAGAATGAAAAGGATATAAAGGATATACCTAAAAATATTTTAAATACCATTGAGCTTGTGATTCTTGATCATATGGATGATGTTTTGAAGGTTGCTCTTGATGTAGAGGATCCAAATAAGTTGTTTAGAAAGAAGGAGGAAGTTCAAAAAGGGGTTATAGATGTGGGGAGTAAGGGAAGGGGTTATATTGACAGTTCAATTCCTACAGATGTGGTAACCCATTAA
The DNA here is from genome assembly GCA_964501575.1 of uncultured Thermodesulfobacteriota bacterium. Lineage (GTDB taxonomy): Bacteria > Desulfobacterota > CAZCTP01 > CAZCTP01 > CAZCTP01 > CAZCTP01. The sequence continues at coordinate 14,769 of CAZCTP010000071.1, forward strand.
ATTGCTCCTTTTCCATGATTCTATATTCTCTGCAATAGATTGTAAATTATACTTCTATATAAGATCTATGCTCATTATAGCCGTATATTAAAGGAGATAGCATGTGTTCTAAAACTTTACTATACGATAGTTAGCAAAACTATCGAGAGAGTTAAAGTGGAAGAATAGTAAAAGGTTGTATTGTAACAGGCTTACAGAATCTGGTATAGATTGTCAAGGATTTTGACCCCTTTTCTGCAAATAAAATTGACCCCATT
>CAZCTP010000072.1:0-14876 GCA_964501575.1 uncultured Thermodesulfobacteriota bacterium
ACTTTTTGGCTTGTTTGACCTTCCTATTTCGGAATTTGGGAGAAATGCTTGACTTTATTTTCATTTATAAGTATATTTTATTAAAATAAGTTTTTAAAAAGGAGAAGAGATGGATTATGAATCATTCATGGAGGTTATAAGAAAAAGGAGATCTATAAGGGCATTTAAACCTGATCCTGTTCCTGATGAGGTGATTGAAAAGATAATTGAGGCTGCAAAATGGGCTCCCACAGGGGCAAACACCCAACTCTTTGAGTTTATTGTTGTAAGAGACCCTGATTTAAAAAAACAGATTAATACAATCTGTAATCAGGCAATGGATTTTGCAGAGCCCCCAGAAAAGCCGATGGTACCTCAAAATTTTCTTATTGAAGCCCCTGTTTTAATTATTGTTTTAGGAGATCCAAGATTTTGTGAAGCGTGGGTAAGGGGATGGCAGAGAGAAGAGATATTCCATGCAAGTTTAAGTGCAGCAATAGAAAATATGCACTTAGCAGCAACAGCTCTTGGGCTTGGGGGATCAGTATGGAAAACAGTAAGTATCTCTGCAGAGATTAAGATTAAAGATTTACTTAGAATTCCACAACTCTATACTGTTAAGACGATTATGCCAGTGGGATATCCAAAAGTGACTCCTAATCCTCCAAAGAGAAGAGAAGTTATAGTTCATAATGAAAGATATAATCCTAATAAGTTTAGAAGTGAAGCTGAGATAGAAAATTTAATAAAAGAATATACTATTCTTGGAGGTGATTTAGGAAAATTTAGAGTCTTTTAAGGAGGTATAAAGATGCAAAGGTTTATACCGTTAATAGGAAGAATATTGGTAGCTCAAATATTCTTTATTTCTGGTGTTAGTAAAATTTTTGATCTTTCTGGAACCCAGCAATATATGGACTCCTATGGAATACCCCTTACAGTTTTATTCTTGGTGAGTGCAATTATTATAGAACTCGGGGGAAGCATATCTGTCTTATTAGGCTACAAAGCCAGATTAGGAGCAGGGGCGCTCCTGATATTTTTAATTCCTGTTACCATTATATTCCACACCAATTTTTCAGAGCGGCTTCAGATAATCATGTTCATGAAAAATCTATCCATTATAGGTGGTCTGTTGATGATTATAGCCTATGGGCCAGGAGAGATAAGCTTAGATAGGGTATAATTACCTGTCACAACTTTCTTTAACTCTCATCAGCCTTAATATAGCCATCATAGGGCACCAATTTGTAAATGCGGATTGGAATAGATTAATCCCCACAAATAAAGTAAATAGCAGCCAATATTCACTGTAATAGTAAGATAGGGCAAGACTCAGAATAATAAAGAATCCTGCAAAGCCTCTTAATAATCTTTCTACAGTCATTTTTTACCTCCTTTTTGTTATTTCTCTATTTTTTTGAATATAATAAAGAACCGGGACCACCATCCTTGAAAGCAGAATTGATGCAACTTCTCCAGCCATAAGGGATATGGCAAGTCCCTGAAATATAGGGTCAAATAGAATGACAAATGCTCCTACAATAACAGCTGATGCAGTGAGCAGCATAGGTCTGAATCTTATTGCTCCTGCTTCTATAACTGCATCTCTAAGTTCCATTCCTTCTGAGAGCTTCATCTCTATAAAATCTACAAGAATTATAGAATTTCTTACAACTATTCCCGCTCCTGCAATGAATCCTATCATGGAGGTAGCTGTGAAGAATGCACCCATAAGTGCATGGGCCGGGATAATACCAACAAGACTCAAAGGAATTGGAGCCATGATGACTCCCGGGGTCTTATAGGACTTAAACCATCCCACAACAAGGACGTATATTATAATGAGAACAGCTGCAAATGAGATTCCAAGATCCCTGAATACCTCATAGGTTATATGCCATTCACCATCCCATTTTATTGAAAACTTATCAGTTGAAAAAGGTTGCCTTGTAGCATATCTTTTTAATTTATAGTCCTCTTTGACCTTGACTTTATCAAGAGATTTATTTACCTTCAATATCGCATAAACCGGGCTTTCCTCTTCCCCTACAACATCTCCTGTAATATATACAACTCTTTTTAAATTTTTTCTATATATGGTTCTCTCTAAATGCCCTTTTTTAACCTCTACCAGTTCACCAAGAGGGATCAGGCTACCTTCTGGGGTTCTCATCCTTATCCCGAGTATATCATTTAAAGAGGATCTTTCAGCCCTTGGTATATACACAAATATATTCATATCCTCTTTTTCAGTAGGAATATGGGTAAGACCAACTCTAGCTCCATCTGTAACAACCTTAATTGTTCTTACTATATCTCGGGTTCTTATTCCATGCAACCCAGCCTTTGATTTATCCACAATAAATTTCCATTTTGGCTGTTCTTCCTCTACATACCAGTCTGCATCAACAATTCCGGGAGTATTTTCAAATATTTTTAGAATCTTTTTCCCTATCTCTATCTGTCTCTTATAATCCGGACCATAAACCTCTATTACGAGTGTCTGTAATACAGGGGGACCAGGAGGAACTTCAACAATCTTTACCCTTGCTCCCTTATATCTTTTTGCAATTTTCTCTATATAGGGTCTAATCCTTTTTGCTATTTTATGGCTCTGAGCTTTCCTTTTATGTTTTGGTAAAAGGTTTATCTGAATATCGGCTACATTTGAACCCTTTCTCAAGAAGTAATGTCTTACAAGACCGTTGAAATTATAAGGGGCTGCTGTTCCAATATATAGCTGATAGTTTATAACCTCTGGGACCGTTTTTATATAATTTCCAATATCCTTGGCTATCCTTACTGTTTCTTCAAGTGGAGTTCCCTCTGGCATATCAACTATTATCTGAAACTCCGATTTATTATCAAAAGGGAGCATTTTTACCTTAACCACTTTAAATATTAGGAGGAAAAATGAGGAGAATAAGAGACTTACAACAAATATAATGAAGAAAGTTCTCCACTTTATGTCATTTATTAAGTGTCCCATGAAGAATCTATACCATTTGGTAATTATTCCTTCTTCCTCTTCTTTGTGTTCTTTTATTCTTTTAAGGATCCTGTAGGCAGCCCATGGAGTAATCATAAAGGCTATTCCCATTGAGAGGAGCATAGCGACAGACGCTCCTATGGGAATAGGTCTCATGTAGGGCCCCATAAGTCCTCTTACAAATGCCATTGGGAATATGGCTGCTATTACTGTAAATGTAGCTAAAATAAGAGGACTTCTTACCTCATTTACTGCAGATATAGTAATATCAAGCAGAGGTTTTCCTTTATTCTCTGGAAGACTGATGTGTCTTATTATATTTTCAACATCCACTATGGGATCGTCAACTAGGATTCCTATACTGAATATAAGGGCAAAAAGAGTAACTCTATTTAAAGTGTAGCCAAAGAAATAATATATAAATAGGGTAAGAACCAGGGTTACAGGAACTGCTATAAATACTATCAATCCAGCTTTCCATCCAAGAAATATAGATATAAGAATAGTAACGGATATAACAGCTATAAGAAGATGTTCTAAAAGTTCATTTGATTTCTCTTTTGCTGTTTCTCCATAATTCCTTGTAACGGTTACATTTACTCCAGAAGGAATTATCTTTCCTTTTAGACTTTTTGCTTTTTCTATCACTTTATCCGCTATAATCGTAGCATTTTTACCCTTTCTTTTTGCAACCGTTATTGTAACAGCAGGGTATTCTTCCCTATCTCCTTCTGAATGGGGGGACACTATTCCTTTTCCAAATAAGACATAATTTTTCACCTCTTCAGGGGCATCAATGACTCTTGCTACATTCCTGAGAAATATGGGATTTCCTTTAAATGTCCCTACAACTATATTCTTTAAATCTGCTTCTGATTGAATGAAATTTCCTGCCTCAACAAGAAACTCCTTCCCCCCGTTTACAAAACTTCCTGTATGTAAGGCACTATTCTCACTCTGAATGGTTTTTATAATAACATCGGGGGATAGATGATAGGCTGCAAGTCTTTCAGGGAAGAGCTCTACCTTCAATTCTCTTTTATACCCTCCTATGACACTGGTTTCGGATACATCCTGTATTTCCTTTATATGGTCACATAGCTGGGCTGCAATCCTCCTAAGAATATAGTGATTATACTGCCTGCTCCATAGAGTGAGAGTGAGAATAGGGACATCATCAATGGAGCGCTTTTTAATGAGCGGGAAGGAAGCCCCTGGAGGGATCAGATCCATATTTGAATATAACTTGTTATAGAGTTTAACCAAACTTTTGGTTTCATCCTCTCCTACATAGAATCTGACCACAGCCATGCTTAACCCTTCCTTTGAAGTAGAGTATATATATTCCACTCCAGGAATTTCCCACAACTTTTTCTCCATAGGAATGGTAATTCTCTCTTCAACTTCCTTTGGAGAAACTCCAGGAAGTCTTACAAAAACATCAAACATAGGCACAATTATTTGAGGTTCTTCTTCTCTTGGAGTTTTAAGTATTGAAAATATTCCGAGAAATAGAGCAGCAATTATAAAAAGAGGGGTTATCTTAGAATCTATGAAAGCCCTTGTGATTCTTTCAATAAGATGATGTTCCTTCATCTTTTTAACCTCTTGATTCATTATCTTTTATTAAGAACTTACGTCAACAGAATAAGATTTCTTAGCTCTAATACCATCAAAAACCTTATCTAATGGATAGGTAATAATCTTATCTCCAATATCTAATCCAGAAAGTACTTCAATATTATTACCATATACCTTCCCAGTCTTAATAAATCTTAATCTTATAAGATTATTATTTTCTAAAGTGTACACTCCAGAAAGTTGTCCAACCTTTTTTATGGAAAATTTTGGAATAAGTATCACTTTTTTTTCCCCAACGGGGATTAATGCTTTACCATACATTCCTGATTTTACTCTATAATTATCAGGGATATTTACCTTTATAATAAATGTTCGAGTCATAGAATCAATAGATGGGACAATTTTAGATATTTTTCCTTCTATTTTCTTATTAATAGCTTCTATAATTACAGGAATCCTTTCCTCCACTTTAACTTTATTAACAAGTTTTTCATCAATAGATACTTCAAGCCTAAAATTTTTATTACTTTCAATCTTAAGGATTGGATCCCCTATATTTGCCATACTTCCTATATCCTTATACTTCTCTGTTACTAAGCCCTTTATAGGAGATAGAATCTTTGTATAACTGTAAAGGATTTTTCTCCTTTCAAGCTCTTTTTTAGCTTCTCTTAAGCGGGCTTCGGCTTTCAAAATTTCCTCTTCAGATATATTCTTTCGGGTCTCTATATCCTCAAATTCATGCTTTGTTATCGCGTTATCCATGAGTAGATTTTTATATCTATTATATGTACTTCTAATGAACTTTGCTCTTTCTTTAATAGCTATAAGATCTCTCTCTGCTACTCTTACCATCTCCTTACCTTTCTCTAATTCTACAAGGAGTTCAGGAACATCAATAAAAATAAGGGGACTTCCCTTTTCTACTGTATCTCCTTCCTCTACAAATATCTTCTTAATTTTTCCTCTAACCTTACTTGAAATTATGCTTATATTTTTTGCTCTAATATTTCCAGGAGATTCGTAAAGATCTATTACTTTCTCAAATTTAATCTTTTTAAATTTTACCATATTCAATGTTGGAGGTGATATATTGCCTTCTGGTTTGTGATTACAACTAACAATGGAAAATGAAAATAGTAGCGAAAGCAATAAAAATACAAATTCCATCCTATCCCTCCTTATAAAATCTCTTTATATTACCTATGGAGATATATAACTGAGCCCTTCTTATTTGATAGTCGTATAATGCTTCAATACTATTAAATTTGGCCCTTGATAAAGCTACTTCACTATCCAACAATTCTATCATCTTTGCCAATCCTGCTTTATATCTTTTTTCAATAATCCTCATGCCTTCTTTTGCCTTTTTTATAGCAGTATTTGTAACTTTTATCCTTTCCCTAGCATCTCTAATACCCAATATAGACCTCCTGACCTCAAGCTCAATACTATTCTCCATATCTTTTTTTAAAGAAATAAATCTTTTTAAAGTTTCTCTTTTTTCTCTAACTGCTGATCTGGTTAAAAATCCATCAAATATATTTATCTTTAATAATCCAACGACAGTCCAGCTATTCCCTTTAGATCCAAGCAGATTCTTATCATTTAGATCATACTGAATCCTGAGATCAATATCAGGGAGATAATCAGACTTCGCTATATTTATAGATTCTTCTATGGCTTTTATTCTCTCCTTTATTGAAAGGAGATCATGCCTATTATTTAAAGCATAAGATACCATTTTATTTATGTTGTAATTTTCTTCTAAGAATACAGAGGGATTCTCTATAAAAAACTCTCTATTCTGGTCAATTCCCATCTCTTTATTTAATAATGCTTTTTTGAACTTAAGCTCATTTTTGGCTTTTATAAGCATTTCTTTTACCTCTGATAGATGGACCTCTGCTAAGAGAATATCAGATTTTAATGCAAATCCTTCTTTATAAAGATTATTTGCAAGATTTAGATGTTCCCTTGAAATTTTTAATGATTCTTCAGCAACTTTTAACTTCTCCTTAGCAATAACGATATCATTGAAAGACTTTATAACTCTGAATATGAGTTTCTCTTTCCTTCTTTCTCTTTCCTTTTCAATAGATGAGCTATTTATTTTAGCTAATTTTATATAATGTTTATCTCTTCCGCCATTGTAAATAGAATAATCCATTGAAAAAGATGTATTAAAATTATTGAAATAGTTTGGATAGTTTAATCTATCTAAACCAAAATCCCTTTTACCAAATGATTCCTGATTGAGTTTATTACTGAAAACAGTAACAGGGTTGTTGGACCCCGTATATATCTCCCTTATATTTACTTTTGGAAAAAGATTTGACTTTGCCTGAGATATTTTTCCCTTTGACTCTTTTACAGCAGAATCTTCACTCTTTAATAGAGGTGACTCTTTAATTGCTATCTCTATTGCATCTTTTAATGTAAGTTTTTCTATTCCATATATAATAGATGAAGATTTGACGATAAATATAAAAATTATGAATATAGACATTATTATAGAACTCATCTCCCCTCTAACACCTCTCTTATCTCTAATATTAATCTCTCATTATTCAATATCTCATTTCTTAATGATGAGGATATACAATCTATAATCTTGAAAACTTCCATATTTTTGATTTCATAAAAGATTTTGACTCCTTCTCTTTCTCTTTTTATAATCCCACCCCTTTCAAGAATTTTAAGATGTTTTGATATATTTGCTTGGGTCCCTCCAACTATTTTTACTAACTCTGAGACATTTTTCCTTCCTCTTTTAAGGGATAGGATTATCTTAAGCCTTGTAGGATCAGATAATACCCTTAGCTTTTCTCCAATCATATTTAATATATACTCCATAACTTAATAACTATATAACTATACTATAATATAATCAATAAGAGATAAAATGTCAAGAGAAAAATACAGCGATTCTGGAGAAAATTTACATAAATCTCTTTTGTTTAAAAGTTTGCAAGAAAAATAGAGAGGAAGTTCGGAAGACGGAGAACAGAAAGCAGACAGCCAGAGGACAGATAGACGAAACAAACCAGATTAACCAGGTAAACCAAAGAAACCAGATAATCGCGGAAGTTTGGAAACGCTGAAACAGACGAGATAGACCAAATTAATGCGGAAGAAAGAAGTTCGAGGTTCAATGTTCTAAATGTGAACTAAACATAGAACAAGGTAAGTAGTGACACTACCTCTGGTAATCTTTCTACTTGACTAAATCCTTCTTTTATCTTAGTATATCTCCATAAATAGAGATAATATATGAGGAATAGGCTTTATAGCTATGTTTTCCACAGAAAAGAATAAAATTATATTTAAAAGGCTTTGTATTGTAATATTTTTATTGCTTTTATCATCATGTGTATCTAATGAAATAAAAAAAGATAAAAAAGAAGGCTTATTTTGGCCATCTCCTCCCTATAAGCCAAGGATAAGATATATAAGGACTTTTTCAGGTCCAGGGGATATTTATACTAATAAATCTATGTTTAAAAAAGTATGGGAATATTTAGGAGGTAGAAGGGAAGGTATAAAGCTTATAAGACCATATGGAATATTTGTAGATAATAAGAAAATTTATGTAGCTGACCCTGGAGGAAGAAGGGTTCACATATTTGATCTTATCAAAGAGGGGTATTATTATTTTGATAAAATATATAAAAAAAAGAGATTTTTGTCTCCTATATCTGTAGTTGTAGATAAAAGGGGTTATATGTATGTATCAGATAGTTTGCTTAAGAGGGTGTTTGTATTTGACAATAACAGGAAATTTATGTATGATATCAAAGGTTTTGATAGACCAACAGGAATGGCTATCTATAAAGAGAATTTATATATTGTAGATACATTAGCCAACAAGATAATTATATATCAAACGGACGGATCTTATAAATTTTCATTCGGAAAGAGGGGAATAAAAGATGGAGAATTTAATTATCCAACAAATATATTTGTAGATGATAAATATTTATATGTGACAGATTCTTTGAATTTCAGGGTTCAGATATTCGATAAAGATGGCAAGTTTATTAATAAATTTGGTAGATTAGGCGATGGAACAGGTGATTTTTCAAAACCAAAGGGTATTGCTGTGGACAGTGATGGGAATATATATGTTGTTGATTCATATTTTGATGTGGTTCAGATATTTAATAAAGAAGGAAGGTTATTACTTGCCTTTGGTCAATCCGGGCATAATAAGGGAGAATTTTTACTTCCATCAGGTATATTTATAGATCGAGATGACAGAATATATGTAGCTGATTCCTATAATAGTAGAATTCAGATATTTCAGTATATTAAGGGGGAATTATGAAGAAATATTTATTTATAATTCTCTTTATTTGGGTATATATACCTGTAGTTTATGGAGGAGTAGAAAATACAAAGCATAACCTTTCTATCACGGGACCTGGAACTATAAAGGCAGAGTCAGAAAGAGGAATATGTGTATTCTGTCATACTCCTCATAATGCAAGTCCAGCGTATCCTTTATGGAATCATGATCTTTCTGCTGTAACGAACTATACCAATTATTGGTCACCGACATTAAATGCTTATGATTCAGAAGCTCAAGCTCCTGAGCCTGATGGTTCTTCAAAACTATGCTTAAGTTGTCATGATGGTACAGTAGCTTTAGGGGCAGTGAGGAGTAGAGCGTCAGATATAAAGATGGCTGGAGGAGTTACTACTATGCCTCCATCATCGAGGGGTTACATAGGAACAGACTTATCAGGGAGCCACCCGATATCATTTGTTGTTACGCAAGCATTAATAGATGAGAATAATCTCTATGACAGTCCTCTAAATTCTTTAAATGCTATGAAAACAGATCCAAAAGTAAAGTTAGATCATAATAATAAGGTACAATGTACTTCATGCCATGACCCCCATGACGATAGTAACTATGCTACAAGTGGTATTCATTTCTGGAATAAGCCGACATATTCTGAGGTATGTAGTGTATGTCATAATATATAGAATAATTACACTGATCTTTTTATATATAGTCCTATTTTCTGGATCTTTTGCCCAGAGTATTCATGGAGATAAGACAAAACTTCCAAAAGGATGCGGAAGCTGCCATGTGGGTCATGGAAAAAGGGATTCTGCCATGCTACCAGAGTATGAAGAAAATTTATGCTATCAATGCCACGGTGATAATAAAGAGGTTGAAAAGTCAAAAAATGAGAAAAAGATATTATCTCAGGGAGTAAATCTAGGAGATGTCAAGGCAGAGTTTAGTAAGCCATACCATCATCCAGTTGAGATTACTGGAATCCATGAACCAAGGGAGACTCTTCCTGAAACAGATCCCTCAAAAAAAAGACATTCAGAATGTGTTGATTGTCATGATAGACATGTAATATTTAAAGATTATAAATATGTGAGAGAAGGTAAGAAAAAGAGTACAATGAGAAATATTACTTATGAATATGAATTGTGCTATAAATGTCATTCATATAGTGCAAACCTTCCATTTGATCAGAGGAATAAGGAAAAGGAATTTGACCCTGCTAATAAATCCTATCATCCTATTGAATCTCCCGGGAAAAATAGAAATGTACCGAGTCTCTTATCTCCTTACAATACATTAAGCATTATAAATTGTACAGATTGTCATAATCCCCATGGGTCGTCCTATGAACATATATTGAAAAGGAACTACTCAACATCTGATAGGATAATGGAAAGTAGTTTCCAATATGATCTGTGTTATGAATGTCATAGCAGAAGCAGTATACTAAATGATGAGAGCTTTAGCAAACATAGTCTTCATATAGTAGATGTCAAGACATCTTGTATTACTTGTCATAATTCTCATGGAAGTGAGAAATATCCATATCTTATCGATTTTAGTTCGAGGAAAAAGGGAGGAGCTAATATATCTCCGAGTAGTTCGGGAAGAATTGAATTTATTGATAGAGGCCAATTTTCTGGAGAATGCTATTTAACATGTCATGGTAAAGATCATAATCCAGCTGTTTATCCAGAAGAATATCAATTGAAAATAAATAGGTAATAGATAATATTATAATCCCTTATTAAATTTAATTATAGTATCTCTTTTCCAACCGATATCATTTCTATCAGGATAGTCAATATTATAATGAAGTCCTCTACTCTCTTTTCTCAATATAGCAGAATTTATAATGAGTTCAGCAACAGTTGCTATATTTCTAAGCTCAATAAGGTTACTTGTAATAGTAAAATTCCAATAGTATTCCATAATCTCTGACTGCAAGAGCTCAATTCTCCGTCTTGCCCTCTCAAGCCTCTTATTAGATCTCACAATCCCAACATAATTCCACATCAATCTTCTTATCTCATCCCAATTATGGGTTACCACTATTGCCTCATCGCTATCAATAGCTCCCTTTGGGTCCCATGGTGGGATAGGTGGTATTTTTATATCCTCATCTTTTACTTCTTTTATTGCTCTATTTGCTGCTCTCTCAGCAAATACTAATGCTTCAAGCAAGGAATTGCTTGCCAATCTATTTGCTCCATGTAATCCTGTACATGCAGTTTCTCCACAGGCGTAGAGTCTTTTTATATCGGTAGAGCCATTTATATCTGTTAAAATTCCTCCACACATGTAATGAGCTGCAGGTACAACAGGTATAGGTTCTTTAGTAATATCTATACCGAAGGAAAAACATTTATTATATATATTTGGAAACCTACTTTTTATAAAATCTATACTCTTATGAGTAATATCCAAAAATACGCATTCATCTCCACTCTTCTTTAATTCATTATCAATAGCCTTTGCAACTATATCCCTTGGAGCAAGACTCTTCAACGGATGATATTTATCCATAAATGGAGTTCCATTTCTAAGCCTTAATACTCCTCCTTCTCCTCTAACAGATTCAGAAATAAGAAAAGATTTTGCATCCGGATGATATAGGCATGTAGGATGGAATTGCATAAATTCCATATTTGCAATTCTGACACCACTCCTATATGCCATTGCTATTCCATCTCCTGTTGCAATATCAGGATTACTTGTATATAGATAAACTTTTCCAGTTCCCCCGGTCGCAAGGAGTGTAATTTTCGCAAGAAAGGTATGTATCTCTTTATTATTTTTATCAAGAACATACGCTCCCCAGCATATGTTTCTATTTCCTTTTTTAACAAACTTAAACTCCGTTATTAAATCTATAGCAATATAATTTTCATATATAGATATATTATCATTCTCTTTTATTCTATCTATAAGAGTCTTTTCAATTTCTCTTCCAGTAAGATCGTCAGCATGTATTATCCTTCTTTTAGAATGTCCTCCTTCCCTTCCAAGGTCATATTCAAATCCATTATCTATCTCTCTCTTTGTAAAATTCACTCCTAATTTAATTAGTTCCTTTATCCTTTCCGGACCATTTTTAACAACCATATTTACAACATCCCTATGGCATAATCCTGCGCCAGCTATAAGTGTATCATCTATATGGGATTCAAAGCTATCTTCAACACTTAACACAGATGCTATACCTCCCTGAGCATAATTTGTACTCGATTCAGCTAAGTCTTTTTTTGTTACTATAGATACACTCCCAAAATTAGCTACTTTAAGAGCGAAGCTTAAACCGGCAACTCCACTACCAATTATTAAAAAATCACTTTTAATTTCCATAGTTATTATTATATTAAAAATTTAGTAACATAGGCAATAAAAAACTTTAGTGCAAAAAGAGGGCTACTTTTGATATAGAATAGTGGGTTATTTAAATTGTGGGATAAAAAATTTGAAATATACAACAGTACTATTTTTTATTACCTATTACCCATGTCCAGTTGATAATGGGCATGCCTTCCCAAGAAAATTTAATTGACAATCTATTGTTATTATAATATTCTTTACTTAATTATGGTTATGATAAGGAAGATATTTATAATATCCTTTTTATCTATATTTATTTTTAGCTGTGCAGGTATTAAAACTAAGAAGAAAAAAACCGTAGAAAGTCTTTATAATTATGGAATGAAAGAAATGGAGAAAGGTTATTATACAGAAGCAAGAGAGTCTTTCCAGAAAGTTAAAGATGGTTATTCATACTCAAATTATGCAATATTATCAGAGTTAAGAATCGCTGATTCATTTTTTAAGGAAGAAAGATATGAGGAGGCTATTCAATCCTATGAGGACTTTAAAGAACTTCATCCAACTAGTGAATATATACCTTATGTCATATATCAAATTGGAATGTGTAACTTTAAACAAATGCTACCTGAAGATAGAGATCAGAGTTTCACCAAAAAGGCTATAAAATCGTTTGAAGAGCTTATAAAAAAATACCCTATTGATAGATATTCTATTTTAGCAAAAGATAAAATAATCTTTTGTAAAGAAAGGCTTGCTGAACATGAGTTTTATATAGGTTACTACTATTATAAGAAAAAAAGTTATAATTCTGCACTTAGAAGATTTATTGAAATATTAGACAAATATCCTTCTTCACATATTGTTGAAAAGACTTTATTTTATTTAGGATGTTGTTATTATTATATTAATAATAATGAAAAAGCGAAGGAAGCTTTTTATACCCTTATTTCTCAATATCCCACAAGTTCTCTCATAGTCGATGCTAAGAAATGGATTAGAAGATTACATGGAGAGAATGTAGAGACAGAAGACAAAAAATCTGAAGGAGTTATTGCGAGATTTCTTAATTTATTAGGAGTATTAAAATGAATGAAGATATCAATAAATTGTATTCAATTGGAAAGGGAGAATTTCTAAAAGGTAATTATACTGAAGCATTAAAATATTTTGATGAGATTATTAATAAAAATATAAATTTTGCAGATGTATATAATTATTCGGGAATAATATATTATAATAATGGAGATTATGGGAAAGCTGCGGAATATTTTGAAAAGGCATTGAATATAAATCCAAGATATACTGAAGCTTTATTAAATCTTGTTATCACATATAATGAAATGGGAGAATATGAAAAGGGAAGAAACGTATATTATAAAGCAGAAAATTTAGCAAAATTTAAAAAGGGAGAAGTAGATCCTTTTGTTAAAGGCAAGATTGCTAATATGCATTCTGAATTAGGGAGTATATACTACAATATGGGGATGTATACAGAAGCAATAGATGAATTTAGAAAAGCATTAAAACTTAGACCAGAATTTGTTGATATAAAAATAAAGCTTGGAGTTACATATAGAGATAAAGGATACATAGGACAAGCGATAAAAGAATTTAAAGAAGCAAAAATGATAAAGAAAGATTATCCTGAAGCAGGTATAAATCTTGGAATAGCCTTTTACTCTCAGGGGAATATAGATACAGCTGTAAGAGAATGGGAAGAGGTACTAAAGAATGACCCTGATAATAAAAGGGCAAAGATGTACCTTAAGATGGCGTTGGAAAAGAAAAGATAAATATCAATAAATTATATTCCAAAATGCTGGTAACTTCTATACAAAAATTAATTCATCCTTAAATTAAAATTTCCCTTCAGTATCTCTGAAGGGAAAGATAGTTAAAGCAACCTACAAAGGTTCTTTTATTAAAAATTAATATGAATATGCCGGCAACGTCCTACTCTCCCACACCGCTCCCAGTGCAGTACCATCAGCGCTGGTGGGCTTAACTTCCGTGTTCGGGATGGAAACGGGTGTTTCCCCACCGCCATGGTCACCGACATAAATCTCCAAAATTTGTAATATTAAATAGGGTTTTTAAAGGCTAGAAGATAATATGGCCAAGACTCACGCCCGATTAGTACTGGTTAGCTCAATGCATTACTGCACTTACACACCCAGCCTATCAACCTGGTAGTCTTCCAGGGGGCTTCAGCTGACTACAGTCACCCATAGTCAGAGGGATATCTCTTCTTGAGGCAGGTTTCCCGCTTAGATGCCTTCAGCGGTTATCCTTTCCGAACATAGCTACCCAGCTACTGCCACTGGCGTGACAACTGGTACACTAGAGGTTCGTCCGTCCCGGTCCTCTCGTACTAGGGACAGCCCCTCTCAAATATCCTACGCCCACCACAGATAGGGACCGAACTGTCTCACGACGTTCTAAACCCAGCTCGCGTACCGCTTTAATTGGCGAACAGCCAAACCCTTGGGACCTACTTCAGCCCCAGGATGCGATGAGCCGACATCGAGGTGCCAAACCTCCCCGTCGATGTGAACTCTTGGGGGAGATCAGCCTGTTATCCCCGGCGTACCTTTTATCCGTTGAGCGACGGCCCTTCCATGCGGAACCGCCGGATCACTAAGACCTACTTTCGTACCTGCTCGAAATGTCTCTCTCGCAGTCAAGCTCCCTTATGCCTTT
>CAZCTP010000073.1:0-14764 GCA_964501575.1 uncultured Thermodesulfobacteriota bacterium
GTTTATCTCGTCTGTCTGGTTTTTTTGTTTCTCTGGTTTGTTTCGTTAATCTTGTTCGCCTTCCGAACTTCCGTCCTTCCGCTCTTCCGCGCTGATCTGGTTTGTTTCGTTTATTTGGTTTATCTGGTTTGTTTGGTTTACCTTCTGTGTTTCTGTTCTTCCATACTTCCGCACTATTCTCCTTGCAAACTTTTAAGTAAAGAGGATTTATGCAGACTTTCATCAAGATTTGCTAAGCTCTAAAGGATAAATTAATTATAAGGGAGGATTTCTAGATATTAATAAGAGAAGCAATTACCTCCCTGTTAAAATCAGGATCACCCATATTAAACTCCTTCTCCTTTGCTCTCTTATAGAATAATTGCATATTATATTCCTTCATATACCCATATCCACCCATTGTCTGTTCCCCTTCAGTAGTAGCATAGGTATAAGCCTCACTTACAAAAGATTTCGTCATAGCTATTTCTTTTTCACAAGGGATATTTTCTTCGATCATCCATGCTGTCTTATAGAGAAGCAACCTTCCTCCCTCGATTCTTGTTGCTATTTCAGCAAGTCTATGGGATATTGCTTGAAAACTTCCGATTGGTCTATCAAATTGAACTCTCTCCTTTGAATATTGAGTGGCCATTTCAAGGGCAGCCTGAGCAGAACCCACCATTTCAGCACATCTAACTACCTTTGCTCTATCAAATATCTTTACTATCTCATTATTATCTTCTAATTTCGCTATCAAGGAGTTTTCCTGAACTGTCAGATTATCCAGGATTACCTCGCAATTCCTTTCCCCTCCTATAGTTCTTAAAATATTTATTTTAATACCCTCTATCTTTGATTCAACTATAAATATATATACTTTTTTTTCTATATTTGAAACTATTATAAAATAGTCTGATGAATCAGCATATGGAACAGAGAGGATTCTACCATTTATAATAAACTTATCCCCATCCAATTTTACATTTATATCCTTAAGTATATTTAATGTGATATCTCCTGATATAATCTTAGGGAGGAATTTCTCTTTATCCCTCTCGTTTCCAAATCTTAATATCACTTCCCCAGATAAAACTACTGTGGATAGATATGGAGAAGGGAATAGAACTTTTCCCATCTCTTCAAATAGGACTACCAGGTATATAAATGGACATTCTATTCCACTATATCTTTCAGGGAATGGTAGGCCAAGCCATCCCAAATCAGCCATCTTTTTATAAAGTTCAGCAGGATATCCCTTATTTCCCAGGTTTATTTCCTTATCAAACATATCTTCGTATTCTTTAACCTTTTCTAAGGAAAATTCTTTATTCATAAAATCTGTTACAGACTTTCTAAATATCTCCTGCTCTTCATTAAATTCAAAGTCCATATATACCTCCTTATCTTGGTAATCCAAGTCCCCTGATAGCAATAATATTCTTCTGAATCTCACTACTGCCACCAGCTACTCTTAATATCATACTGGACCTATACATCTGAGGTATAATACCATTCAAAAGTATTAGCGAAGAATTCCATGTATTTCTATACCATCCTTCAAGCAATCCTCTCTCACCCAATATCTGGAATCCGAGTTCTGCTATATCTTGATAGAGCTCTGTTGAATAATATTTTGCCATCGCAGCCTCTACATGGGGGACAACTCCTTTATCCTGTAACCATGCAACCCTGTATGAAAATAATTTTGCAACTTCGATCTTTGTAGCCATATCAGCAAGTCTGTGCCTTAATAAGTTATATCTCCATGAAGGGTAAGAATCCTTATTATCCTTTAAATAATCCTTTAATTCTTCAAATATCCTTATTATTTCTCCAACACCACTTATTCCAGATCTCTCAAGATCTAAAGTAACATTTGCAAAATACCATCCCCTATCTTTCTCTCCCATTATATTCTTTTTTGGGACCCTAACCCCATCAAAAACAATTTCATTAACCCTTCCTCCTCCTAAAGTATATAGAGGGTTTACAGTTATTCCTTCGCTCTTCATATCTATAAGGAACATAGTTAAGCCTTCATGCTTTTTTAACCCCTTTGTAGTTCTTATAAGACTCATCGCCCAATCAGCGACATTCGCTCCACTTATAAATATCTTGGTTCCATTTATAATATAATGATCACCATCTTCTATAGCTGTAGTCTGAATATTAGCGGCATCAGAACCGGCATTTGGCTCAGTTAATGCCCAACAACATTTTATCTCTCCCTTCGCTATCTTTGGAATAAAATAGTTTTTTTGTTCTTCACTTCCATAGCTCATAATAGAGAGCGCAACAAATATAACTGTTTCAACATAACTACCCATGGGAGCTCTGGCATAACCCATTTCTTCGTGAAATATAGCTAAATCTATATGGCTTCTTCCAGCTCCTCCATATTCCTTGGGCCAACATATTGCTAAATAGCCTCTCTCCGCCAATTTTTTGTGAAATTCTTTATCAACTTCAGCACATATTCCGATTTTCTGTCTTTCTATTGGCAGCTCATTCTTAAGGAATTCTTTAACTTCTTCTCTAAATAGCTCCTGTTCCTTTGTAAAACTAAAGTCCATTTTTATCTCCTTATAAATTTTATCTACTTATAAAATAGATATTCTAAATATTGGACTCATATAAGATTATAATAACAGTTTATAATTTAATGTCAAACACATTTAATATTTTATTATTCTCTTTATCCTATTCCTTTACTAAGTTATAAAAAACCCCTCCAACCAATATGCAATATATGTAATTCTTAATCCTAAAAAGTTCAATAAAGGAAATTTCTTAAACTTTATAAATAACTAAATATATTTTTTATTTTATCTTAAGATGAATCTTGCTTCACAAACGATTTTGAAGAAATCCTTTTTTATTAATTTCTTTATCATTTTAGACTTGACTGCCCTCAAAATAAATATTATTATTTTATGCATGGTTATATACGATTTGATATGTGAAAATAGTCATAAATTTGAAGGGTGGTTTAAGAACATGGAAGAATATGAGGAGCAGAAGGAGAAAAAACTTTTAAATTGCCCTGTATGTAACAGTAATAATGTTGATATTATAGTAACAAGATGCTCTATAAAGAAGAAAAGTAATTATAATAAAGTAAATGTATATGAAAAACTTCAGAAATTTCTGGAAGAAAATTTTGAAAATGTTGAAGATAGATTCCCTGAGGAAGCAAGGAAGATACATTATGGTATAGCAGAGAAAAGGAATATAAGAGGAACTGCAACAGCAGAAGAGGAAGAGGAATTGAGAAATGAAGGAATTGAGTTTTTTAAGATCCCCATTCCTAAATTTGACGCCTAATCTATGAAAATATTTGATAATTTATATGGCTATATATGGAATGATGTAATGGAAAATAATTGTAATAGTTATATAATAGGAGGGGAAATCCCTTTACTCATAGACCCAGGTCATGACAGATTTTTAACAGGGTTAGTTGAACTAATGGATAAAGATGGCATCAACCCAGAAGATATATCTCTTATAATAACTACCCATTCCCATCCCGATCATATAGAAGCAAATGGAAATAAGAGATGGAATAGTACTCTAAAAGCTTTAAATAAAGAGGAAGATGTATATTTTAAAGAAGTTTACCCTATATTTGGAGAAGAGTTGCCCTCTTTTACTATAGATTTTTATCTTCAAGAAGGAGAGTTAAAAGTAGGAGATAACACATTCCAGATAATTCATACTCCTGGGCATACCCCAGGTTCTATATGC
The DNA here is from genome assembly GCA_964501575.1 of uncultured Thermodesulfobacteriota bacterium. Taxonomy (GTDB): domain Bacteria; phylum Desulfobacterota; class CAZCTP01; order CAZCTP01; family CAZCTP01; genus CAZCTP01. Next base: position 3,730 of record CAZCTP010000073.1, read on the forward strand.
ATATATTGGCCTCAAAATAAGACTCTTATCTCAGGAGATGTAATATTTGCAGGAGGAGTTGGAAGAACAGACTTCCCTGGTGGAGATGGAAAACTTTTAAAAAAGAGTATAGGAAGACTTTCAAATCTTGATATTGAATATTTATTATGCGGACATGGTGATATTTTAAAGGGGAGGGATAGGATAAAAAGAAATTTTGGGTTTATAGAAGCTACATTCTTCGACTTTTTATAATGGGAGAAATAAAGAGTACATTAGAGATTATTTTAGATAAGACTAAAGATCTCACAATGTCGCCAGATGAGCTTAAGCACTGGAAAAGGGAAGAGAAGCTTAAGGAAGCGAGTATTCTGGTAAGAAAATATATAAATCGTGATATAAATATAGATGATCTTCTAAAAAATATAGATAATGATGAAGCTTTAAAAGATGCTACTATATATAGATTGGTTGAAAATGTGAGTTTGCTTAATAATAACGAAAATATCTTTTCTGCTATAAGTCTTTTAAAGGGTAAGGACTTCACTAAAGAAAAGGAAACTATTTCTCTTCTCGGTGCGGATTATAAGAAAGAAAGAGAAGAAATGATAGTTAAAATAGGAAAAGAATTAAAAAATAAATTTGAAAGAATAGGAATTTCAGGAAATGCTCTTATCCCAAATGTAGAAGATAGCAAAGAGGGTAAAGAAGCTTTAAAGGATCTTCATGATACCTATATAAATAGAGTTAATGAAATTCTTAAAGCCATCCATTCTTCTCATACCAAGTGAATGTCTCTCTGAATCCATCCTCCAATGATATTTTTGGATCATAACCCAAACAACTTTTAGCCTTGCTTATATCACATATCCAATACCTTTCCTTAATCTCCTTAAACTTATCCATATTTATAATTGTAGGATTATTAAATATTTTAGCCCATATATGAGAAACCATTGCAGTAGCATAGAGAAAAGATATAGGTATATGAACCACCCTTGCCTTTACTCCCATTATAGAAGCAGAGAGCTTTCCTATATAACTCCAGGGGTACACCTTTCCACTTGATATGAAGAATATATTACCTTTAGAAGAGTCCTTTTCGCCAGCCAAAATAATTCCGTTAATAAGATCTTCCACATGACATAGATCTATATATCTCTCTTTACCTATAAGAGGAATAATACCCTTTTTTATTAACTTAAACATCTGGAGCAAATCTCTATCTCTTGGTCCATATATAGCTGTAGGTCGCACTATGGTAACAGGAATTCTTTCCATATATGAAATCGCTATCTCTTCTCCTTTTCTCTTGCTCATTCCATATTTAGATACAGGATGGGATGGAAAATCCTCCCTAATTAAAGAACCATCCTTTGATGGACCTGCTGCTGCAAGACTGCTCAGATAAATAAACTTTTTTATCCTGTTAGGACTGCTACTTACAGCATCTAAAAGATTCTTTGTACCAATAAAATTAACCTCTTCATATAAATTATAGTTAACTGCTTTGGTTATTCCTGCTACATGATATATATAATCTATATTTTCATTTTTAATAAGATTACCAATAGATTCCTTCTTAGTTATGTCACCATAGATAAACTTTACAGGAATATTCTTAATCCACTTTAGATTACTACTTTTTCTCACAATACATATTATTTCATAATCCTTTTTATATAAAGCTTCTACAAGATGACTACCTATAAAACCATTTCCACCTGTAATAAGTACCTTCATTTTTAATTGACAAATTAATATTTAACAATTATTATATTCTATCAGAATACATTTTAAAAATAAAAGGGGTTGATAATGGATCTCTTCGATAAATGTAAAAATTATACAATAGTTAAAGAGGTTATGGCTTCTGGTAAGTATCCTTTTTTTAAGGCTATTGAATCGCAGCAGGATAGTGTTGTATTTATCGAAGGGAAAAGGGTAATAATGATAGGATCAAATAATTATCTCGGACTTACCTCCCATCCAAGAGTAAAAAAAGCCGCTATAGAAGCTATAAAGAGGTATGGAACAGGGTGTACTGGTTCAAGATTTCTGAATGGAACACTAGATATTCATTTAGAATTAGAAAGAAGACTTGCCAAATTTTTAAAGAAAGAGGCTGCATTAGTATTTAGTACCGGATTTACTACAAATCTTGGAACCATATCAGCTCTTGTAGGTAAAGATGACTTGGTAATTATTGATAGACAGAATCATGCAAGTATAGTTGATGGTTGCAGACTCTCTTTTGGTAAGACAGCAAAATTTAAGCATAATGATATGGAAGATTTAGAAAGAATACTAAAAAATTCTGAGGATTTCCATGGGAAATTAGTTGTAGTAGATGGTGTATTTAGTATGCTTGGAGACCTTGCTCTGCTTCCAGAAATAATAAGATTATGTAAGAAATATAATGCAAGGCTTATGGTAGATGATGCACATGGTATCGGGGTTTTGGGCGAAAATGGAAGAGGTACCGCAGAATATTTCGGAGTAGAAGAAGAGGTTGATATAATAATGGGTACATTTAGCAAGTCTTTCGCCTCGCTTGGTGGATTTATTGCAAGCAGTGAAGAGGTTATAAACTATGTTAAACATAATGCAAGATCTCTAATATTTAGTGCTAGTATGCCTCCTGCATCTGTGGCTGTAGTTTTATCAGCATTAGATATTATAGAAAGTGAACCAGAAAGAAGAGAAAGGATATGGAAAAATAGAGAAAAAATGCTTGCCGGATATAATATACTTGGATTTAATACTGGTGAGTCTCAAACTCCTATAATACCTATAATTATAGGCGATGATGAAAAAACATTCGCTTTATGGAAAGCTTTATTTGAGAATGGAGTTTATACGAATGCTATTATAAGTCCTGCAGTTCCTCCAGGTATGTCGCTCTTAAGAACAAGTCTTATGGCTACCCATAAAGAAGAACATTTAGATGAGGTATTGGACGTAATGGGAAAGGTTGGAAAACTTCTTAATATAATATAAGTGAGGAATATATAATCATGACTTATCGGAGTCTTAAAGAATTTGTTGACAAATTAGAAGAGATTAATGATCTGAAGAGAATAAAGGTAGAGGTGGATTGGAAGGATGAAATATCAGCAATAGGGAAGGAGGCTGTAACCAGGAATTCACCTGCTTTGATATTTGAGAATATTAGGGATTATAAGAAAAAAGCCGGAAGGAAGGTTGCTTTAAATTTACTTTCTGGGTGGCAGAGAATGGCTCTGGCTTTTGGCCTTCCTAAAGAAACCGGACCGAGAGAATTGCTAAATATTTATAGAGACAGAATTAAACATCCTATAAAGCCCATTCTTGTTTCTACTGGTCCATGCAAAGAGGTAATAAAAAAAGGAGATGATGTAAATATATTTGATTTTCCGATAATAAAGATAAATCCTGACGATGGTGGAAGATATTCGGTATGGCAGTGCTGTATTACAAAAGACCCAGAAACAGGATGGATCAATGTAGGGATGTATAATTCAATGCTATATGAAAGGAATATTATAAGCGTATCTCCTGTTAGAACCCAACATATGGCTATCCATGCAAGAAAATATCAGGGTATAAATAAACCCATGCCCTATGCAATAGCTATAGGTTGTGAGCCATTAACAGCTATAGTTGGATGTGCTCCATTTAAACCGGGAGTAAATGAGTTTGATATGGCCGGTGCATTAAGAGGAGAGCCTGTAGAGATGGTAAAATGTGAAACGCTTGACTTAGAGGTTCCAGCCAATTCAGAGATAGTAATAGAAGGAACTGTGAATCTTGATCCTAACACATATAGAGAAGAGGGGCCTTTTGGAAGATATACCGGATATTATACATCCTTAACAAAGAAGAATATGGCACCGGTATTAAATATAAGTTGTATATCTTACAGGAATGATCCGTTATATTGGACAATCCCCGGGGTAACAGGACCCCATCTGGCTCCATCCGACTCAGAATATGCCTGTCAACTTCAAATGTGTGCAATTTTATGGAATCATCTTGAATCTGCAGGAATAGAGGGTATAACCGGAGTATGGACAGATACTGATACATTCTGGACAAATGTGTTTGTATCTATTAATAAAAAGCATTATGGACATGCAAAACAGATTGCATCCCAGATCTGGGGAACTCAAGAATTTACTATGATGGGTAAGTTCGTGATTGTTGTAGATTCAGATGTAGATATCTTTAATCTTAAAAAGGTTAATGCTGCCATTGCTCATAGAACAAGAGGGGCAAGGGATATTACAATATATCCTAACACACTTGGTTCACCTCTTGATCCGAGTGTTAATCCCGATTTTGTTCATCAGGCTGATATAGGAAGTTGGGATAGGGTTCTCATTGATGCTACATGGCCATTTGAATGGGAACCAAGGGAGGAATGGAGAGGGCAGAAGCACCCACCAAAAGCTCTTACGTCCTCTGAAATGTTAGAAAAAATAAGAAAGAAATGGAGGGAATATGGATTATAATAAGAAAGTAATTTTAGTCTATCCAGAATATCCTGCTACATTCTGGAGTTTTAAACATGTTTTAAGACTTGTTTCTAAAAAAGCAGCCTATCCTCCTTTGGGTCTATTGACAGTGGCATCACTACTTCCAGAGGGATGGGAAAAGAGGCTCATTGATATGAATATTACTGCATTAAAGGATGAAGATCTTAAGTGGGCAGATTATGTCTTTATCAGTGCTATGATCGTCCAGAAGGAATCTGTAAAAAAGCTTATTAAAAGATGTAAAGACTTTGATGTTAAGATTGTTGCTGGGGGACCGTTATTTACTGCTGGATTTGAAGAATTTGATGGGGTAGATCATTTTGTGTTGAATGAAGCTGAAATAACTCTCCCTTTATTCTTAAAAGACCTTGAAAATGGTTGTGCAAATAAGATTTATAGTTCACACGTGAAGCCTGATATTACTAAAACACCTATCCCATCTTGGGATCTTATTAATATGAGAAACTATGCAACAATGCCTATACAGTATTCTCGGGGCTGTCCCTTTGATTGTGAATTTTGTGATATAATCGAATTAAATGGACGTATACCTCGAACAAAGGATGAGGATCAATTAATTAAAGAATTGGATACTCTATATGATAGAGGATGGAGGGGGCCGGTATTTATTGTGGATGACAATTTTATAGGGAATAAGGCAAAAGTTAAAAAACTTTTACCATCCATAATCAGGTGGATGAGAGAAAGGAATTATCCATTCTCATTCTTTACAGAGGCATCCATAAATATTGCACATGATGATGAACTTATGAAGCTAATGATTGAAGCAGGATTTAACAAAGTATTTATCGGTATTGAAACTCCTTTAGAAGAAAGCCTTGAAGAATGCAATAAGATTCAGAATAAAAAGCTTGATATGTTAAACCTGATAAAGAAAATCCAGAATTATGGCATGGAAGTACTGGGAGGATTTATTGTAGGTTTTGATAGCGATCCACCATCTATCTTTGAGAAGCAGATTAATTTCATTCAGAATAGTGGGGTTGTTACTGCAATGGTCGGACTTCTGAACGCTATACCAGGAACTAAATTGTATAATCGTCTTAAGAATGAAGGACGGCTAATAAATAACAGTTCCGGCAATAATACCGATGGTTCGTTAAATTTTATTCCAAAGATGGATTATAAGGTTCTTATAAACGGCTATAAAAGGATTCTTGATACAATATATTCCCCTCAGGAATATTATGAGAGAATATTTACCTTTCTAAAAGAATACAAACCTTCAAGGAGAAGAAGAATGCCTCTTATTGATGATTTTAAAGCTTTTATTAAGTCTATATGGTTTTTAGGAGTATTATGGAAAGAGAGAAAATATTATTGGAAAACTATTATAAAAGGGCTGTTTAAATATCCTAAAGCCTTCCCTGAAGCCGTGACCCTTGCAATCTATGGATTTCATTTTAGAAAGGTTATTGAATTTGACTCAAATATATATGATTTATCTCTCAATGAGTCAGGAAGTTAGGAAATTGTTACTTAAGGATTCAATATATTAAGGAATTTTAATATATAATTTCCCATATATATGTCCAAAATTAAATGTATCTTTCACTTTAAAGTTCATGTATAAATTGTATGGATTATAAAGAAGATTTAGCCATAATCTTTTATCTTCATAACTTCTTTCTGCAATTTTCTTTTTTATCCATTCTGGAGCCTTCTTAGGAATTTTGTCTGGTAATAATATATAACTGGTAACCACAATAGAATCTATTCTGAGCTTTTTATCTATCCTTTTAATAACATTATAATTTAATGGATACCATACTGTTTTTCTATCTCCATACCATGAAATAGCCCATGAAAGATCACTTGCAATCACATCTGATTCTTCTGTATTCTCCCTTACAAATCTTCCAAACTCTATATAGGGATTTGGCGACTTTTCTATACCCTTAAAAATCGGGAGGTAAAATGGAGAAATGTAGAATAAAAGCCCAATAATTACAGGGATTAATACCCTCTTTTTTAAAATAAGATATGACGAAAATAAGAGCAATTCTGGAATGAGGAATTGTATAAAACGCATTTCAAATAAAAATAAAGGAATAATTATTATTAACTCTATTAATATCATTCCTAAAATTAGCATTTTAATATTACTAATTTTTTTAGAGTATACAGGTATGAGTATTCCTCCTAATACAATCAATAATATGAATATATTTGCAGGAGAAATTTGAAATATTATCCTGCAGATATTAAATATAGATTTTCCAAGAAGTTCAGATGGATTTGAAATTAATAGTTTAAATGGTGAAGGGGGATTTATAATTCTCCATACATCAAAAAAATGAAAACTCTTTGTATACGTAAGTATACTATATTTATATAGTGTAAAAAAAGGATTGCCAATAATTATCAGATTTCTTATAAAATATGGGCTTATACCTATAAAAAATCCTGATAAGAAGATGCCGATATTCTTAATATTTATATAGGTTCTTCTAATACTGAATTCTGATATATAGATAATCCATACCGGGATAAAAATTAAAGTATTATTCCTTATAAGATAGGATATCCCCAAGAGTATTCCTAATAAGAAAATTCTATCCTTAAATTTTATAGCGATATAGAGTATTAAGATTATAGAAAAAGTGTACATCATATCAGCACTACAGGTAATACTAAGCTCAAGAATACTCTTATTTAAGAGGACCATTATCACTGCAAGTAGTGGAATATCATTTCTTTTAAACATCTCCTTCCCAAGCATGTATAAAAGAGGAATAGCTAAAATAAAGAAGATCCCTGATGATAGGGCACATGAAAAATCGTTAACACCAAACATTGAAAAGAATAAAGCTAAAGTATAGGGATATAAAGGGGGTCTTATTAACTCAGGGTGGGGTAAATATTGAAAATATCTAAAAGAGAGGGGCCTTAAAATATCCGTTGAGAATCCATTCCCAAGATATATATTCCTCGCTATCTGAGCATAATCAAAGGAATCAGACCAGAGAAGACCTATAAAATATATTTTATAATATATAATCCATGTTATTGTAGAGATTATTAAGAGAATAAGAAAAGGGAAATATCTCTTTTGCTTCATTAATAGATTTTACAAAAAGCTATAAAGAAAAAAACATATCAGGGGGACAAAACCCCCTAATATAGCTTACCACTTAAAGCTAACCATCAAATAACCAACATGATATTTGTAATCATCATTAAATGCTCCGAGCAAAAGAGCTCCAGGCATGCTTAAATTCAGGTTCTCCTTTGCATAATCATCAAGGTTATATCTCTCAAACCAGTATCCGAGTGTAACATTGACATTTTTTCTTAATAGGTAGTTAAACCTACATTGAAGGATATGAAGATCTGTATTATCAGGCTCTGGAAAATCAAGTGCTGGATCATTTTTAGTATGTTTACCTGTTCCACCTGGCGGGCTATAGAGAGATATTTTTGCTCTTGCCCTTGAATAGCTATAGGAGCTATCAAAATTAAGTTTATCAGGAATCAGAGAAGCCTGAATTCCTGCACCAATAGTATTGACCTTATCTTCTGTATTAGCTCTCCAATTATCTCCGGGGTCTAAGGATGGAGATCTTGTATTATGCTCCATTGCCCATTGCTCAGCATCATGATCCTCAAAGCTATAGAAACCATATAAAGAAAGTTTATCATTTGGACTATAGTTTAGATCTAAAGAGGCAGCATGATTGGTATCATTATGTAATCCATACATAGATCCGTTATAGTCATCGTTCCCATATAAATAAGAAGTAGAAATACTCAGACTATCTGTAGGATCAAAGTCAAGGAATAATTTTACTTCGTCTCTATTCCTAGCTGCTTCAAAATACTTTCTCAATCCAGGAGGATTATCCGATGTACCTGAAGGAACATGGCCCAATATAGCTGGAATATTGGAATTATAATCACTGCCCCTTCTAGAATGCTCATAGGAAAGTCTACACATAGCTGAATCAGTTAAATGACTATCTATTGAAAACTTATACTTATCCTCTGTTGTTCTATGAGCTTCTTCATAATCTCTATCTACATCCTCTCTTGTATAACCGAATGTTGCAGAGCTTCTCATGGGAAGATTATATGTAAGTTCAATACTTCCTTGTTTTTCTGTTCTATCTATAGGAAGATTTTTCCTACCTCCATCCTCCCATACAGCATCATAAAAGACCTGTCCAGGGAACTCTAATATTGGTGTATCATTATTCATATCATAATATCTAAATTTTGCGTTTATAGAAAAATCTTTTGTTACACGGCTATTTATGCCAAAATTTAGAAGTAGATTCTTCATTTCTGCATCAAGACTATTCCTTGGAAGTTGTGGAGTTGATATTACACTATTTATTGTATATGGTATAAAATCTTCATCCTGCTTCCATAAACTATATGAAACTGTTCCAAATATCCTAGTAGCCTTTAATGCCTTCCACATTCCTGTTAAAGAAACTGTATGCGCAGTATTATCAGGAGGTAGCCCCATTCTTCCTCTTGACGATCCAGCTTCATAGGAAAAATCTTGAGCCTCTGGAACGGTTAAATCTATAAGCCTGTAAGGATTATCCCATGTTAGTGTATCAATTTCATTCTGGAAGAGAGAAAGTTTATATTCAAGTTTTAACAGCCATAAATCCTTAGCATATTCGGCACTAAGACCCAAATCAGTAGTCCTATATTTAATTGGCTCTGGAAGTTCTGTAATATTACCTTCTCCAAAAGTAGATCCAATTGGCCTTCCACCATCTCTTTTCTCATATGAAAAATCTAACTTTATATTTAAGGGAAGGATTGGTGTATATCTAAATGACCCCCTTGCCTTTTCCCTCTTTAATTCAAGGTCTATTAGTTTAGCATCTGAAAGGAAATTATCTATAGGAATAACTCCTGTCTGAAGGGTTCTTTGAATCTCATCACTAATTGTATATACACCCTCGCTCTGTCTTGTAAATATAGTTCTTCCATCCTTACTGAAGTTATGAGGAATCTCATTCCATTCAAACTCAAGGTCATAACACCCATATCTCCCGAATCTAAATAGATAATTCTCATCATCCCTGCTAACATTCTTACCCCTCATATCCAGATAATAATTTCCCTTCTTGTTTTCAAGGCTTATCCTAAACTTGGGAACGATAGTCCCATCCGGAACCTCTCTATACTCCTCAAATTTTGCAGAGTCCTTATCAGCGTTTGTTGTCTGCCCTCCAATATTTATATCTGCCTTTTCCAGTTTCCAGTCATCTTGAGCCTTCAAAGGTCTTATATTAACCAATGATATAGCTAAAATCATAATTAATAAAATATATTTCTTCATAAAAGCACCTCCTATCTTCCGAAATATGTTCCTGCTGGACTATTACTCCCATGGATCAATGGATGACAATTCAAACATGACCTATTAAACACAAATCTCGAGAAAGAGGATGGCTTACCATCATATAACCTTCCTCTATGTTTTCTATTTGAATGACATCTCTGGCATAAAAATGGATTCTTTGCAACAAGAAGCTTCTCATGATTGGAACCATGGGGTTCGTGACAATTATCACAATTATCCCTTGCAGGTGGATGTTCCCATAGAAATGGACCCCTCTTTTCTGCATGACATTCATAGCATTTCTCATTTATGGAATTTGCAGATATTAGATTTGGGGTTATACTCCCATGAGGATTGTGACAATCAGTGCATTTCATCTTACCTTCTCTGATAGGATGGTGAGATGCCCTCATTAATTTCCCTTTTACATCTTTATGGCATTTACCACATACCTCAGTCTGTGAATTCTTCACAAGCAGTCTATCTTCAGACTTTGAATTGTGTACGGAATGGCAGTCAGTACATGATATATTTCTTGTTTCATGAATACTCCCCTTCCAGTATATTCTATTCCCCTTTTCATGACACTTAAGACATATATTATTTCTCTCCTCTGGAGTAAGGGTCTGTATCCTTATTATCTTAGTTTTATCTCCTTCTCTCTTAGCATGAAGTTCTCCTGGACCATGACAGGTTTCACAGCCCTTATCACTGAGCATTTCAAACTTGGGTTTCCCATGAGGGGTCTTCTTAAAATTATTACCTAAATCCTCATGGCATTGAATACACGTATCCATACCCACATATTCTCCCTTTGAACCCGAATCTCCCTTAGAAATAGACAGAAATATTGAGAAAGAGAATATGCTAACTAACACCAAAATCTTCTTAATCATCAATTACCTCCTTTTCTTTAAGATTCATATCCTTAAGATTTATAACTTCAGATCTTAATTCAACACATTCATATATATTCCACCTCCTTTCAGTCCATCGCACCCTGAATTTGTATAGTATTAACATTATAATGTTCTATTTTCTTTATAAATATATATACATTAGTTAATATCTGTCAAGATTTTTTTTACTGGAGTTTTGGAAATGTTCAAGCAGATGGTGGTACAGTTAAGTTAGTAAAGATTAAGGTAATGAGTGAGGGAAGCATTGCCCGAGGGAGGGCAATGCTTCAGAGACTTGAAAAAGATAACTATAG
>CAZCTP010000074.1:0-14085 GCA_964501575.1 uncultured Thermodesulfobacteriota bacterium
AGTTAATGGGGTCAATTTTATTTGCAGAAAAGGGGTCAAAATCCTTGACAATCTACAACTTATTGGCAAGAACATAGAAAAGAGGTGGTAAGATATGCTGCATAATGTTATCACGGAAAAAGAGATGCTTACATGATTTAATCTATCCTTGTCTTTTGGTGCTAATTTTATTATATTATTTAGTATAGAAATCGTTAGGGTATCAAATGAATCATCTTAGCGCTGGTCCAACAATAATATGTAAATTTTTAAATATGCCTTGGGAAGAAATAGGTTTAATTGTTATTGGTGCGATTATTGGATTTATTTTAAGCATATTAGCCGAATTTATAAGAAGAAAATGGGATAGGAAAAATAATCAGTTATTAGCTAACAAAATCATTCAAGCATTAATTAAGGAAATAGAGGAAGGAATTGAAAGATGTGAGGGTTTGATAAGGATGAAAAAGAAGAATCAAGTTTCTTTTTCAAGAGTTTATATTTCTTTTTGGGATTCTGTAAAATTAGAATTGTGCAAAAATGAAAAAAACTTAGAATTATTGAAAATTCTCCACTTGATATATTATAGGTTCGATTTAATAAATTTCAATATGGAAAGAAATGAATTTGCTGTAGGTGCCAGTTTTGCTGAACAATATATATCCGAAATTAAAGACAACTTAGCAAAAGCAAAAGAGTTGCTTCCTGAAAAGTGATTTTACTAAACAACTACACTAACAAGACAAATGTAGCTGACTTCCTTTGTCGGCGGCTGATTTGCGGTGCTAAAAGTCAAGTAAAAAAATTAGTTTTTTAATAAGTTATTTGAAAAAATATTTAAAAAATTAAGTAAAAATAGCTATTTGAGGCATATTTTACTACTTGATGCCTTTCTTTACCAGAATCAATACCTATTACTACCTTCCCCGATATCTCTTTCTTCTTCTCCTGATACTTCTTAACTCTCATTTCCTTAAAACCTCATCTTTTATTTTTTATAAAGAATAATTTAATCTATCCTTGTCTTTTGGTGCTAATTTTATTATATTATTTAGTATAGAAATCGTTAGATGAGAAAAATAAAAATTTATATGGATTGTTGTTGCTTCAATAGACCTTTTGATGAACAGAGCAACCCAATTGTTCATCTTGAGGCCGAGGCTGTAAAAATTATTCTTTCTTTGTGTGAACAAGGAGTTTTTACATTAATATTGAGTCAGATTCTAAAATTTGAGATAGAAAAAACTCCTGACATTTTAAGAAGAGAGAAGTTAAAAAGTTTAGAACAGATTGCCAGGTCTATTATTCGGATAGATGAAGAGATAGAGAAACGAGCTAAACATTTTGAAAAGTTAGGGTTACAATCATTTGATGCTCTACATTTAGCATGTGCTGAACAGGAATCTGATATAATATTAACAGTAGATAGAAAGTTTTTAAGAAATGTAAAGAGGATAAAAGATTTAAAAATAGAGATAAAGAATCCATTAGATTGGATAAAAGAGGTGTATTATGGAGAAAACTATTGATTACAAGAGTGGGATAGAAATTTACAAAAAAGGATATAAAATTTTGGCAAAGGAATTAGGGGTAACAGATTTTATAAGATTTATTCAAGAACTCGAAAAAGGAGAAGGAGATTATACAATAGACAGGCATAAGTGGCAAGATAAATATTCTGTTGAAGAAATTGTAAAAGAGATAAAAAAGAGAAAAATCTAATGAGTAATATTAAGAAATGCATAGCACTCTCCTACCCACTTTAAATAATAAGGGATTTGATTTTTCTTCACTCTACCTTTTTGAAGCAGAAATTTTTTAAACTCTTTTAACATATTGGCAAAATTAAACTGAATCAATATATATTAAAATTTCAACACTTATATATAAAATTATAGTACTTTTCAAGAGAAATTTGATAAAAAATCTCTTGATTTTTATTTTGTTATTTTATAATATTTGATAAAAGTAGAATAAAGATAAAAAGTAATGTTAGGCCTGCAAATATAAACGCTATGGATGCAAATCAGATTATCAATGAAATTAAGAGATATGAGTCCGAGTTGGCGGGAATTCTTTCTCGTTTTACACGCAGTCGTGATGGGATTCACATTGGACGTGGTGACGATCCGATCTTTCGACAATACGTACGAGAGTTAGTTGATTTGTTCAACGATACCCTAGGACAGAACAGCTATTCAAGTCAGATTGTTGGTGAGTTTTATGAAGGTATCTCTAATTTCGTTGGATCTCCATCATACAAATCCGTTGAAAATATTTTATGTGTAGTACGAGCAGCATTAACTCGTTTCAATCGAAATCCAGAACTATTTGTCCGAAAAAAAGCAGAAGAAAGTCTTCGCCATAGAGAGAATATTTTTATCATACACGGCAGTGACGAAGCAAAATGGAGAGAACTCAAAGACATTGTGCAGTCTGAATTCATGCTTAATCCTATAGTGTTGCAGGAACACCCCGATGCTGGCTGTAAGACTGTGATTTAAAAATTTGAACACTACGCCCAAACGTGTAGCTATGCTATTGCAGTATTTACGCCAGATGACGAGATCTCTACAAATGGTGAAGTCTATCTTCAGGCTCGGCCGAACGTCATATACGAAATAGGATGGTTTTGTGGTAGGTTGGGGCGCTCAGGAGCAATGCTTCTTCTAAAAGAGGGAACATCCATTTTTTCTGATTTTGGCGGAATTATTCAGAAAAGGTTTAATAAAAATATCTCAGAGAAAGTGGTTGAAATAAAAAGAGACCTCGTTGCAGCAGGAATTCTCGACGACACGTAGGCCTAACAATCGGCTGCAAGGGACGGCAAACAGCACGGCGTTTTTTCAGGTCAGTGCCCCGCATAACGTTTGGTGGTAATTCGTGGTTGGTTGCTCCGTATGTTTGCCGCCCCTGAGCCGTAGCTACTTGCTAAAAGTCAAGTAAAAAAATTAGTTTTTTAATAAGTTATTTGAAAAAATATTTAAAAAATTAAGTAAAAATAGCTATTTTAGGCATATTTTACCCCGTTTGTAGACACAAAATCATTATCGAGGTTCTGAACTTTTCTGATACCGGAACGGAAGCCCTGTTTTTTTTATGTCTTCATGTTAAAGCTACCTTCCCCGATATCTCTTTCTTCTTCTCCTGATACTTCTTAAATTTCATTTTCTTAAAACCTCCTCTTTATTCTTTATAAAGAATGATTAATCTATCCTTGTCTTTTGGTGTTAATTTTATTATATTATTTAATAGTATAGAAATCGTTATTGTAAAATAAAGATAATATGAAATTCAGTGAGCTTGTTAGACTTCTTGAGCAAGAAGGATTCAGAATAGTAAAGGAGAAAGGTTCAATACGATATTATGGTAAATCTGGATGGGATAAATTAATTCGGGTTGACTTTCATGGCTCAAAGGAAGTTCCTAAAGGCACATGCCATGCTATACTTAAAGCAGCAGGTATAAAAAAGAAGTAAAGGGGTGAGAAGATGATAGAGTTAGAATATTCATTAATAATTGAAGCTACGGAAGAACCTGATTATTTTGGATTTTATTCGCCAGATTTAGAGGGGTTTTCAGGGATAGGACACTCTATAGAGGATTGTATTTATAAGGCTAAGTGGGGAATGAAGGAACATGTGCAGTTGTTGAAAGAACAGGGATTACCTGTCCCCCCACCAAATCCAAATCCAAAAATAATCATCCAAAACGAAGAGAAATTAGCAGTTGCTTGATAAACAAATAAAAAATGGTTCATAACAACCCTTTCCAGCGGATGGCTAAAACCACCGCTGAATTCGGTCGCTAAAAGTCAAAAAAATTAGTTTTTTAAGAAGTTATTTGAAAAAATGTTTAAAAAATTAAGTAAAAATAGCTATTTGAGGCATATTTTACCCTGTTTGTAGACACAAAATCATTATCAGGTCTTGACATGATATTTGTTGTTAGGACACAGGTAGATTGAATGTAGGCAATACTAAGGATAGATGGGCATTTAGCTCTTTACTTGTATATATTATTTCTACTACTATTTCCTCATTCTATCTATGCCTTCTTCTGGTGAGACTTTGTAAATAATATCCTTTATACCTCCTTTCGGAATTTGGATATTGACATTACAAATATTTTTTTATATTATGAGGGTAAAATTATATTATTTTTTTAAACTTTTTAACAAGGAGGCAAACATGAGAACGCCAGTATTAGTTGCTGCAGCTGTTCCTACAAAGGTAAGATGGGGGTTAGCTCCTGCTAATTTTAGAGAGCTGATCTCACTTGCAGCAAAAGCGGTATTTGATAGTAATTCCAACATATCTCCTAAGGATATAGATGGTTTTTTATTGGCTACTGTCTGGCCTGAAAGAACTGCATTTCAAGGGCATATTGCTCCCTTGGCTGCTGAATATTGTGGAGTTCGTCCTACCAGTTTAATTGAAAGGGTTGAGATTCAATGTGCAAGTGGTGTTGCAGCAATAAGGACTGCCTATATGGCTATTGCCAGTGGATTAGCAGAAATGGTCTTAGTAGTAGGAGTAGAAAAGATGTATACTCCTCCTAAAGCTGCTGCTAAAGAGCATTTTATCCATGCTATGGCCGGGAGTGATAGAGAATGGGAGGGTTGTTTGGGAATTTCTGCTTTACCATTATTTGGATTGGCAGCCAAGGCCCATATGTATAAGTATGACACTACTGAAGAACAGATGGCATTAGTATCTGTAAAGAATCATAGAAATGCTTCTAAAAATCCATATGCTATGTTTCCAAAATCAGTATCATTAGAAGAAGCTCTTTCATCGAGGGTTATATCTTCTCCATTAAAGCTATTTGATTGTTCAGCAGTAACAGACGGATCTGCAGCCGTTATATTAACAACGGAGGAGAGGGCTAAGGATCTCACAGAGAGGCCAGTTTATGTATTAGCCTCTTCTCAGAGTTCTATGGGACTCAACTATTGCAATATGAATCCAGATTGGTCTGAGTGGCCTGTGATGAAAGAGACAGCTCAGAGGGCGTATAAGATGGCAGGTATAACTCCAAATGATATAGATGTAGCAGAAATTCATGATTGCTTTACAATTTCAGAGATAATTGAGTATGAAGAGCTTGGTTTTTGTGAAAAAGGTGAAGGGGGTAAGTTTATTGAAGAAGGGCTTTCTGACTATGGTGGAAAGGTGGTTGTAAATCCAAGAGGGGGATTGTTGGGATGTGGACATCCATTAGGAGCAACCGGGGTTGCTCAGGCTTGTGAACTTTACCTTCAGCTGAGGGATGAAGCTCAGGAGAGGCAGGTGAAGGATGCGAAGATAGGATTAAGCATGACCTTAGAGACTATGGGTAGCGCACATATAATTATATATGGGAGGGAAAAGATATGAGTCAGCAATATATATTTACGATGGATCCCTATCCTCAACAGAGTGAAGATTATACAATGATTCATAAATTCTATAAATTTCTTAAGGATGGGAAATTGACTACAACGAAATGCACAAACTGTGGAAAGGTTAATTGGCCACCTAAGATTGTCTGTCCAGCATGTATGTCAGATAATTTAGATTGGATAGAATTGTCAAAGAGTGCAAAAATAAGAACTTATACGATTCAAGAAGGTGGGGTTCCAGCTGGATTTAAAGCCCCCATGATTTTTGCAGTTATCGAATTTCCTGAAGGTGTTAGCTTTATTGCTACTGTGGACTGTAAGCCTGAAGAGATTGATATTGGAAAAGAAGTGGAACTCAATGTTTACGAAATACCCAATGACCCACATCCTTTAGGACCAAGGGTTATGTTCAATTTTAAATTAAAATAAAAGGAGAAATCTGAGATGGAAGGGAAAAGGGAATTATTATTTGATGATCTAAATATAGGAGATCAACTTCCTTCTACTGCTTATGAAGTAAAGGGAGAAATAATTAAAAAATATGCTGAAGCTGTTGATGATGATAATCCATTATATAGAGACGTAAGCGAAGCTAAAAGAGATGGATATAAAGGTGTAATTTCTCCTCCAACAATGGCAGCAGTCTATACCCTCCAGGAAATACTTAAAGTTGTTCCTCCAGGAGGGATTCATGCCAAGCAGGAGTTTAAGTTTATAACGCCTGCTATAGAAGGAGATAAATTAACCACAAAATCACATGTAATAGATAAATATATTAAGAAGGATAGGAAATGGGTCATATTTGAAACTGTTACTACTAATCAGAGAGATGAAATCATAGTTATAGGAAAAGTTTCGGCTATATGGGCTAAATAGTTTTTAAGAGAGTTTAGACCATCAGATTATATTTAGAAATTGAAGAATGCTCTCTTTTTAAAAACTTATAAGAAGAATTAGAGACTTTACAGAATCATTAAATTGATTATCCCTATATAAATTCCATTTGCCATAAAATGCCAATTATTATAATTATGGTAGATATAAATAGAATAAATCCTTTTATAATGTCTTTTAAACCTAAACTTATATCCCTTTTTATATATTTCCTAAGATATTTATCAATAAGTGTTTTTCTTAACCCCTTCTTCTTTTCTCCATAATAATGTTGGAATGCATATTTAAAATATTCTGGACTAACCTCTAACTTTAAAGAATTTAAAACAATTCCCAATATATTAGCTTTGACATTTTCTAAGTGTAGCTTTGCCCTTTTAAGGACCATTCTTGCAACTTTACCTACTTCATATATTAATATTGTTCCATCTACTTTAGAAGCCAATATAGCGGCATCGGTGACCAGAAGAAGTGGTGGGGTATCAAATAGAACTATATCAAATTTATCTTTAACCTCATTTATAAAATCTACCATCTTTGATGAGTTTAAAAGCTCTGAAGGATTAGGGGGGAGTGTTCCTGAAGTTATTATATTTAGATTATCAAGACCTGGTGTAACTACAACATCGTCTAAATCAAACTTACCCATTATTATATCTAATACTCCCCTATTTACCTCATCAAATTTATGAGTCCCAAGGAGTAAATCAGATAAGCCCGGTTCTCTATCTAAACCAAATAAGCTATATATACGTGGTTTCCTGAGATCTCCTTCTACAAGTAATACCTTTTTGCCAAGTTGAGCCATTGTTATAGCAAGATTTGTAACTACAGTAGTTTTCCCTTCCAGTGGAGATGAACTTGTGATTACAAAGCTTTTTCCTTTTTTCTCTGTTAGTAAAAACAATAAATTTGTCCTGAATGTTCTAAATGCTTCAGCCATATAAGATTTTGGATCAAAATGACTTATAAGGTTTGAATATAATTCCAGTGACTCTTCCTTTAATCTTCCCTCCTTAGATAATTTCTCCTTAATTTCATGAATTTCAATAAATGGTATTATACCTAATACAGGAAGTCCTAAGAAACTTTCAACTTCTTCAATAGTTCCAATGGATGTATCGAAGGTTTCAATAATAAATGCAGATATAATTCCTAATATTACTCCTACAGACAAACCTATTAGGATAAATTTAGAGTAGCCATAGGGCCCTTTAGTAACTCCAGAAGGCAAAGCTGGTTTAACGATAGTTACTTCCTCTATAAGCCCTGCTTTTTGAATAAGGGCTTCTTGATGCTTCTGTTTAAGCATAGAATATAGGTCCTCTGCAACCTTAACCTCTCTTTCTAACCTTGCTAATTTAAGAGCATTCTCGGGGACACTCTTATTCATTTCTCTAAGTGATTTAATCCTATTCAGTAATAGTTTTTCTTCATTATCAAGACTACTTAGCTTTGTCTTAATCTCTCTTATCATACCTCTCTGAATACTTTTAATGTTATCATCTATCTTCAAAATTAATGGATGCTTTTCTGTATAATCCAGGAGCAATTTATCTCTATTTATTATCAAATCTGTAAGCTCAGAGTTCATTTTATATATTGGAGAGTCTCTATCATCAATAAATAACTTCAGTGGAGTAGCTTTATTAGCAGATATATCCCTGTTAATTTGTTCTAATTGAATTTTGAAATTCTCTTTATCCTTTCTAACCTTTTCAAGATCAGATTCGGTTGCTGCTAATATATTTAAGGAGCTTTTTGTCTGGGAATCCAGAGATATTAAATTTGCCTCTTCTTTAAAATTTTTAAGCCTCTCTTCAGCCTCCCTTAATCTTTTCTCTACGTTTTTCAATTGATTTTCTATAAACTTTGTAGTATCAATAGCCCTTTTATTTTTTTCATATATGCTTTCATCCCTATAAGCTTCGGCAACAGTATTTGCAAGAAGTTGAGCTTGAAATGGGTCATCAGAAGTAGCTGTGATATTAATAATATTTGTATCTCCTTCCTGTTCGGTATTAATAGAGTTCTGTAATCTGGATATAATACCCAATAATTTTTGGGACTTCCTTATCTCTTCTGATGAGAGGTTCTTGGCAATTAGTCCAAGTTTCTTCGCAACCCTTACCATAACCGGATAGCTCTTTATAATAACAGTCTGTGTTGCTAAATTATCCCCTGAGCTGTAGGATATCATATCTATGAAAAGTCCAGCAATATTACTGATTCTTTCTACTTTAACAGAAGAAGTTGCTTTGTATAGAGGTGATGGGGTCTGGATCTTTGCAAATATAAAGGTAAAGACTGTTATCAGTATTGTAACCGATATTACTATAAATTTCCTCTTTCTTAATATTCTGAAATAGTCTCTTAATTCAAGGTCATATTGAGCCAAATTCTAATCCCCTTGTAATATATCCTGCATTATTCTAGCTCCTATTATAGGTGACAAAAGAAGGTCTATAGTCGGCTTTATCTTTGCGATAAAATCATTCCAGTTTCCGATCTTGGATCTTGGAACATATAATATATCATTACTACTCAATTTTAAATTACTACCAATATCACCTTCTTTTATAAACTTATCTATATTTGAATCAATTATCATTGGATTCGATATATCTCCTCTTATTATTTTTACCTCTTCTAATTTTGCTACTTTTGTATAGCCACCTGCTTGAGCAATAGCATCTATTACACTCGTTCCTTTTCTTAATGGATATACTCCTGGATTTTTTACCTCCCCAAGAACAATAACCTTATTTGGAGCCTCCTTTATAGATGGGATAAATATCGAGTCATTATTATCCAGAACCACATTCTCCTCTATATTTCCTTCAGCTATAACTTTATATAGGTTAACATAAAATATTTTACCTCTTCTTGTTACCTGAACGGTCCTCAAGTCAGCATCACGAGCTGGTCCACCCGCTTTTGAGAGTAGTTCTAATATTGTTGTCTTTCCCTTAAGTATATATACCCCGGGACCACTCCGCATTCTCGGAAGAATATTTATCGCTCCCAGCAGGTAGACCTTTTTACTATGGTATTCTTTCACCTGTACATCTATTTTGGGTTTCCTGATATATGAACTTAGTTTTTCCTCTAATAATCTTTTAAGTTCAGAGGGAGTTATACCTGATGCCTTAATATCCTCAAGGAATATAAAAGATATGCTTCCATCTCCTTTTACTTTAACAGTATACTTATCAACATTCATACCCTTATATAGATATATTGTTAATATATCACCAGGTCCTATTATATATTCTGGATAACCGGATACTTCTGTAAATACGCTGTTTTTGTCGGCAAAGGGTATTTCTTTCTTCCCTTTGATAATTTCTTTATTTACCAATGTTTTTGTTGAATAAACCGGAGATATTGGAACAGCGGATTTCCTTCCCGAGGTACATCCGGATATAGAAAA
Organism: uncultured Thermodesulfobacteriota bacterium; assembly: GCA_964501575.1. Taxonomy (GTDB): domain Bacteria; phylum Desulfobacterota; class CAZCTP01; order CAZCTP01; family CAZCTP01; genus CAZCTP01. Next base: position 9,690 of record CAZCTP010000074.1, read on the forward strand.
TAATATTACAAATATTATTAATAATATCTTCATCCCATACGGAGTTTCTCCAGCCTTTCTTTCCCCAGTTTATCTATATATTCATTATGGTCTTTAAGTCCAAATACCCACTCATCAAGAAATTTTAGAAAATCTTCTCTACTTTTAGACATATTAATATACATGGATATAAATTCGAAATCAAATTGGTAAAATCCTAAAGACGGATATGGATGTGCTCCAAAGGGAGCTTCAACAACTGCATCAACTGTAAAGCCTGGTATTAAAGTTTTATTAGGGTCCTTTGATATTTCTTTTACATCAACAATCCTCTCTACAGTTACTATAACTTTCTTTGAAGCAAATGTAGCCCAGTCATCATATCCTATCATTCCCCATATTTGAGTATTTCCATTTTCATCAGCCTGATGTGCATGGGTAAATGCTACATCTGGTATACAGGGTGGGACAACAACAACCTCTTCTCCTGTAAAGGGAGATTTCATTACTGAAAGTTTCTTATCTTTTCTCCATGTTCTCTTTTCTTCTATGCTACTGCCTCGTATTGATCTAATGGGAATAAATGGAAGTCCCAATGCCCCAGCGAAGAATCTTAATGTCATCGAAAGATTTGAATAATCCTCTATTTCTATTTTATGAGGCACTCCCTCTTCAACACTCCTTCTTATATTCTGGCAAAGACTACCCAATCCGGTCCCAGAATACCCGAATTCAGCCCTCTTTACACATCCAGCTCCAACAAGTATATCAAGATTTTCAACTGTTCCATCAGCAGAAATGGTTAAATCTCTTTTCTTCTGTCTTATAATTTCATGTAGAATAGGAGTAGATATCATTCCACTTCCGCCACATATAGTTACACAATCTCCATCATTTATAAATTTTTTAACAGCATCATGAAGTGACATAACTTTATTTCCAAGTTTTGCCTTCTTGTTTTTAAATTGTAATCCAATCTCTCTGTAGTCCATTATTTCCCCCTTTCTTAACTCTTTTAATCAGTTCATCAATAGATATCTCATTAAATGCGCTGCCAATATTGTCTAATTGATGAGCATCACTATTCCTCAATAGCATAAGATCATAGTCCTCTGCCTTTTTAATTAAATATTCATCATTATAAAATAATTGGTGGAGGGAATTCTCAATCTCAATTCCATGAAGTCCATCAACAATCTTTAAAGGATATCTATTTACTGAATAAGGGTACCCCGGGTGAGCAAGGAATCTAAATATAGCATCTCCTATATACAATTCTACTATCTGCTGATCATCCACATCTATCTCCTGACCGGGTATTATAATAATATCACTTTTAATATACTTTTCAGCTATTTCCTTAGCCTTTAACCCATAGCTAATATTTGAATGCTCTGTTATCGCAATCCCATCAAGCCCCTTTTCTTTAACCTTCTCAATTATTATTCTAACAGCTTCATAATTCGGTGGAACATAATTAAGTGCTTCAAAGCAATGAGTATGCAGATCTAATTTTAATTTCATAGACCAAGTTCGTTTGCAATTATAACCCTCTGAATCTCTGAAGTTCCTCCAGCTATTTCAAAGAACTTTGCATCCCTTAAATGTCTCTGTACCTCATACTCCATCATATATCCGTATCCTCCCATGATCTGAAGTCCTTTATTAGCAACTCTTGTATATACCTCTGATGGATAAAGCTTCGCCATAGATACTTCCTTCATAGCGGACAGGCCATTTTCAACCCTCCATACTGCATAGTATGTAATAAGTCTTGCCAACTCTATCTCCATACTCATATCAGCAAGCATAAATTGTATTGCCTGAAATTTACTTATAGGCTGCCCAAATTGAACCCGTTCCTTTGCATAATTTATAACATCATCCAGAACTCTCTGGGCTCCACCGACTGCAACAGCCCCAGCATATACTCTTTCATTGCTTAATGTCTTTAGCATATTCTTCCAACCTTCATTTAGATTCCCAAGCATATTTTCCTTGGGGATTTTGACATTATCAAAGAAGATTTCATTAGTTCCAACAGACCTCATCCCCAACTTCTTGAGTCTTCTTATTTCTACTCCAGGAGTATTTGTTGGAACAAGAAACATTGTAATACCTTTATGTTTTGGGAGGGTTGGGTCCGTTCTTGTAGCTGTTACAAGATAATCTGCAACATGAGCTCCCGTTGAAAAAACTTTACTACCATTTATGATATAATAATCTCCATCCTTTTTGGCTGAGGTAGTGAGAGAAGCTATATCAGATCCTGCATTAGGCTCTGTTACAGATAGCGCAAATTTTATTTCTCCTCTTGCAAGCTTTGGTAGATAATATTTCTTCTGTTCCTCATTACCATAGTGATATATTGAGAGTCCACCAAATACAACATTCATTATATAAGCTCCTGCAAGGGCCATCATTCCATATCCAAGCTCTTCAAGTAGAACAGCTACATCCATTGGTTTACCACCAATTCCTCCATACTCCTCTGGAAATGGTAAGGCAAACCAACCAAGTTCTGCCATTCTTTTAGCAAGTTCAGAAGGATACTCCTCTTTTTCATCCAGTTCATCTATGAGTTCTTTTTTTACCTCTTTCTTTATAAAACTTCTGACAGTAGATTGTAATATTTTTTGTTCTTCGGTTAAATTAAAATCCATACTTACCTCACTTATAATGGTTTAAATTTTGGTAACGTTATATTCTCTGTAACATCATCAAAGCATACTCCAACCTTCATACCTATCTTGATATCTTCTGGGTTACATTCAACAATATTACTCAAAATTTTGACATTTTCCTCAAGTTGAATAATTGCAACTGTATATGGTATATCCCATCCAGGGCCAAAGGGTTGATATACAATAGAGAATGTATATACCTCTCCTCTACCACTTGATTTTATCCATTTAAAGTTCATCGACATACATTTATCACATATAGCTCTTGGTGGGAACCTGAAGGTTCCACAATCTTCACACCTTTGAATAAGAAGTTCATGTTTTTTACATCCCTCCCAAAATTCCTTGGTATCTTCATTAGGAATCGGAAGCGGTCTTTTATATCCTCCCATATTTACCTCCTCAGAATTAATGTTGTATGTGTATCAAGAATACCACCATTGCCACTCACAAGGCATATCTCAGCATTCTTTACCTGCCTTTCTCCGCAATTACCTCTTAGCTGTTTCACTGCCTCTGTGATATGGTTGAAACCATCAATATGGGCATGTGATAATAATCCACCATGTGTATTTACAGGGAGTTCTCCCCCAATTTCTATCCTTCCATCTTCTACAAAGGGTCCCCCTTCTCCCTTTTTACAGAATCCATAATCTTCAAGCTGGACCAAAAGGGTATATGTAAAGCAATCATATAACTCTGCAAAGTCTATATCTTTGACAGTTATTCCTGCCATTTTGAATGCACGTTCTCCAGATATTTTTGCTCCGGTCTCTGTTAATGTATCCGCGCTCGCTATAAACCTATGGATATGGTGGGAACCAAAACCCATTATATATGCGGGATTATGCTTAAGATCTCTTGCCCTTTCAGCAGATGTTACCAGGACAGCACATGCTCCATCTGACATAAGGCATATATCAAGCAGTCTAAATGGATGATAATACCATGGTGAGTTAAGGTAATCTTCCAATGTTATGGGGTCTCTCATTTGAGCTGTTTCATTCAAGGATGCATGTTTCCTCATTGCAACAGCTATTGCACCTAACTGTTCATGGGTTGTCCCATATTCATACATATGTCTTCTACATGCCATTGCATATCCAGGACCTGGCATAGGCATGCCAAAAGGGTTTTCAAAATCTTCCCCTCCCCATTTTAGTTTACCATGCTTTGGTGTTAGGTGGGCTGTTCTTATATTTTCACCAAATACACATACCACAGCATTACACAATCCAGCATCTATAGCCATAGCAGCTACTGTGACCATTAGTACCGGAGTTGCTCCTCCAATATTAAGGTCGGTTGTAAAATTAAGATTCTTTATCCCAAGATTTTCAGCTATCCAAGTACTATACATAAATGTTGGATCAAACATAGGCTGTTGGCCAATCAAACCATCTACTTCATCCTTTTTCATTCCGGAATCCTCAATAGCCTTCTTACATGCCTCAAGGATTAAACTCATTCCACTGACTCCTGGAATCTTACCAAACTTCGTCTCACCAATTCCAACAATAGCACATTTATCCTTCAGAGTATTACTCATATAACTCCTCCTTTCTCTTTTATATTTATCCTCCTTCTCTCTATCTTAATTAGAAATATCATAACACAATTAAACTATTTTTATAAATATGAATCAAAATAATTATAATGTCAATAATTTTTGGAATAGAGTAAGCATCTCTTTTTTCGTGATAACATTATGCAGCATATCTTACCACCTTTTT
>CAZCTP010000075.1:0-13902 GCA_964501575.1 uncultured Thermodesulfobacteriota bacterium
AGGAGGGCCCTAACTTTTTGGCTTGTTTGACCTTCCTATTTCGGAATTTGGGTCAAGGCAAGTTCTTGACAAAAAGAGGATAGAGATTCATAATATTATATCTTAAGTAAAATTATTTAATTTTGGAGGTATATATGACTAAATTTGGCAAAGAGTATGATGTAATAGTTATTGGTGGAGGGATTAATGGATTAACCTGTGCTGCATATCTTCAGAAGGCAGGACTAAAGGTCGCTATATTTGAAAGAAGAGATGAAGTAGGAACCCATTGTGCAACAGAGGAGGTAATGTATCCAGGGGTTAAGGTTAATCTTCACGCTTCTGGTTTGCTACCTCATGTTAGTCCACCCTATGAGGATTTAGAATTAGAAAGATTTGGTTTAGAAATGCTTACATCGAGTGAATGGGGGTATTTCCATCCATTTAAGGATAAAACAGCTGTCCTCTTTCATAGCTGGGATGCAAAAAAGCAGTATGAAGCATGGAAAAGAATCTCAGAAAAGGATGCAGAGGTATTTAGAAATCTTGTTAATTATTTTGGTCCTCTTCTTAGTGAATATTTAGAATTACTATTTTATGCTACTCCTACTGTAGAGAATCTTGCAAGAATGAATGATCTTATTAATAAATGTCCTGGAATTCCAAAAGACTGGGCAGAGATGAGCGGAATCGAATTGGCTGATATATTATTTGAAGATGAACGCATTAAGACTGCCTGTCATACAGTGGGGATTGAGGTAGCTTTTGATCCATGGTATCCAGGTGTTGGTGCTTCGGTGCCAATATTTACACCTCTTACTGGTTTTTTAGCTGCATGGAATTTTACTGCAAAGAGCGGTAGCCATGGTATACCCCATGCATTAGCAAGATGCTTCTTACATTATGGGGGAGAAATATTTCAGGGATGTCCTGTAGAAAAGATAATTATTGAAAGAGGGGAGGCAAAAGGGATAGCTCTTTCGAAGAATGCCATATATCCAGAAGCCGAGATATACGCAAAGAGAGCTATAGTAAGCGACCTTACATGCTATCCAACATTTATAGATCTGATTGGAGAAGAAAATCTATCTCCTGAGGTAGCACTAGCAGCAAGATCCTATGACTATAATGGACAGATATTATTTACAAATTATTGGGTATTAAGTGAACCCCCCCGATGGATAAATGCTGAGTGGGACCCTGCAGTTGAAAGAGCGTATATATTCAATTTTGGATTGGAGAGTGTGAAGGATGTTGAAAGACTCTATACAGACTTAATAGCTGGTAGACTTCCAGATCCGCCTATATGTGCAGGTGGATGTGTTCAGGGTTATGCAATGGCTGACCCAACCCAGGCTCCCGAGGGGCAATATACGCTGATGACATGGGCTGATGTTCCCTATGATCTGAGGAGATATGGAGGACCTGAGAAATGGGATGATATAAGAGAAGAGTATGGAGATAAAATTGAGAATCTTTTAAATGAATATATGTACAATCTCAAAAAGGCTAAGATTAGAAGGTATGTTAATACTCCCCTTGATATCTATAGGAGGAATCCGAGCGCTATAAAGGGAACATGGAGTGGAGGTCCAGCTCCCTATCATCAATTTTATCATAATAGACCCTTCCCTGGGTGTGGTGCACCAAGAACCCCGATTGGTAAATTATATTTGAGTAATTCCATATGGCCGGTATGTGGAACATGGCTTGGTAGTGGGTATAATGCTGCTTCTACGGTAGCTGAGGATCTTGGAGTAAGGGATCAGGATTGGTGGATTGCCAAGGCTCATAAGCCATATGTGAATATGCTGAAGAGAAGAGGAATAGAATTTAAAGTAAGAGTTGATTGATAGGTTAGAAATTGGGCTATAGTTTTTATGATTAAGAGGTAATAGGTTTAAGATTATGAGTTCAAAAGAATATGTTCCTTGAGAAGATTATAAAACATAAAAGAGAAGAATATAACAAAATTATTAGAATGAAGAGTTTGCAAGAGCTTAAAGTCATGCTCTCAGATATTCCTCCATCAAGAGACTTCAGAAAGTCTCTTATGGGGGATAATATCCATATAATTGCCGAAATTAAGAAAGCATCCCCTTCAAGGGGTATAATAAGAAATGACTTTGAGCCTGTTGAGATTGCCAAGATTTATGAAAGTAATGGAGCATCAGCTTTATCTGTTCTCACTGACTCTTATTTCTTCCATGGTAGTATAGATTATCTGCCCGAGATAAAGGAAGCTGTAAATATACCTATTTTAAGGAAGGATTTTATAATAGATGAATATCAAATATATGAAACAAGATTATATAGAGGAGATGCTCTTCTATTAATTGCCACTGTATTGGATGATTATAAATTAAAAGATTTTATGGATATAACTAATGAATTAGGATTATCCTATGTAGTTGAGGTTCATGATATTAAAGATCTGGAAAGGGTTCTTCCTTTAAACCCTGAGATAATAGGAATAAATAATAGGGACCTTAATACATTTAACGTAGATATTAAAAGAAGCTTTGAGTTGGTTAAATATATACCAGAGAATATAATTGTTATAAGTGAAAGTGGAATAAGTAATATAGATGATATAATAGCTTTAAAAGACAAAGGAATCAATATATTTCTTATTGGGGAAGGATTGATAAAAGAGAGAGATATTGGAAGAAAATTAAGAAGTCTGTTGGTAAAAGATACCTTTTATAATAAAAAAATGTTTATTGAGAGGGATTTATGGAGATTAAAAAGATAATATTAAAGGAAGAGGAGATTCCAAAGAACTGGTATAATATACTTGCAGATATGAAGTTCCCTTTAGACCCCCCTTTAGACCCTGTAAATAGAGAGCCCATAACCCCGGATTTTTTATCAAATATATTTCCTATTTCTCTTTTAGAACAAGAGATGAGCGATAAAAGGTGGATACCTATCCCTGAAGAAGTACTAAAGGTATATAGTCTGTGGAGACCTACCCCTCTTATCAGAGCAAAAGGTCTTGAGGAATATCTGGATACTCCGGCAAGAATATATTATAAATATGAAGGGGGTAGTCCTACCGGAAGTCATAAAGCTAATACATCAGTAGCTCAGGCCTATTATAATATGAAGGAGGGAATAAGACGTCTTACCACAGAAACAGGGGCTGGACAATGGGGAAGCGCTCTTGCTTTTGGGGCACAGCTGTTTGGCTTAAAATCAAAGATATATATGGTTAAGGTTAGTTATCACCAAAAACCATATAGAAGGGTTATGATGGAAGGATGGGGAGGAGAGGTTGTGCCTAGTCCGAGTGACCTCACAGAAGCTGGAAGGAATATATTAAAAGAAACCCCAGATTCACTTGGTAGTTTAGGAATTGCTATAAGTGAAGCTATAGAAGAGGCAGCGAATGATAAGTATGCAAATTATACCTTAGGAAGTGTTTTAAATCATGTCCTACTTCATCAGACAGTAATAGGGCTTGAGTCAAAAAGTCAGTTTAATATAATTAATGATTATCCAGATGTGATTATAGGATGCTGTGGAGGTGGAAGTAATCTTGGTGGGATAAGCTTACCATTTATTATTGATGGGAAGAATATAAAGATTTTAGCTGTTGAGCCGGTAGCCTGTCCTACCCTTACAAAGGGCGAATATAGCTATGATTTTGGTGATGCTGCAGGACTCACACCTTTACTTAAGATGTATACCCTTGGGCATGATTTTGTCCCGGCTGGTATTCATGCTGGGGGTCTCAGATATCATGGTGAATCCCCGATTATAAGTAAGCTTTATAATGAAGGAATAATCGGGGCTGTTTCATATCCTCAAAATCCCGTATTTGAAGCAGCCTTGATATTTGCGAAAAAAGAGGGCATATTCCCGGCTCCAGAGGCAGCACACGCTATAAAGGCAGTGATAGATGAAGCATTAAGGTGCAAGGATGAAGGTAAGAGCAAATCCATTTTATTTAATTTAAGTGGGCATGGACATTTTGATATGTCTGCATATGAGCAGTTTATTAATGGAAAGCTTACAGATTATGAGCATTCATAGAGGAAATGATAAAAAAAGTTCAATGGTTAGGGTTAAAATATGCGGAATAACTAACATAGATGATGCTATTTGTTCTTATCAATATGGGGCCGATGCCTTAGGGTTTATATTTTATAAAAAGAGTAAAAGATATATTAATAAAGGAAGAGTTAGAGAGATTCTTAAAAATATTCCTCCATTTATTGAAACCGTTGGGGTATTTGTAAATGAAGAGGAAAAGGTTATAAAAGATATAGTAGAGTATAGTGGACTTGATATAATTCAGCTTCATGGTGATGAGAGCCCGGACTTTTGTAAAAGATTCAAAAATAAGATAATAAAAGGATTTAGAGTAAAGGATGAGAGGGACTTAAATATTATTTCAGAGTATAATGTGTATGGGATCCTACTTGATAGTTATAATGAAGATGTATTTGGAGGTTCGGGAAGAAAATTTAATTGGGATATAGCAAGTAAGTTAAAGGAATATAGAAATCTTATAATTTCTGGGGGTCTCAATCCTGATAATGTAATAGATGCTATTAATACTTTTAACCCCTGCGCAGTGGATGTTAGCTCGGGAGTAGAAATTTATCCAGGCAAAAAGGATCATACTAAACTAAGGGATTTTATATATTTAGCTAAGGGGTATTATGTTACCAGATAGAAGGGGGCATTTTGGTATATATGGTGGTAAATTTGTCCCTGAGACTTTAATACCTGCATTAAGAGAGCTTGAATATAATTATAAAAGAATTAGGAAGGATAAAGAATTTAAAGAAGAATTGAATTATTATCTAAAAAATTATAGTGGGAGACCTACTCCATTATATTATGCTGAAACTATCTCAAAGGATCTGGGTATAAAGGTTTATCTGAAGAGAGAAGATTTAAATCATACAGGAGCTCATAAGATAAATAATACAATTGCTCAGGCTCTCCTTGCTAAGAGGATGAAAAAGCAAAGGGTTATAGCTGAAACAGGAGCAGGTCAGCATGGTGTTGCAACTGCGACAGCAGCAGCTCTCCTTAAGCTTGAATGTGAGATATTTATGGGGGAAGAGGATATGAGGAGGCAGGAATTAAATGTATTTAGAATGAGGCTTTTGGGGGCTAAAGTTACAAAGGTTTCTTCAGGAACAAGAACGCTTAAAGATGCTACAAATGAGGCTATAAGAGACTGGATAACAAATATAGGTGATACCCACTATATATTGGGGTCTGTTGTTGGTCCCCATCCCTATCCTATGATTGTGAGGGATTTTCAATCCGTAATAGGAAAAGAGGTAAAGAGAGAAATATTAAAAAAAGAAGGGAGGTTTCCAGACTATCTTTTAGCCTGTGTGGGTGGTGGTAGCAATGCAATGGGATTATTTTATCCATTTATTAATAATAAAGATGTTAAAATGATAGGAGTTGAAGCAGGGGGATATGGGATTGAGAAGGGAAGGCATGGAGCCTCTTTATGTAAGGGAAAAGTGGGAGTTCTTCATGGAAGTATGAGCTATGTATTGCAGGATGAATATGGTCAAATATCAGAAGCCCACTCTATATCTGCTGGGCTTGATTATCCTGGTGTTGGACCGGAACTAAGTTACTATAAGGATACTGGTAGGATAGAGTTTTATTCTATAGATGATAATGAAGCATTAGATGGCTTTAAATATCTCTCCCAGAAAGAGGGAATAATTCCAGCCCTTGAAACAGCTCATGCCATTGCCTATTTAAAGATATTGAGTTCAAGATGTAATGGAGATGTAATGGTTGTTGTTAACTTATCCGGGAGAGGGGATAAAGACGTAGATTATATATCAAAGATATATGAACAGGATTGATAAAACTTTTGAATATTTAAAAAGAAGAGGGGAGAAGGGCTTAATATCATTTATAACAGCAGGATATCCTGATATAGGCCTAACAAGGGAACTTATTATAGAGATGGAGAAAACAGGGGTAGATGTGGTAGAAATTGGGGTTCCATTCTCTGACCCACTTGCTGATGGTCCTATAATACAAAAAGCATCAGAGAGAGCGTTAAAAAATGGTATAAATCTAAGAATTATAATGGATATGGTTAGAACTCTAAGAACAAAGAGCGAAATACCTTTAGTACTTATGGGTTACTATAACCCAATATTTAGATATGGAGAAGAGAATTTTATAAAGGATGCAGTAAGAAGTGGGATAGATGGGGTTATAATACCGGATTTACCCCCTGAAGAGGGAGTGAAATTTATAAAAATCTCGAAGAAATATGGACTTGATGTGATATTACTTTTAGCGCCAACAAGTCCAGAAGACAGAATAAAACTTATATCTGAGTTAAGCAGTGGATTTATATATTATGTCTCCTTAGCAGGAGTTACAGGGATAAGAGAAAGGCTCTCAGACTCTTTAAATATTATGATTAAAAGAATAAAAAAGCATACAGTAAAGCCCGTTGCTGTAGGATTTGGAATATCAAAACCTGAACATGCAAAGATCGCTTCAAAAGAAGCAGATGGAGTTGTTGTTGGAAGTGCAATAATAAAGATTATCGAAGAAAATCTAAATAGCAGAGAGAGTATTTTAGAGAGAGTAAGTAATTTTATCAAAGGGCTGAAAGAGGGATTAAAGGGGAATTTCATAAATTCTAATCATGGGATGGTTCAATAGAGATAGAGCCCCCAAGGGTGGGGGGAATAGGAAAGTATCAAGACTTCCGGATGGACTATGGAGTAAATGTAATAATTGTAATGAGATAATATATAATAAGGAATTAGAAAGGAATTTATATGTATGCCCTAAATGTAACTATCACTTCAGAATATCATCTCAAAAGAGGATTTTTCTTACCCTTGATAAAGATAGCTTTGTTGAATACGATCCTAATATTTCTTCTACCGATCCTTTAAAATTCAAAGATGTTAAAAGATATAAAGACCGTTTAAAAGAAAATCAAAAAAATACGGGGATGAAGGATGCAGCTGTAACTGGAGAGGGTAAAATAGATGGAATTTCTGTTATGGTAGGAATACTTGACTTCTCATTCATGGGGGGGAGTATGGGGGTAGCGGTTGGTGAAAAGATAACAAGATTAATTGAGAGAGCTACTGAGAAAAAGTATCCTTTAATAATATTTTCCTCTTCAGGTGGAGCAAGAATGCAAGAAGGTATATTCTCTCTTATGCAGATGGCAAAGACAACAGCAGCCCTTGGAAGATTTGGGGAGACAGGACTTCCTTATATATCTATCTTAACAGATCCAACTACAGGGGGGGTTACAGCAAGTTTTGCAATGCTTGGTGATATAATACTTGCTGAACCAAAGGCACTCATAGGCTTTGCAGGACCTAGAGTTATTGAACAGACAATAAAGCAGAAACTTCCTGAGGGGTTTCAGAGGGCAGAATATCTATTAGAACATGGAATGGTGGATGCCATTGTAGAGAGAAAGGATATTAAGGATACATTGAGTAATTTCCTTGATATGCTTATTTCATGAACTCTTCTATAGATTACCTTAATAGTCTTAAGAAATTTGGGATAAGATTTGGACTTGAAAGGATTAAAAAGTTATTAAATCTTTTAAATAATCCCCAAAATAGTTTGAATATTATTCATGTGGCAGGGACAAATGGTAAAGGTTCTGTCTCTGCAATAATAGCATCTATATTATGGAATGCTGGTTATAAAACCGGACTGTATACGTCTCCCCATCTTCAAATATTGAATGAGAGGATTATAATAAATGGCAAAATGATACCCGATAATAGATTATATGAGGTTATAGAAACTATTAGAGATATTAACAAGGGGTCTGAAATAACATACTTTGAGTTATTAACAGCCATCGCTTTTAAATATTTTTATGATGAAGGGGTAGATATTGCTATAGTGGAGACCGGTATGGGCGGGAGACTTGATGCTACAAATGTTGTCCCCTCTATTATTTCTATAATAACAGATATATCAATAGACCATAAGTATTACCTTGGTAATAACATAAAGGATATTACAAGAGAAAAGGCTGAAATAATTAAAGGAGGATTTACTATAACTTCGGTAAATAAAAAGGGAGCCTTATCAATTATTGAGTCTAAATGTAAAGAAGTGAATTCGAAATTAGTTTTGCTTGGTAGGGATAGTAAAGTAAAGAGATTAGGCCCCCAGTTATTTAATTATTATGGTCTCTATGAAGATTATAAAGATCTAAAAATAAACCTTATTGGTGATCATCAGATAAAGAATGCAGGACTATCAATTACCGCAATAGAGATATTGAAAAGTAAAGGGTTTAACATAAATTGTAAGGCAATATATGATGGTTTAGGGAATATTAATTGGCCTGGAAGGTTAGAAATAGTTTTGGATAGTCCCAAAATTATAATTGATGGCGCTCATAATCCTCATGGTATAAAAGTTTTAAGAAAGGCTATAGAGAAATATTTCCCCTGCAAAAATTTATATCTAATATTAGGAATTATGAAAGATAAAGATATAAAAAGGATGATATCGAATATACTTCCTATAGCTACCGAAGTTATATTATCTAGATTAAATATTGATAGGTCTTTTGACCCCATTATCATTAAAGATATGATAAGAGGTTACAGATTTAAACTAAGTGATAATCTTAAAGAGGCTCTGGATTATACTTTATCAAAAGCTAATAGAGATGATCTAATATGTGTAACCGGGTCATTATATACAGCAGGTGAGGTGAGAGATATATTCAGGATGAGCCCATGGATCTAATAAATAATTTAAAAATAATAAGAAGATCATTAATGAAGGTGATAATTATTATTATTCTATTTGGAATCTTATCTTATATATTTTCTAATAAAATACTATATATCCTTTATAGACCTCTTAATTCCTCCCTATTCTTTTATAGTATTCAAGAACCTTTTTTCGCTAGAATAACTGTAAGCATATTTTGTGGGTTATTTTTATTAACCCCTTTTATATTCTATGAAATATCTTCTTTTGTAATTCCATTATTTTCAGAAAAAATTAGAATATTTTCTTTAATAATAACTATTTCTGCTACCATACTTTTCCTTACTGGTAGCATATTGGCATATTTTGTAATAATTCCATCAGGTCTTAATTTCCTATTAAGCTATGAATCAGAACATATGAAGGCTATGTTATCATTAAGGAAATATTTATCTTTTTCTCTATGGATGATATACTCCTTTGGGGTAATATTTGAACTACCTCTTATAATGCTTATTCTGAATAAAATAGGAATAGTAAATGTAAGGATGTTAGTAAATAATAGGAAATATGCTATACTCCTGATAGCTATAGCTTCAGCAGTAATTACTCCAACTCCAGATGCCTACAATATGCTTTTAATGATGGGTCCTCTTATCATCCTATATGAGATAAGTATTATAACATTAAGATTGAGTAATTCTATAAGGTCCTGAAAATTATATGATAACAAAGAAGAAGTTTTATAAGATATTTGATAAAATTATTTATATTTTATTATCAAGGAAATTTGCTGTGTATCTCCTTATAATAACTGTTACATTTCTTACGCTGGGTACATTGTTCCCCAATATAAATAGTATGTCTCCTGAAGAGATAGATATATTTAGGCTGAATAAACCCCTTATTTTCAAGATTACCAATATCCTTAATATACAGAAGCTTATTTCTTCTCCATATTTTCTCATATTGCCTATATTGATATTTATTAGCATATTTCTTTGCACTATAAAACGTTTGAAAATTGGTAGTAGGAAAGAAGGAGGATTCTTTTATGAAGTATCTTCAAGAACAGTTATACAGCTTGAAGATATTAAGTCTATGCTTTCTTCAGAGAAGTGGTCTATCACTGAGGAAGATAATCATTTGGTAGCCAAGAAAGGCAAAGCCGGATTCTGGGGGTCTTTACTTTTTCACCTTGGTTTATTGATAGTATTTATTGCTGGGGTTATCTCTTCTCTTACCCGATTTAATGCTGAACTTCTTCTTACAGAAGGATTTCCTGTAATGCTCAGGGAAGAGTCCTTTGTGAAGATTTACAAAAACAATAGTATTTTGTCAATCCCACCATCTATTATTGAGCTTAAAAAATTCATTCCATTATACGAGAAGGGCATATATGCTAAGGATTTTTCTGCGAAAATTTCTATAGATGGTGTAGAAAGAGAACTTCGAGTAAATCGTCCTATAGATATAGGTGGATTCCAGCTTAGTTTACATAGATTTGGGTTTAGTCCATATTTTAGAATAACAGAGAATAATGGGAAAGAACTTCTAAATGCTAATATAAATTTGGTTGTCATAGGAGGTAAAGAAGATTCTTTTACTATACCGGATACCTTCTATGTGATTTATACCAAATTTTTCCCTGATTTCTTCTCTAAAAATGGCAGAGTTGGAAGTAGAGGAATTGTTCCTAAAAATCCCGTATTTTTTCTTAGAATATTTTATGATAATAAAGAATTGGGTAGGGGAATGGTTAAACTTGGGAGTACAATAACTATAGATGAACTAAATATAAGTTTTAAAGATCTTAATTACTGGGTTGACTTAATAGTCAGTAAGGATTATGGAGTATGGTTGTTTTCCATAGGTTTAGCTATAGGTATATTCGGACTCATTATGAGATTTATACTACCTGATAAACAGTTGAAGATAAATGTTGTGGGTAATAGAGTTTATATTAAGGGCTGGACTAAATATTTTCCAAGCTTTTTTGAAGATGAGATAAATAAAGTTCTTGAAAAAATAAGCAATTAAATTCTAAAATAGAAACTATGAGTTCAATTGAAGGTATTTTTTTATGGTATGCTATATTTATTTTTGCCTTTTCCTTTGCCGTACACTTAATAGGGATTCTCTTCAAAAAAGATAAAATGTCTTCTATTTCCAATATAATATTAATTATTGGGTTTATATTATTGACAGGAGCCGTTTTAACAAGGTGGATTTCTACAGGTCATATACCTGTTATGGGTACATATGAAAATTCTTTATTTGGAGCATGGTTTGTAATCTCTATGCTCGTAATTTTTATAAGGATCTTCCCTAAAGCAAAGATTTTTTCTTTAATTGTTGTCCCTGTTACATTACTTTTGCTTGGAAATGGCATTATGGCAAAGGCAGAGCTCGCTCCTCTTGAACCACCCTATCAAAGTAGGTGGTTATATGTTCATGTCCTTTTTGCCTGGTTTGCCTTTGGATCCTATCTCCTATCATCTGTGGTATCAGGATTTTATTTATGGAAATATGGCTCAGAAAATACTATATATAAAGGTAGATTATATGAACTTCTTCCTTCGATTGACAGGCTTGACGATATATGCCTGAGACTTATAATTTTTGGTTTTGTTACAGATACAGTAATGATAGGAGCTGGAGCAATATGGGCTCATGGACTCTGGGGGAGATACTGGGGGTGGGACCCTGTTGAAACCTGGTCATTAATAACATGGCTTATATACGGCATTAACCTTCATTTAAGGCTGACACTTGGATGGAGAGGAAAGAAAATAGCATGGTTGACACTGTTTTCTTTTTTAGGAGTAATTATTACTTTTTTTGGAATAGGTCTTATTGGGAGTGTTCACACTCCTATAATGAAACCTTAAGATCTTTTAAGGAGGTATATGAAAAGGTCCATTTTTTTAATTATTATTTTTTTATTCTTCCTCAGTTGTTCAAAGGACTATACCGAGCTTAAAGAAGTAAAGGAGTTTGTAAAGAAGGACCCCGAAGCAGCTTCAGCAATTTTGGCAATAAGAGGGTATAATATGGCTCTTATTTCTTCCTATCTTCATAATGATATAGATCCATTAAGGGCTTATGCTACGGATAGGGTAATTAATAAGGTATCAAAGTTAATAAATAACCTCACTTCTAAAAATATTCGTATGGAAGCCAAATTAGAGCAGATGCGAGTGGAAAAGATTGAAAGATGGGGGCAAAATAATATAGTTATAAAAACCTTTGAGAAGTGGAAATATAGACATGTGAATATAAAGACCCATAGAGAGGTTAAACCCCTATCAAATATTGAATATCACCTTATATATAATCTTATTAAAGAGAATGGAAGATGGAAACTCTTCAATATTTCTCCTGCTTGAATTTATGATTGGTGGTAAGAATTATATTACCAATTGGAAATTGGATATTGTTTTTAATAAATTATAAAATTATAATATTATTATAGCCATGAGAGAAATAAGAAGGTTAGATTCTAAAATACTCTTAATTACTAATAATCCATATGTTAGCAAACTCTTAACCCAACAATATATGATTGATGTAACTACAGAGGATATTAAGGATGCTTTAGAACATATTAGAAAGAAAGACTTTGATTTAGTTGTTCTGGATATGGGCCCTTTAGGCATTGAAGGAATTGATGTTATTCAAGATATTCAACAGAATTCTCCAAAGTCCCTAATTTTAGCTATAAATGTTGATTCCTCTCTTGTAAATGATTTAACAGAGTCTAATATATATGGATTTGTTCATGGCTTGAATTTCTATAAGATAGAGTCAACTATTTACAAGGCTCTTAATACTATAGCACTTTCTAAGGAGGTTGAATTCTTTAATCTTTATCTGAGTGAGAAATATAATTTAGAATTTGTGATAGGCAAAAGCAATAGGATGAAGAATATTTATAAACAATTAGAAAAAATATCCATGTTTCCTAATTCTACGGTACTTATAACAGGAGAAACTGGAGTTGGGAAAGGAATAGTGGCAAGAATTATACATTTTCAAAGTAATCGATCTAAAAAGCCCTTTGTAAGTATAAACTGTTCAGCTATACCCTCTAATCTTTTGGAAAGTGAATTATTCGGTTATGAGAAGGGAGCTTTTACAGATGCAAAATTTGCTAAGAAAGGACTTTTTGAAATAGCGCAAGGAGGAACTGTTTATTTGGATGAGATAGGGGATATAGACCCTTATATCCAGGTTAAGTTATTGCATGTTTTGGAAGAAAAAAAATTTCGTAGAGTAGGAGGAATTTCTGAAATTAAAGTAGATATAAGAATAATTGCTTCTACCAATCAAGATCTAAAAGAGGCTGTTAAAAAAGGACAATTTCGAGAAGACTTATTTTATAGATTGAATGTAGTATCTATTTATATACCTCCCTTAAGAGAAAGGAAAGAAGATATCCTTATCTTTACTAAATATTTTATCGATAAATTTAACCGAGAGTTTGGGAAAAAAGTAAAGGAATTTCATCCTCTAACTAAGAAGTTTTTGCTAAATTATTCCTTCCCTGGTAATATCCGTGAATTGAAAAATATGATAGAAAGAGCAATGATATTGGGGAATAATGATATTATTATGCCTTACGAATTATTCCCGGATTTTCATTTAGAAAGTGGAGAGGCAAAAAGTGATAATAGATTTTTTTATGGAACTCCAACTTTAAAGGAAGTGGAAAATAGATATATAAAATATGTCTTAGAGAAAACCAGGGGTAATAAGGAATTAGCAGCAAAGATTCTGGGAATTGGTAGAGCTACCCTTTTTCGTAAGTTAAAAGAAGTCTCGTATTGATACTCGATTCAAAATGATACTTGATTAATGTAAAGGATAATAAATCATGGGTATCATTTTGATATTATAAATATTATAAACTCCCTACATTTATTATGTATTTATAAGTGGTATAGAATTTGCATAAAGTAAATAAAAAGAAGGGAATATAAATTTGAAAAATTAGAATATTATTTTAAGGAGGTAAGTATGGGAAGAAACAGGGGTAAGAGTATATTTAAATTAATTCTATCTATTTTGTTTTTATTAACTTTTGTTACCTTTTCCTTTGCAGTAGAGAAACCAAAATGGGTTAAGGATTGGGAAAAGTTTGCAGCTTCCTCATCCTAAAAATGGTTTAGAGCTTGCATTTTCTTATGATAGGACTGGACC
>CAZCTP010000076.1:0-13746 GCA_964501575.1 uncultured Thermodesulfobacteriota bacterium
GGTGGTAAGATATGCTGCATAATGTTATCACGAAAAAAGAGATGCTTACAATATACAAAAAAATATTGACAAGTTTTAAAAGAGTTATTAAACTAAAAGAGATTTGTTTTTTTATTTATAACTTAGAAAATTTTTTCTCTTTGATAATATTATTAAATTTTAGTATAATGGAGAAGGATGTTTGATAATATTAATTCTGCCTATAAGATATTGTATTTAAAGGGAGGATTGAATGAAAAATATTTTACCAAGACTACCTGACCAGATAATAAGACTTTCTATAGTATTTATTCTTCTCATTGGAGGTATTTTTATTGTAAGACATTATATAATTCCTCCTCAGCTTAAAGAAACAGGTTTTCAGAGAACTTCTGCTATTAAGAAAGAGACATTAAAAAAAGTTAAATATGCTGGTTCTCTTATCTGTATAGAGTGTCACGATGAGGAATATAGAATAAAAAGAGAGGGTTATCATAAAAACCTCTCCTGTGAAACATGTCATGGAGCTGCAAAGAGCCATACGGATAACCCAATGGAGCTTAAACCTTTTGCACCAAGAGGAAGAAAATTCTGTCCTATGTGTCATACATATAATCCGTCAAGACCTACCGGTTTCCCTCAGATAAATCCTGTTGTTCATAATCCTATGAAGCCATGCATAACATGTCACAACCCTCATAATCCAGAACCCCCAGAAACTCCTCGAGAATGTATAGCATGCCATGCAGAGATTGCAAGGACAAAAGCTATCTCTTATCATGTTCTTCTAAAATGTACTGTATGTCATAATGTTCCTAATAAACATAAAATAACTCCAAGGGTTGTAAAAGCAACAAAGCCAACTAAAAGAGAATTTTGTGGAAAATGCCATAGCAAGGATTCTAAGGTAAAAGGCCCTCCCAAGATAGATCTATTTACCCATAACGAAAAATATGTTTGCTGGCAATGTCATTATCCACATATGCCGGGGGTAATGTAATGGATAGACGAAACTTTTTAAAAAATCTTTTCTTTCTTATCTCTACAGGTGAAATAATTGGAAGTCTTCCAAGAAGTGTAGTTGCAAAACCAATATTTAAAGATTATGATCCAAAAGATTATTATTATGGAATGGGAGTTGATATAAATAAATGCATCGGTTGTGGTAGATGCGTTAAAGCTTGTAAAACTGAAAATGATGTTCCAAAATTGCCTTTTTATTTTAGGACATGGGTTGAAAGGTATATTATAAAGACAGATAATAATGTAGTTGTTGAAAGCATTGATTCCGGTCTCGAAAATTATAAGGAAGAATTTATTGAAAAAGATATACTCAGAAGCTTTTTTGTACCGAAACTCTGTAATCACTGTGCAAATCCTCCTTGCGTCCAGGTATGTCCGGTAGGGGCAACATTCTCAACTGAAGATGGTGTTGTTCTTGTTGATAGAAATAGGTGTATAGGATGCAGATATTGCATTCAGGCATGTCCCTATGGTGCTAGATATCTACATCCAGCAACAAAGACAGCCGATAAGTGTACATTCTGTTATCATAGACTTGTAAGAGGGTTGTTACCAGCTTGTGTTGAGGTATGTCCAACTCAGGCAAGAATCTTTGGCAATCTAAAGAATCTTGCAAGCCCTCTTACAAGATTTAAACGAATGCATAAAATTTATGTGCTAAAACCATATCTTAATACAGAGCCCAAGGTTTTTTATGCAAATCTTGACGGGGAGGTCAGATAAATGGTAAGTCCGGAAGCAACAGAAAGATTATTTGAACTTTTGAAACAGGTAACAGGCTTTATCTATCCAAATGAGATAGAAATCCACTGGTCGATCTTGATAGTTGTATATCCCTATATTACAGGATTAGTCGCTGGAGCCTTCATACTTGCATCCCTTGTAAAGGTTTTTAATGTAAAAGAGGTGCAACCTACATATAGGCTCTCTCTTCTTACAGCACTTGCCTTTCTTCTTGTAGCTCCACTACCCTTACTTTTACATCTTGGGCATCCTGAACGTTCGTATGAAATATTTCTTACACCTCATTTAAGCTCTGCAATGGCAATGTTTGGATTCGTTTATGCTTGGTATTTAATGGTTGTGCTCTTACTTGAAATATGGTTTGAATATCGTAGAGATCTTGTTGTATGGGCAAAGAGTGAAAAATTTCCAATGAAATGGATCCATAAAATAATATCTCTATTCTCAAAGGATATCAGCGAAAAAGCGGTCAATCTTGATATGAAGGCTGTAAAGATTATAACAATAATCGGTATTCCATCAGCTTTTCTTCTCCATGGATATGTAGGATTTATATTCGGTTCTGTCAAAGCGAATCCTTGGTGGAGTAGTGTTCTTATGCCGATTGTTTTTCTTTTCTCTGCCATAGTTTCAGGAATTGCGCTTGTAATTCTACTTTACATGATAATTATACCTCTTAGAGGAGAGAAAATAGATATGAAATGTCTCGATAAAATGGCCTCCTTCCTCTTTTATACTATGATTATTGATTTTTCTCTTGAAATCTTAGACTTTATCCATCGTCTTTATGAAAGTGAAGAATCAATAAAAATATTAGCAGAGTTGATTGCAAACAAATTATTTATGAGCCTTGTTGTACTACAAGTCCTACTTGGTATGCTCTTACCCTTAGGAATTATAGTTGTTATAAAGTTATTTAATCTCGATGAAGAATTGAGAAAACTATTCTATTTTATATCTGTAGTATTAATTCAACTCGGTATCTTTAGCACAAGATGGAACGTCGTTATTGGAGGACAGCTATTTTCAAAGAGTTTTAGGGGACTTACAACATATAAGATGGAACTTGGAGGTATTGAGGGATTCATTACTTCATTGGGGCTTTTAATCCTTCCCTTTATAATATTGGCAATTTTATTAAAGATTCTTCCTCCATGGAAGAAAGTGGGAGCAGAGGTATAAAATTTAATATTTATGGTTTATATGTAATTACACGTCCCCAGAGGCTTTTTGTACCCCATATTCCTCTACGTAGAGTCTCTAATTGCACAATCTGACTATGATCTACAAATAGATTAACCTCTGGACCATAATTTTTTATATACCAGGCAAAAACTTCAGGATCTGCTGCCTCAAACATCACTTTTTCAAGCCCAAGGATATCGACAATCTTTGAAATTACATCCATACGCCAGGTTTTAACATTCTCAGTAATTCCTTCTGATTCAATCATAATCATATAAGCTCCCTCTTCTATAAATCTTTTAGCATGTGATATTAACCATTCAACAGCACGTGTCCCTTCTGCTTCAAGTTCTTCAGTCTTACTTGCTCCACCAGCACCAAACTGTATTCCAACTTCAGGTTTAGCCTTTAACCCGGTCTTCTTTACCCTTTCTATTAATCTAACCCAGTCATCTGTTGGAAGGGAAATAAATCCGCTTGAAATCTCAATAATATCGAACCCAATCTCCTTACACTCTCTAATATACTTATCTACTGCTTCAACTCCCTGGGTAAGTACATACTCAATGAAGCCTCCTGTAGAAACCATTACTTCATAACGATGAGCCAGATCAATAATCTCCTTAAGAGTCTTTTTTGACATTAGGCTAAATGACCCTCCGGCAAACTTAAGAGAATCAATATATTCTCCCATGGTTTCAAGAATATCTTCCAGATATCTTTTCCCCATTGGGGTATAATAGGGTCCCCGAATTTCAGTAATCCCTCGAGATCGAGGCTTCTCTTGTCGTTTGTTCATCTGAATAAAGGCAAATGGTCTTCCTTCATATCCTTTCATTATATTATTCTCCTTTCGAATTAATAATGTTTCCTAAGAGACTTGTTAAGTCAACTGTATTAATATATTCCAGATTTGCTATAGCTTCAATAATTTCCTTTTGCAATGTTATATCAACATAAAGCTCACTTAAGCGTTCAAATTTCCTAACTACTCTATCCCAAGAGATTGGATGGGTAAAAAATCCCTCATAATCCTTCTTTTCTTTATAAATCTTATTCCCATTTTTAAGTATTATCGTCATCTTACACCACATTTCTTCAGGAAACTTTTTACTATAATCTTTATTAGGTTTTACTATCACTCTTTGGAGAAGAGATTGAACATCTTCCTTTATAATTCTTTCTTGAGAATATTGCTCAGGCATAACTTCCCCATCTAAAATTGCCACCGCAATAATATATGGTAGACTATGATCGGCTTCCTCCTTAGTTTTTATATACTTTTTGTCTCCTTCATCTCCACCCCCTATTATATTATAGGCTACATCAAATATCTCTATTTCAATATTTTCTATATTCTCAGGAACAATATTATATTCCTCTTTAAGCTCAAGTGCTGCTTCAATAGCTGTCTGGGAATGGATCTCTGCATTATATTTTTTTAATATAGTTTTAGTCACCCGTTCCAGATTTTCTTTAGACCAATCAACTTCAAATCTCCCTGCTATTGTATCCATAAATCCTTTGTTCCCTTCAAATACCTCTAATGGTCCTGTAATCCCCTGCATAGCAAGAAAAGTAGCCTGTGTAGCGCAGAAAGCAGTATTTGGATAAGCAAGTCCCTTCCAGTGGGAGAGTTTCCCTGTGCGTGTGACTCTAAGTGCATTAAAGGCAGTCCCACTTATGGCAATAGCATTTGCTGTTTTATCAAGATCCAGGCCCAATGCCTTTGAAACTCCGGCTGCTACAGCATAGGATCCTTGTGTGGTATGGTCAAATCCTTTATTTCTAACAGGTGCAAGATCGCTTAGCCTACATTGAACCTGATAGGCTACAGCTAATGCAACAAGTAAATCCTTTCCACTATTCTTAGAGTACTCTGATGCTGATAGGATAGCTCCAAGGTTATCACTGGGATGACAGGTCTCTCCTTTTGCAAGATAGCTGTCATTAAAATCTAAATAACGGACTAAGGCTCCATTATAAAAAGCTGCCCTATCAGGAGCAGTTTTATCTCCTCCAATTAGGGTACAAAGTTTTGACCCACCAAAATCTATAATCTGGGACCTAAGCATCTGTATGGGGAATCCATCAAGAGCACCTATTGCACATCCAAGTGAATCTAATATTCTAATCTTTAACTCTCTCTTAGCTTCTTTAGAAATTTCATCAAAAGATGCTTTTATAACAAATTGACTAAGCTCCTGGACTAAGGTCATTTCATCCCTTCATTTATAGGTTTCTATAAGGATATTTCTCAGAATGACTATAAAAGCTATAAAAACTATCATTTCTTAATCTAATATTTCATAAAGATATTATAATGTCAAGATAATGAAGCTTTCTATTCAAAGATACAGTACAAGTTAGGGGTCACCTATGAAAAGGTTTATCTTTTCCAAAAATTTCCATTTTTTCTTTTTTAATGACTTCCTTTACCTTTTTTGATACAATCTTCTTCATGGGTATAGTTCTCCTTTCTCCCGTTTCGAGAATTATTTTATCTATTGAGAATTATACCCTTTATCGAATTTACAGAAAACATTTTACACCATCTTAAGAAAAAGCAGAGAAAAGAATTGAAGAGATTTTGGAAGAAGTGTGGGGAGAGAATTTAAAATGAGCAATAATAAATTAAAAAATCAAATTCTCATCTACAAACCCAAAGGCGGAGATATTGAAGTTGAGGTAAAGCTGGAGAAGGAGACTATATGGCTTACTTTAAATCAGATTGCTTATCTTTTTGGTGTTCAGAAGGCTGCAATATCAAAACATATAAAAAACATATTTAATTCTGGTGAACTTGGTAGAAATTCAACTGTTTCCAAAATGGAAACAGTTCAAATGGAAGGGAAAAGAAGGATAAAAAGGACTTTAACTTATTTTAACCTTGATATGATTATTGCTGTTGGTTATAGAGTAAATTCTAAAAGAGCAACTCAGTTTAGAATTTGGGCAACAAAAGTTTTGAAAGATTATCTTATAAAAGGTTATGTGGTTAATGAAAAAAAACTGATTTCCTCTCAAGGGAAATTAAAGCATCTTCAGGAGACAATAAAATTGCTTGAGCAAAAGATTAGCCATCCTCTTGTTGCCGGGCAGGAAAAGGAAATTCTTGAGTTCCTTTCTATTTATGCCAATACTTTAACCTTATTAAACGAATATGATAATGATAAAATAAAAAAGGTTGAGGGTACAAAAACTAAATTCCGCTTTTCTTATACAAAAGCAAAGAAATTAATTTCCCAGTTAAAAATAAGACTTGTTGCCAAAGGCGAGGCAGGTGAAATTTTTGGGCAGGAACAACAGAATAAACTTGAAGGAATTATAAAAAATATCTATCAAACCTTTGGCGGAAAGAGTCTTTATCCCACAATTGAAGATAAAGCCGCCAATCTTTTATATTTTATCATAAAGGATCATCCCTTTATTGATGGTAATAAACGAATAGGGGCTATGCTTTTTATATATTTTCTTGAAAAGTCAAATTATCTTTATAAAGATAATGGAGAAAGAAAATTTAATGACAATGCCTTAACAACTCTATGTCTTTTAATTGCTATAAGCGATCCTAAGAAAAAAGAGAAAATGATAGAGATTACCAAAAACTTAATTTCTGAATAATAAAACTATGAATTTTAACGAAGCAACATCAACAGACCTAAAAGTTATAAATGAACTTCAGAAACTTGGCTGGAAGCCACAAGATACCCTCTTTATCAGCCGGAGTATAAATTAACAGAAGAACAACAAAAAGAATTTCCCGGTCATAAGAGTATAAAACCGGATATTGTCCTACAAGATCTACATGGGAATATTTTAGCTGTTTTTGAGAATAAATTAGAAGACGAAAAGAAGGCTTTGCATAAATTAAGAACATTGTATTGGCGGGTTTTAAGACCGAGATTTTTATATGCCTGTTCAAGCCAGAGAGTTTTATTTTATGATACTGCTTGGAGGGGATTAGAAGCAGGAGAGTTTAGGAGAGTTGATAATTTTATGAGCTTGGAGGAAATGCTTTTAAAAATTGAACAGGAAAAGCAAAAAAAACAAAAGAAATCTTCTCCACATACTGCCAAAACAATTTAAATCCTTTTTCCTTAAAAAGGAAATTTTTGGAAAGGATAATTATTAAGAATCACATCAGCTAAATATTCTTTTTTGTCTTTACCTTTAGAAAGTAAATTATCACTATAAAGGGAGGAATAGTTTTGTAATAAATAGGTTACAATTTCATTAAGTTCTTTTTCACCACATTCTGAATTTATTAATTCATCATACTTTAGTCTTAGCTCTTGATCCTTATTAAGTAAATCCTTAAATATTACTGAATAATTTTTATTATTTTTTAACAAGAATGCTCTCTCATCAATAGCCACAAGTTGAGAAAGCCATATATCATCATATTTCAATAGTAATAACTCAGAAACAGGTACTTTTTGTCTAAAAAGTATCTCTGTGACTTTATCTCCATATAAAGCACCACATTTTATTGCAAGACCTGAGGATTTATGTTTTGATTCAAGTTGTAAATTATTATTATCTACATTTATAATATCAAACTTTCCAGAATCCTTCATTTTTGCTAACAAATAATTGAAACCCTCTTTACTAGAAGAATAAAAACCATTACTCTTATCAGTATCAATAGTTGCCGGAGAATCAGAAATATCAAACAAAATACCTACATACATTTCAAGAGATTGAATTCCAAAATGTAAAAGCATCTCTGCAAAAGTAAAATTTTTAACCTTTCCTTCTTCATGCTTCCTATAAACTTTTTTATTTTTTATAAGATAATCTAATATTATTCCAAACTTTTGTGACGTCCATATCTCTCTACGGGCAGCGGTCCCACCAGAATCTACTCTATTTTTGGTTTCCATAAGTACCATTGTTTTTTCGCTTTCTATAATACTCCCTAAATCGGTCTCTTCATCAATGTCACCAAGCCAATCCCAAGGGAATCTACGAATTATCCTTTTCTCCTCCATAGATAATCCCTGTTGTGTAAATAATCCTTTCTTTTTATGAAGTACAGGATTTGTTAACCAAAACGGAATCTGGCTTAATTTTATATCTAATGAGCAAGATTCAAAAGATGACGCTAATTTTTTCTCAATATATCTACCTCTACCTCCTTTACTTGCTTGATAGTATGAAGTTACTCCCAATAAAGCTTCATAGTAATTGCGGATATCGGGTGAGACGCTGAGTAAACCATGATAGACTTTAGCTACTGGATCGAAATCTTTTGCTTCTATTTTAGTCGCTAATTCTACAAAGTTATGTAAAATATTTTTGTAAGGTTCGTAAAGCAAAACCCTTCCTAGATCTAATTTACTTTTTTGTTTTGTACAAAGTAAGTTCCGCCGCTTTATCATAAAATGTCTAACCTTTTTCGCAAATTATAACACTTTCTCCTCTAATTGCTCTGTTTCGTGCTCCAAGAAGAGGATTAAAAACTAATTTCTTAAATTTAAACCCAACTTCTTCACAAAACCTCTTAGTCATCATAGTAGTTGGTATCTTTTTAGAGCTAACAGTACTATCTCCTACTATTATGGCAAGTTTACCCTTTGGCTTTAATGCCCAAAAGATGTTCTCAATAGATTTTTTTAGGTCTTCATAATATAAGGCTACTTTTATCGGAAGATTTCCATATTCCCTACTCAGTTGACCATTGCTTTTCATCCCTAAATACCTGGATTCAACTTTTTTAATCTCTACTCCTAAATAATCATAGGCAATTTTATCTTTGCCTACATAATCTATAGAAAAGTAATAAGGTGGAGATGTTATCACAGCATCAAATTTTTCCTCAAATTCTTTATGATTCTTTAATTCTAGTATGTCTCCTTCTATAATTTGAGCAGGTTCAAACTTTAAAGAATATTTTTCTTTTATCTCCATTGTCTTTTTATAACACTCTTTAATATAATTGAATTTTTCAATAAACAGTCCTATCTTACCCTTTTTATTGTATCTAGATGTTCTTACAAAAGCGTCTATTGTATCAAAGTATATAGCTAGCATTAACTTATAAATTACAGGATCTTTGTATTTCCATTTTTTATTTTCTATATCGTGAATAATATCTCTTAGTTCTTGAAGATTAAAATCTAACTTTTTCTCATCTATGAAAAGTAAGGCATTTTTTACCTCAGACAAAACCACTCCCATTGGGGTTACATCTACCCCTACACTTTTAATCCCCATTAGAGATGCCTCATGAGTAGCTGTTCCTGATCCATTAAAAGGGTCAAGAAGGAGAGCATTATTTTCTAATTTGAAGGCATTGATTAAGGTTCTTACCACTCTTGGATAGAATTTACCTTTATAGGGGTA
Organism: uncultured Thermodesulfobacteriota bacterium; assembly: GCA_964501575.1. GTDB lineage: Bacteria > Desulfobacterota > CAZCTP01 > CAZCTP01 > CAZCTP01 > CAZCTP01. Next base: position 9,280 of record CAZCTP010000076.1, read on the forward strand.
AAGATTGTGAAAAGCATAAGCATTAGTATCGCCAAACTTATCTACTATATTTGTATATAACGTTGTTTTTCCACCTACTTTCTCAAGATGTGCCACTCTTAACCTTATAAATTCCATATTTCCTTTGAGTTTTACTGTTCTATTCACAGGATCGATCCTGTATCCTTGCGTCAATCCTTCTAACTCAAGGTCTAAAAATTCCAAATCTGCCAATGTCTGCATCCAGAAGCCAAATACAGTATCTCCTTTAGGAGTCACATAATTTAGGAATTCCTTAGAGTACGCCTCAATTATCTCTTCAAATGAGGGAAATTCATAAGTGCCGAACATTGTCATTTGTTCTTTATTGTTTTTTACATTAACAGTTTTCATTTGCGTCCCATCTTTACGATTTAACATTTTTTTCATACATATTTTTTTCTATCCACTCATCAATAGCTTCTTTTTTAAATCTCCAGTTTCCACCAATTTTGAAAGCAGGAATTTTTCTCTCCTTGGCAAGCTTGTAAATAGTCTTTTCGGTCATTTTTAAATAACTAGCTACTTCTCTTATGGTCATAATATCGGTCTTCATTTCTTCCAACTTCTTTTTAATCTTAACCTTTGCTCATAATATACAAATCCATTACGGTAAAGTCAAGAAAAATAGTATAAAATTTTCCAAAAATTTCCCTTTTGAAGAAAAGATTAAAAGAAATAACTGTAGAAAATGACTTTTGTTTCTTCTCGTCTGATATGGATATTTAATTCCTCAATTTGTGACTCAAGGGACTTTTTCTCTTTCTCTAACTGCCTTAATTCTTTTTCAATGGATTCTATCTCAAGACTTCCTGTCTTAATTGCCTTAATAAGTCTCTTGATTCCTTCGTCTTTTTCTCTTTGGGCTTCTTCCAAAAGGGCTTTCCTTTCTCTTAAAGGTTTTAATTCTTCCTGGGCAATAAGATTGGCATTCTTTAAGGTTTCCTTAAGTTGACCTCTGTCCTGACTCAATTCCTTTATCTTCTCAATAACTGCACTCTCAAACTCTCTGGCACTTAAAGGCTTTGAAGGACAGACTTCTTTATCTCTATGCATTATCCTTGTGCATTTGTAATAAAAATACTTCTGTCCATTCTTGGTGGAATAATGGGAACTCATTAAAGAACCACACTCACCACACCTTACCAATCCCTGAAGGAGAAAGTTATATTTATTTTGGCTGGGGGAGGTAAAGGTCTTTTTATTCTTACCTAAAATTTCTTGAACCTTATCAAAGACTTCTTTCTCAATAACCGGCTGGTGGTGACCAATAGAAAAAAAAGAAAAAATAATCTTGACTTTTACATTGAGATTTGTTATTATATATTAGCAATGATTGGTAATAATAAACAAGGAGATTTAGCTATGAATAAATGGTTAACTCTTGAACAGATAGCCGAATACTTACAGATGAGTACATCTTCTATATATAAGATGGCTCAAAAAGGTAAAATTCCAGCCTATAAAGTTGGTAGGCAATGGAGGTTTAAGAAGGAAGATATAGATCGCTGGGTGCTAAAAGGCAACGAGCAAAAAATTTAACATTTTATAGGAGAGACCATTATGGAAAATCTCACGAAAGAAAATTTACTAAATGAATTCAAGAAATCTCTTGTTGATAACTGGGAGAAACAGATTGTTGAGAAATATATTGCTAACTTTTCATTAAAGGAAACAGAAGAACTTGTAAGGTCAAAAATTAAGATTGAGGTTGAAGTAAATGAGAATTAAGGAAATTACAATTAGAGGATTTAGGGGATTCAACAAAGAACAAACTATCTCGCTGGACAGTAACCTTACTTTCGTCTATGGCTTGAATGGTTCAGGTAAAAGTAGTTTAGTCGAGGCCTTAGAGTGGCTCTTTTTTGGTGAAATATCGAGAAGACTACGATCTTCTTGTAAAAGTGAATATATGACAAGTTATTTACGGAATATTCATTATTCAGAAGAACAATCTCCTTTTGTGGAAGTTCTTATCGTCCTTAATGGTGAAGAAAGAAGAATTAGAAAAGAACTTATTGGTGTTTCTGGATATAAATTTTATATAGATGGAGTAGAAGCCGAAGATTTAACCTCACTTAATATCAGCTTTGAAAATAGTAGTAAGCCGATTCTTTCGCAGGGTGAGATAAAAAGATTTGTAGATACCGAACCGAAGGATAGATGGGAGGAAGTTTCAAGCATTCTCGGTATCGAAATCTTTGGCATATTCAGGGCTGATTTATTGTCTTTAAGGAATAGCATCGAAAATGATGAAATTTATATAAGGGCAAAAAATCAGCAAAATTCAGTAATCACCTATTTCATAGATAAAAATCTCTTTCCCAATTTTCTAAGTACTATCCGGCTAGAACCATTTATTTATACAAATGTCATAGCAAGCCTTATAAAAGAGATTAACAATCTATTTTCCTCTAATATCAGCAATCTTTTTGAAGCAAAGACTCTTGTTGAAACAAAAGGCCATGAAATCCTTAGAGATGTAAGAAAGCCTAAGGGATTAGAATTCTTAGATGTTCCCGAAATAAAGTTATTTGAAAAAGACATAAGCAACCTTTCTGATGGTCTTAAAAATATAAATAACTCCTTCTCAAAAGTAGCCGTTAAATCTATCGACAGAGATTATTTAAAATTTTTACACATAGGACTATCTCTTATTAAAGGAATTTCTTGTCCATTTTGTGAAGAAGAAACACTAACGGAAGCGAAAAAAACTGAGTTAATTCAACGTCTTCATCAAAATAAAAAAGAATTAGAAATGATCGAACAACTTGAAGTTAATCTAAACACATTTTCTAATATTAAAGAAGGTATTGTTAGGAAGATAGAAGGTTCTCTCCCCAATGCAGGAAAATTAAAACTTTCATATGAGGAATTACTTAAGCTCGATTTTTATAGAGAAGAAACAGGTAAAATTGCTGTAATATTAGAAACAGAATTAGAGAAAGTTAAAGAGCTTATCCAAAAAACTAAACTTGAATTGGATGGTATAGAAGAAGGTTTTAGAAAATATTTACATGGAAAAGAGATATATGACAGAAAGATTGTAGAGAAACAGACATCTATCGTGGAAAATTCTCTTGAAAAATTGTTGACTTTTCTCACAAGTTTAATCGATAGCCTTAAGAAAGTTAAAGAATCAATAATCTCTAAATCTCGTGATCTCTCACCAGAAGAAAAGTCAAGATATGAACTGTATACGAGATTAATCGAGCTGATTGAAAAAATCCATTTTTTAAAGATTGTCGGAATATATAACAACCATATAAGTGTATTAAGAAATCTAATCACACAACTGGAACAATTCGAAAAAAGTAAAGCAGGAAATTTACTTGCAAAGCTATCATCTGACATCCAAAAGTATTACAACAAGCTCAATCCAAATGAGCCTATTCAGTTTAAAGAAATTGCACCAACAACTGGAAAGCTTAGGCAAGCTAAACTCAAAGCCGAAGCATTTGGGAAGGAAATAAATCCAGTGACTAGCTTTAGCGAAGCCCACATGAATAGTCTAGGTCTGAGTTTATATTTTCCTCAACGGGTAGATTATAACCCAGAATGGGAATTCATTATGTTGGACGATCCTATTCCTTCTATGGATGATGCCCACTCAAATCAATTGATTGATATTTTAAGAGAACATGCTAATAACAAACAGATAATTGTATTGTCTCATTCAAGCAAGTTTTGTGAGGATTTTGAAATTCATTTTGGAAAAGAAAATCTACTTAGATATGAGTTTACCCAAGGAGATGAAAATGGCCCTAAAATTGCTTTAGAGGAGGGACCTATAAGAATTCTTCTGGATTTTGCTCAAAAATACTCGAGAGGAAATAAAGAGGAGAGAAAAACTGCTGGCAATAATCTGCGAAGAGCAGTAGAAAAGTTGTTAGCTGAATATTTGATTGGAAAAGGACAAGATAGAAATTCTGTATACAGACTGAGAAAAGATGAACTTTTCAAAAGGGCAAAAAATGCTGGATTAGTAGAAAATGATCTGAGAGACTTAGAATCAATTCTTTCTTTTGCTGATCCAGCCTCTCACGGTCACGACCCTAAGGACATTGAAACAGGAGATTTGGAGTGGGGAATCCAAAAGATAAAGGATCTGAGTCAAAAATTGCTTAATTTTAATTGAGGTGAAATTAATATGCGGTGTGCTGTTTATACCAGGGTATCTACTGATAACCAAGTAGAGAAAGATTATAACTCTCTTGAGACTCAAAAAGAGAGTTTGATGGCTTATATTCAGTCTCACAAATACGAGGGCTGGGTATTGGTTGATGTTTATGAGGATGCCGGTTGTTCGGCTGCCACTTTAGACCGTCCAGAGCTGCAGAGACTTCTTAATGACATAAGAAGAAAAAAGATTGATGCTGGTGTCTGTAGATCGCAAAATAGAATTGACCCCCTATCGTCATTTAAAATTGACCCCTTTGATGATATAAT
>CAZCTP010000077.1:0-13338 GCA_964501575.1 uncultured Thermodesulfobacteriota bacterium
ATGAACAATGTATGGTGGGTAAAATTCATGATATTAGCCCTGAATCTATGGTAACTGGAGATATGGATGGTAATGGTAAGGATGAGGTTATAGTGGATTTTGGACCCGGTTACGGGATATGGGTAAGGATGAACAATGTATGGTGGGTAAAATTCATGATATTAGCCCTGAATCTATGGTAACTGGAGATATGGATGGTAATGGTAAGGATGAGGTTATAGTGGATTTTGGACCCGGTTACGGGATATGGGTAAGGATGAACAATGTATGGTGGGTAAAACTTCATGATTAAGTTTTAAAAACTTAATAAGGGGTGGTTTCAATGAGTTTTTGAAACTACCCCTCCTGTTTTCAGAACTCTCACACAAAAAACTTAACTCTACCCACTTTCTCCCATTAAATTGACTAATATATAAAAAAATGATATACTGTTAATAGATTTTTGGAAGGAGGTTTTATGCAGTATGTTTAAAATAGGAGAAATGGTAGTTTATCCAGCCTATGGTGTTGGTGTAATTGAATCCATTGAAACTAAGAGGATCTTTGATAACGAGGAAAGTTTTTATATTTTAAGAATATTGGATAATAATGTAACTGTTATGATCCCTGCTGATAATATTACCTCCGTTGGATTGAGAAGGATAATAAATAGTGATAACATCCCAAAGGTTTATGAAATATTAAAACTCAAGAATGTAGAAATAGGAAATTGTCCCTGGAATAGAAGGTATAAATTATATATGGAAAAGATTAAGAGTGGATCTTTATTTGATGTGGCTGAGGTTCTACGAGATTTATCACTTCTAAAAGAAGATAAGGAATTATCCTTTGGTGAGAGAAAAATAATGGATTTAGCCTATACTCTTCTTGTTAAAGAGATTGCAATTGCAAGCAATTTATCCCAGGAAGTCATAGAAAGGGATATTAAAAATATATTTAATTGGTAAGGGAGAGTGATATTAATTTATGTTTATTTTGAGAGCAATATTAATTTTATTAAGTTCTATATCATCTTATTATATAGCTTATTCACTCACAGGGTCAATCCCCATAGGAATAATAGGAGTTGGAGTAGGTGTTACCCTTTCGTTAATTTTAATAACTTTAGAAAGTACTATTAAGAATGCCCCCACAAAGAGTATATTGGGGGGATTAGTAGGCCTTATTTTAGCTATATTTATAGCAAATTTATTATCCAGTCTTTTCTTTGAAAATCAAGGCATAGATATTTTAGCTAAATTTATTATGGTTATTTTCTTATCCTATTTGGGAATCAGTATCGGTATAAATAAAGGCCTGGAGCTAGATATTTCAAATATAAGATATTCTATGAAATATCCAAGGAAAGACAATACAAATTATAAAATTCTTGATACGAGTGTAATTATAGATGGAAGGATTGCTGATATATGTAAAACCGGTTTTATAGAAGGTACCATTATAATTCCTCAATTCGTTCTTCATGAACTTCAGCATATTGCTGATTCTCCTGATCCAGTAAAAAGAACAAGAGGAAGAAGAGGACTTGAGATATTACAGAAAATACAGAAAGAGTTAGATTTAAGCGTAAAAATAGTGGATCAAGATTTTTCAAGGCTAAAGGGGGTAGATGCAAAACTTGTAGCATTAGCCAAGAGTATTAATGGGAAAGTTATTACCAATGATTTTAATCTAAATAAAGTTGCAGAACTTCAGGGAGTTTCCGTATTGAACGTAAATGAACTTGCGAATTCTTTAAAGCCGGTATTATTACCAGGAGAGGTAATAAATGTCAAGATATTAAAAGAGGGTAAAGAGTATGGTCAGGGCGTTGCTTATTTAGATGATGGTACAATGGTAGTAGTGGATAACGCAAAGGATTTTGTGGGTAAAAATATTGATGTGGAGGTTACAAGTGTTCTTCAGACTACGAGTGGAAAGATGATATTTACAAAGATAAAGGATGAGGTATTAGATAACTATTATCCCAGTTTAAACGCTGGGGGTATCTAAGGATATAAGATATAAATAAAAAAGGGGGGTATTTTTAAAGCCTTCAATATAAAAATATTTAGGGATAAATGCTCTTCAAAAAATTATCCTTCAGAATGAGTCCTGATAGACATTTTTAATAATATAGATTACTCATTATGGTTGTTGCATTAATAATGGCTGCAGGTAAAGGAAAGAGGATGAAGACTAATGAATATAAACAGTACATCCCCTTAAGAGGTATTCCTATATTTGCTATAACATTAAAAAGGTTTGAAGAATCGAAAGTAATAGATGGAATATATGTTATACTTCCAAGAGAAAAATTATCCTATTCAAAGAAAATAATAGAATCTTTTAATTTTAAGAAGATAATGAAAATGATTCCTGGAGGAAACGAAAGACAGGATTCTGTTATGAATGGGATATGTGAATTGGAAGACGAATGTGATTACGTAGTAATTCATGATGCAGTACGTCCATTTATAAGTAATGAACTTATTGAAATGGTGGTTTTAGAGGGGATAAAATATGGAGCAGCAATATTAGGAGTTCCAGTTAAGGATACTATAAAGGTTGTTAATGATGGAAAGGTAATAGATACACCTGATAGAGATACCCTCTGGCAATCTCAGACCCCTCAAGTATTCAGATATGATATATTAAAGAAAGCATACGAAAAGGCAAAAGAGGATGGGTTCTATGGAACAGATGATGCCTGTTTAGTGGAAAGAATTGGAATAGGAGTTAAAGTTATTGAGGGTTCATATGATAATATAAAGATAACAACAGAGGAGGATTTAATCATTGGAGAGGAGATACTAAAGAAGAATGAGGGTAGGTTTTGGTTATGATGTCCACAGGTTGGTTAGTGGGAGAAAGCTTATTATTGGAGGGGCTGAGATTCCTTACTATAAGGGTCTTCTTGGACATTCTGATGCTGATGTCTTGCTTCATGCTATATCCGATGCTCTATTGGGGTCTATAGGAGAAGGAGATATAGGGAAACATTTCCCCGATACTAATCCTGAATTTAAAGATATATCAAGCTTAAAAATTCTTTCAAAGGTTAATGATATTATAAAAATTAAGAGAGTTAAGATTAGAAATATTGACTCTACTATTGTTGCTCAAGAACCTAAACTCCTAAAATTTATACCTGATATGATAAGAAATATATCTAAAATATTAGAGATGGAGGGAAAGAATATAAACATCAAGGCTAAAACTACAGAAGGGCTTGGATTTATTGGAAGAGGCGAAGGTATTGCAGCCTATGCAGTTGTACTGGTAGAAGGTTTATCTAATTAATAATTGAGGATTAAAAATTATGGTAAGAACAAGATTTGCACCAAGTCCAACAGGATACTTACATTTAGGAAACGTCAGGGTTGCTTTATTTAACTGGTTATATGCAAAGCGTTTTAATGGTAAATTTATATTAAGGATAGAAGATACGGATATTGAGAGATCTACAAAATATTTTGAAGATAATATAATAAGAGATTTAAAATGGCTCGGATTTGATTGGGATGAGGGACCCTATAAACAATCTGAAAGAGTAGATATATATAGAGAATATGCTTACAAGCTGATTGATATTGGGGCTGCCTATAGATGTTATTGTTCAGAGAAAGACCTTGAAGATATGAGAAAAAGTTTTTTGAAAAAAGGTATGATGCCAAGATATAATGGGAAATGTGCTAATTTAACCCCTTATCAAATAAAGGAATATGAAGAAAAGGGAGTAAAACCCACAGTAAGATTTAGAGTTGGTAACAGAACAATAAAATTTAGAGATCTTATAAGAGGAGAGTTATCCTTTGACACAAGTAGTATGGGTGACTTTATAATACTTCGTTCAGATGGAATTGCAGCATACAATTTTGCAAATGTAATAGATGATTCCATAATGAATATTACTTATGTTATAAGAGGAGAAGACCATCTATCAAATACTCCCAGACAGATATTGATATCTGAAGCACTAAACTTTACTGTTCCAGAATTTGCACATCTCTCAATGATCCTTGATCACGAAGGTAATAGATTGAGTAAAAGACATAATGGATTGTCATTAAGGGAACTTCGTGAAAAAGGATTTTTAAAGGAAGCTATTATAAACTATTTAGCCCTTTTAGGACGTTCTTCAAAGGAAAATAGAGAAATATTAGATATAGATAGTATAATAAACAATTTCGATCTCAAAAATGTGTCAAAAAGTCCAGCAATATTTGATTTTAATAAGCTTAAATGGATAAATGGAATACATTTAAGAAATAAGTCTATTGATTCACTTATTAATAGAATCTTTCCCTTTCTCAATGATTATAATATTGATATAGATAGATTAAAATCTATAATAGATGTTGTTAGGCCAAATATAACAACCTTATCCGAGATAAGGGATTATATGGATATCTTTGTAGATAATGAGATATCTGTAGATGATAAATTGCTTAAATCTTTAAAAGAGGAGAAAGTTTCCGATGTTTTAGCTCTTTTAAAAAAGGGAATAGAAAACATAGATAATATGGATATTAAAAACATAGAGAATATTATAAAGAGAATTAAAGAGAAGACAGGTCTAAGTGGTAAGAGGCTTTTTATGCCTATAAGGATTGCTACAACATTAAGAAGAGAGGGGCCCGAACTTATTAAAATTTTACCACTAATAGGGAAAGAATTATGTTTAAAAAGAATTAATAGGATAATGGAGTTAATATGAGAATATTTAATACATGGACAGAAAAGAAGGAAGATTTTAAACCTATTAAGGATGGATCTGTAGGAATGTATGTATGTGGAATTACTGTATATGATTACTCTCATGTGGGACATGCAAGATCTATGATTGTCTTTGATGTTATATATAGATATCTCAAATTTTTAGGATACGATGTCAGATATGTAAGAAATTTTACAGATATAGATGACAAGATAATAAATAGAGCTAATAAAGAGGATATAGATCCTAAAGAAATAGCAGAAAGATTCATTAATAAATTCAATGAGGATATGAGTGCTCTCGGCTTAGAAAAGCCATCATTTGAGCCAAGAGTAACAGAGAATATTCCAGATATAATAAAAATGGTTAAGGGATTAATTGATAGGGGATATGCCTATGAAGTGGATGGGGATGTTTATTATTCTGTTAAAAGATTTAAGAATTATGGTCTTTTATCAAAGAAAAGAGTGGATGAGCTTAGAAGCGGTGCAAGAATAGATGTGGATGAAAGGAAAGAAGATCCGTTAGATTTTGCATTATGGAAGAAAAGCAAAGAAGGGGAACCATTCTGGGAAAGCCCATGGGGTAGAGGAAGACCTGGATGGCATATAGAATGTTCCGTTATGAGCATGAAATATTTAGGTGATACATTTGATATACATGGTGGTGGAATGGATCTTATATTTCCACATCATGAGAATGAAATAGCTCAATCTGAAGCCTTTTCTCAAAAGAGATTCGCAAGATACTGGATCCATAATGGATTTGTAAATATAAATAAGGAGAAAATGTCAAAATCCCTTGGAAATTACTATACAATAAGGAAAATACTTAATGATTATCATCCAGAGGTTATTCGCCTATTCTTACTATCAAATCATTATAGAAGTCCTATAGACTTCTCCCACAAAGGCTTGATGGAAGCTGACCTTAGTCTTGAGAGATTTTATAATACACTATCAAATCTTGATGACTTTATAAAGAACAAGGATCTAAAAGAGGGAAAAATCTCCTATAATCTTATTGAAAAGTTTAAAGAGGCAATGGATGATGATTTTAATACTGCCCTTGCAATAGGGTATATATTTGAAGCTCAAAGGGAAATAAATAGAATAATTAATAGCCGCATTCCGGAGAAATCCCTTATTAGTCTGAGAGATGCTATTAAGAAAGTTGGTAATATTCTGGGAATATTTATATCTGACCCTAAAGAATATTTAGAAAAGAGAAGAACATGGATTATGAAGGACCTCAATATAAGTGAGGAAGAAATTTTAAGATTGATAGAAATAAGGAATGAAGCAAGAAAGAATAAAGATTGGGCAAAGGCTGATTCTATAAGAAATGAACTATTATCAAAGAGAATAATATTAGAGGATACTCCATCTGGAACCCTATGGAGGGTGAAGAGAGAGTGACTTGAATAGGTTTAAAATTATATCAAATTTTAAGCCTAAGGGAGATCAACCAAAGGCTATTGAAGAGCTTGTTAAGGGGATCGAGAAAGGTATAAAGGACCAGGTTTTATTAGGTGTTACAGGATCTGGTAAGACATTCACAATGGCAAATGTTATTGAGACTGTTAATAAACCAACCCTTGTTATAGCTCCCAATAAGACTCTTGCAGCTCAGCTATATCAAGAATTTAAAGATTTATTTCCTGAGAATGCTGTTGAATATTTTATAAGCTATTATGACTATTACCAACCAGAGGCGTATATTCCAACTACTGATACATATATCGAGAAAGATGCCTCAATAAATGACCAGATAGACAAGATGAGACATTCAGCTACACGGTCATTGCTTGAGAGGAATGATGTCATTATTGTTGCAAGTGTTTCATGTATATATGGATTGGGATCTCCTGAGACCTATTATGATATGCTTTTATACCTTGAAGAAGGAGAAGAAATAGTAAGGGATGATATTCTTCATAAACTTGTCGAAATTCAGTATGAAAGGAATGATGTTGATTTCTACAGAGGAAAATTCAGAGTAAAAGGTGATGTGATAGAGATATTTCCAGCGTATGAAGAGGATATTGCTATAAGGGTTGATCTTTTTGGTGATACTATCGAATCTATATCCCAGATAGATCCACTGAGAGGTAAGGTTATAAAAAAACTTAGATCTATTACAGTATTCCCTGCAAGTCATTATGCAACTCCAAGAGATAAGCTTGAAAGAGCAATAAAGTCTATAGAGATTGAACTTGAAGAAAGGCTAAAAGAGCTTAGATCGATGAATAAGCTGCTCGAGGTAGAAAGACTTGAACATAGAACAAGATTTGATCTTGAGATGCTAAGGGAGATAGGATATTGTACCGGGATAGAAAACTATTCAAGGCATCTTGATGGAAGAAAACCAGGAGAGCCTCCAGCAACATTAATTAACTACTTTCCGGCAGATTATTTAATATTTATAGATGAGAGTCATATTACAATCCCTCAACTTATAGGCATGTATAGAGGAGATAGGTCAAGGAAAGAAACCTTGGTAGAATATGGATTTAGATTACCGTCAGCTCTTGATAATCGGCCATTAAGGTTTGATGAATTTGAGAAGTTGACTGACTATGTTATATATGTTTCTGCAACACCTGCTGAATATGAATTAAAAAAGAGTAAAGGAGTTGTGGTTGAACAGATTATTAGACCAACAGGACTTATGGATCCAGAGATCTTTGTTAAACCAGCAAAAAATCAGGTTGATGGCCTGTTAGAGGAAATAAAAAGAAGGGTTGAAAGAAAAGAAAGGGTTCTTGTTACCACTCTGACAAAGAGGATGGCGGAGGATCTGACAGAATACTATCAAGAGTTAGGGTTAAGAGTAAAATATCTCCATTCAGATATTGAATCGCTTGAAAGGATTGAGATTATAAGAGATTTAAGACTTGGTAAATTTGATGTATTGATAGGAATAAACCTATTGAGAGAAGGGCTTGATATACCAGAGGTTTCATTGGTTGCTATATTAGATGCAGATAAAGAGGGATTTTTAAGATCAGAAAGATCCCTAATTCAGACATGTGGAAGAGCTGCAAGGAACATAAACGGGACTGTTATAATGTATGCAGATAATATAACAGATTCAATGAAAACTGCTATAAATGAAACAAATAGAAGGAGAAGAATACAGGGTGAATATAATAGGATTAATAATATTACTCCAACAACCATAGTAAAGTCAATACATGATGTGTTGACATCTATATATGAGAAGGATTATTATACAGTCCCGGTTGTCTCTGAAAAGGGGATAGATTACAAATCCTTAGAAGAGATACCGCAACTTATTGAGAGATTAAAGAGAGAGATGAGAGAAGCAGCTGAGAATCTTGATTTTGAGAGGGCTATCGAATTGAGAGATAAGATTAAAAACCTTGAGGATATGGAATTGAATCATAGGGAGGCTGCTATTTGATTGATATCGAAACAAGATTAAAAAGTCTTCCTGATTCCCCTGGTGTATATATCATGAAGGGCGGAAATAATTCTATATTATATGTTGGTAAGGCAAAGAATCTTAAACATAGAATAAGATCATATTTCCAGGATAGTAGAGAGTATACACCAAAGATAAGGGCTCTCATATCAAACATAAAGAATCTTGACTATATAATTACAAATAATGAAATAGAGGCTTTAGTATTAGAGTGCAATCTTATAAAGAGATATAAACCAAGATATAACGTAATATTAAGGGATGATAAGAATTATCCATATATAAGGTTAAGTTTAAATGAAGAATATCCAAGACTCTATATAGTTAGAAGGCCTAAAAAAGATGGTTCATTATATTTTGGCCCATTTCCTAAAGCATATTCTGTTAGAGAGACATTAAGAAGTATAAACAAGATTTTCCCTTTAAGAAGTTGCAGTAATAGTAACTTTAGGAATAGAACAAGACCATGTCTAAACTATCAGATAGGTAGATGTGTCGGTGTATGTGTCAATCCTATGGATAAAGAGAAATATATGGAAATTGTTAATGAAGTAGTGCTATTTCTTAAAGGAAGGAATAGAGAACTTATTGATATTTTGAAGAAAAAGATGAAGGAAACGGCTGAAAGATTAAATTATGAAGAGGCCTTAAAATTGAGGGATAGAATAAGGGCTATTGAAAAATTAATGGAAAGTCAAGAGATGGTCTCAAATAAACCTATTGATCAGGATATATTTGCTCTTTATAAAAGTGGAAAAGAATCTATAATTCAGACTCTATTTGTAAGGGAAGGAAAAGTAGTTGGAGGAGCACCATTCTCCTTCTCAAATCTTGAGCTAAATGAGGAGGAGATATTATCATCCTTTATTAAACAATTCTATACGGAAGATAGACCAATTCCTGATGAGATAATAATATCCCATGCTGTAGAAGAAGAAGATCTTATAGAGGACTTTCTTAGAGAAAAAAGGGGTAAAAAGGTTAAGATAATAAATCCTAAAAGAGGGAATAGACTCTCCCTTCTTAATACAGCCATAAAGAACGCAGAATCCATAAGAAAAGAGCTTAATATAGAAGATAGGACATTAACAGAATTAAAGGAGAAACTTTATTTAAAACAGATTCCAAAGATAATAGAGTGTTTTGATATTTCCAATATAAAAGGAGAGCTTGCTGTAGGATCAATGGTTGTATTTGAGCATGGAGAAGAATCGAAATCTAAATATAGAAAATTTAAGATAAAAACTGTTAACTATCCAGATGATTATGCTATGATGTATGAAATAATAAAGAGAAGATATAAAAGAGGTAAAGAAGAAAGAAATTTCCCAAATCTTCTTATGGTTGATGGGGGCAGAGGGCAATTAAATGTTGCCCTTGCAGTACTTAAAGATCTTGATATTAGAGATATAGATGCTATTGGATTAGCAAAGGGAGAGAGAGGGAGAGACATTATATATATTCCAACTTCTAAGAATCCTATTAGTCTTAAGAAGGGAAGTAAATCTTTATTATTACTTCAAAGAATAAGGGACGAAGCCCATAGATTTGCCCTTACCTATCATAGAACATTAAGAAAGAAAAGGGATAAAACTTCTATCCTGGATAACATAAAAGGGATTGGGGCCCTGAGGAAGAGAAATCTGTTAAAATATTTCGGTAGTATTGATAGAATAAAAAAGGCAGGAGAATCGGAGCTCATTAAGGTTCCAGGTATTACTCAGAAGATTGCAAAAGAGATAGCTACTTTCCTAAAATCTGCATAAAACAAAAGTGAAGGATAAGCCCTTTCTATTTCTGCTTATTTTCTACATTTCAGGGATAATATTTGGAAGCTATGTATATATCAAAAATTCATTTGTTCAAGTAATTATAATTATCAACCTTGTAATACTTATTTTCTCTAATAAAAAATCAAACCTGAGGTTCCTATTTATAACATCAACTATATTGATATATATCTTCTTCGGGATATTATCGATAAATAGCTATTTAAGGCCGGTCCTTAAAGAAGATCATATAATCAATTATATAAGTGATGAAAAATTGAGTATTGAGGGTGTATTATTTAGACCCCCGGAATATACTGAAAATGGAGTCAGGCTATATATAAAAGCAAAAAGGATATATAGAGAAGATAGCATAATACATACAAGGGGAAAGCTCTTAATATATCTCAGAGGCAGGGAAATAAACTTAAGATATGGCAATAGAGTAAGGATATTAGTGAGGTTAAGAATCCCTGAAAATTATGATAATTTAGGTGGATTCAACTATAGAAGATATTTAGCTACTGATGGCATATATGTTATAGGAAGCCTGAAGGATGGAAGGGGAATAGTCAAACTTTATGGGAATAGAGGAAATATATTCTTAAGATATATAGATGATTTAAGGGAAAGGATAAGAAATGTTATTAACAGTAATCTAAAAGAGCCTGCAAATCAAATAATTAATGCCCTTATAGTGGGTGAAAGTAAAGGAATACCAGAAGATCTCAGAGAGAGGTTCAATATAACAGGAACTTCTCATATACTCGCAATATCAGGTCTACATATAGGCATTATAGCTACTTTTGCCTTTATAATCATAAAATGGCTTTTAAAAAGATCTCCAAGGTTGATATTAAAAACCGATGTAAGAAGGATATCAGCGATATTATCTCTATTCCCGATATGGATATATGGATTTTTATCGGGATATAGCATCTCTACCATAAGGGCTATTATTATGATATCAGCCTACCTATTTTCAATTATACTCAGGAGAGAAAGGGAAATATTTAACACCCTTGCATTTGCAGGGTTTATAATTCTATTAATATACCCATTGGCAATATATGATATATCCTTTCAGCTTTCATTTATATCGGTTCTATCTATAATATATCTCTTTCCTAAAATAAAGCCTGATTTACACAGATATAAAATTCTTAACCCGATTCTCATCTCATTAGTAGCTATAATAGGGACAGCCCCACTTGTATCATATTATTTTAACAGGATATCAATAATTGCTCCTCTGTCTAACTTAATCGTGGTACCACTAATAGGATTCCTATCTGTTCCGATAGGGTTATTAGCATCGTTACTGTATTTTGTATATGCACCCCCGGGAGAATTATTACTCAGGATATCAGGGGAGATTGTAAGCTTTTCACTATATATTATAAACATACTATCATCATTTAAATTCTCATCTCTAAGGGTTACAACACCCAATATTATAGAAATAATATTATTCTATGCCTTTATAATACTTATATTCAATATAAAAAGAGCTAAATGGGTAAAATATGGAGTAGGTATTCTATTCTTTATAATTATAGGAAATTATATCTATATATATTACTCTAAACAATTAAACAATAATCTTAGAGTAACATTTATAGATGTTGGCCAGGGAGAATCAATATTTATTGAGTTTCCAGGAGGCAAGAATATGCTTATAGATGGAGGGGGTGCTCAAAACTTTGATGTCGGTGAAAGGATTGTAGCACCATTTCTCTGGAAAAGAAGGATTAAAAAAGTAGATTATATTCTACTATCCCATCCGCATCCGGATCATTTTAAAGGGCTCCTATTTATAACTAAGAACTTTAAGGTTAAAGAGTTTTTAAGAAATGGATATATTGTAAGAGACCCTCAATTTATAGAACTTGAAGATATAATAAAGAATAAAGGTATAAAAGAAAGGGTTATAGATGCATCTACTCGCATATTTTATATAAATGGGGTAAAAATTGAGATATTTAACCCTGTAAGAGCTCCTACCCTGCCCTATGATGATGAAATTCTCAATAATGATTCGGTAGTAGTTAAGCTCACATATAAGAGAGTATCCTTCCTCTTTACCGGGGATATAGGTATAGATAGGGAATCAGAGCTTGTAGATATATGGGGAGATAGATTAAGCAGTGATATATTAAAAGTAGCCCATCATGGTAGTAGACTATCAAGCTCTGAAAGATTTATAGAGACTGTGGGGCCACGGATAGCTGTAATATCGGTCGGATTAATGAACGTATATGGGTTCCCAAACAAAAGAGTGATAAAAAGGCTAAAGGACATTGGGGCTATTATATATAGAACCGATGTAAATGGTGCGGTGACAATAAGAACTAATGGAGAAATAATAAAAGTTAAAACTGCAAAACAGTAAAGAGATTAATTTGATATTGGGTAAACCTGTTATTAAGATTGAAAATATAGTAAAATGCGTGATTGTAAAACGCATTAATAGATTTATAGTTGAAGTAATCATTAAGGGTAAGAGAACCGAAGCATATGTTAACAATACCGGAAGATTGATCGACTACATAAGAAATGGTAAAGAGGGATTTTGTGCAATTATCGAAAAACCTAAGAAGGCAAGATATAGACTTTTTGCAGTAAAGGACTGTGGTTTCAGTGCTGTAGTTGATACCTCCCTTCAAATGAAAGCTTTTGAAAAAGCAATAGAACTGGAATTTATACCATGGTTAAAGGGATGGATGATTACTAAGAAAAATATAAGACTGGGGGAATCTTTAATAGATTACTTACTAAAATGTGGAGATGTAGAGCTTTACATAGAGGTTAAGAGTGCAGTCTTAAGAGAGAATAATTATGCTATGTATCCTGACTGTCCATCTTTAAGGGGAAGAAGGCATATAAATGAGCTTATAGATCTTGTAGAAAAAGGAGGGAAGGGGTTAATAGCTTTTATTGCTGCTATACCAGAGGCAAGTGCTTTTAAACCCTATCGATCAGGAGACCCTCAAATATATAAATTGTTAAACCGAGCGGATAAAAAAGGGGTTATAATAAAATCTCTGAGTATGTATTATAATTCAGAGGACTCCTTCATTTATATAGATAATCCAGACATCCCGGTTGTACTTTAATACTTCCCGTATCCATTCAAATAAAACGGAAGATATTTATCGCTTATCCTGCCTTTTGATGATAAGAAGTGTTTAAAGGGCTCTAATATGATAATTAATATATAAAACTATATTTCAGCAACATAATTATTAAAATGGTATTATTATATTGCATTTTCTATCCCCGTTTTCAACGATTTTTCTGATTTTATTGACTATATTACCTTCAATTACTATAATATATTATAAGGTTGAATAGATTTAAAAAGGAATGTTACCAGTAATAGAGGGAAGAGCCATGATAGAGAGAAAACTCTCACATCTTGAA
>CAZCTP010000078.1:0-13292 GCA_964501575.1 uncultured Thermodesulfobacteriota bacterium
ATGTTGAAGCTGGCAATGTTAAGGGCAACAGAAGATATTTCCTTCTCTCCTCAGACCTGCCTGCGCCGCGACCAAATACATTTTATGTTTATGCTATAAAATGTGAGAATGGAAGTGTTTATATTGGACACACTGAAGATTTACAAAAGCGTTGGGATGAACATCAGACTGGTAAAGTTGATTGGACAAAACGAAATAAACCAGTGAAAATTGTCCACTATGAGGAATATCCTACACTTGAAGAAGCAATTAAACGGGAAAAAGAGTTAAAGACTGGATTTGGCAGAAAGTGGTTGAAAAGAGAGATAGATAGTGGTCGGGCGCGACAGGCAGGCAACCCAGTCCAGATCTCAAATAAAATTTGCCTTATAAAATTTGAATATAGACCACTTACTGAAAAAGATTTAAAGCAATATCCTGTAAAAACAAAAGAAGGTAAGACCAAGACTACAGGGATAACACAGGATGAACTGAATCTTATCTTAAAAGATAAAATTTTGGATTCCCTGTCTGCGTGCGGAGACGCACAGGCAGGTATAACTTCTGTAGAATCAAAAGCCATACTTAATGAAACTGAGGGTGGAAAGACCATTCTTGAAAAACATCTTTACAAATATACTCGAAAAATTACAAGTGATTTCTTTATTCACAAAAACCTAAGAGAGTTTCTTGAAAGAGAACTGGATTATTTCATAAAAACAGAAGTTTTAGACCTGTCTGCCGTGCTGACGGCACAGGCAGGTATTGAAAGCCTGGATACTGAAAAGGAAAGGTATTTTGACAGACATATTACACGAGCTAAAGTGATAAAAAATATTGGTAAGAGAATCATTGAGTTTTTATCGCAGATTGAAGATTTCCAGAAGATGCTCTGGGAGAAGAAAAAGTTTGTCTTGAAAACAGATTATGTCATAACCATTGACCGTATTCCAGAAGAATTTTACCCGGAAATTCTAAAGAATAAGGATCAACTAACAGAATGGACAGAACTGGGATTCGGGAAGGTAAAAACAAAGAAAGACTTGAATGGTAAAAAGTTCCCTGTTGATACAAAATATTTTAGTGAAGAATTCAAAGAAAGATTACTTGAGAAGTTAGGAGAGTTAGGTAATCTTGATGACTTAATAGATGGTATTTTAATCAAAAGTGAAGACTGGCAGGCGTTGAATTTATTACTTGAGAAGTATAAGGAAAAAGTAAAATGCATTTATATTGATCCACCATATAATACCGGAAGTGATGAGTTTTTGTATAAAGACAAATACCAGCATTCAAGTTGGTTGAGTATGATGTAGGATAGGCTACAATTTGCAAGAGAAATACTTAAAGATGATGGAGTTATTTTTATAAGTATTGACGATAACGAAATTCATAATCTTAGAGAGATCATATGTCATATTTTTGGGGAAAAACAAGTTGATTGTATTATTTGGAAAAAAGCGAGTGAGGGTAGATGGGGCAAAATGAAAAATATAAAGACCTTTAGAAAAGATCATGATTATGTAATCGTTGCTTTCAAAAATGAACAATTATTAAATAAAATAAAAGAAAAACCACAGTTTAAATATGATTATAACAATCCTGATAATGATCCAAGAGGTCCTTATAAAGCAGGGAGTATATCAAGACGTGAGGAAGCTTCTGATCCTAATCATCCTCGATACTATACTGTAATTTCACCCTCAGGCAAGAAGTTTACTAGGCAATGGGATATATCGAAAGAGGAATTTGAAATCTTGGATAAGGATGGGAGGATATATTGGGGTAAAGAAGGTAACAGTGTTCCTGCCTTAAAAATATTTTTAAATGAGGAAAGAGAGATAACCCCGTATTCGATATTAATTGAAAAAGGAACGAATACCGAAGCAAAAGAAGAATTTCTTAATATTCTAGGAGATGAGTTTGAAAATATTATTAATAAATTAAACCCGAAGCCGGAGAAACTTATTACAACTTTAGGACAACTTGCAACAAACAATGAATCCATAATGTTAGATTTCTTTGCAGGTTCTGGGACCACTGCTCATTCAGTTATGAAGTTAAATAATAAATATGGAGGACAAAGAAAATTTATCCTAATTGAAATGGCAGATTATTTTGATGAAGTCATAATCCCAAGACTTAAAAAGATTTGTTACTCCTTCAACTGGAAAGACGGTAAGCCTCAAGATGCTGAGGGAATAAGTCAAATAATCAAATACCACTACCTTGAGCAGTATGAAGACACACTTCACAATATTGAGTTTCCAAATGAAGAAAAAGGACAAAAAGTGCTTCAACTATTTGATGAAGATAAGGAAGTGAATGAATATGTTATGAAATACATGCTTAAATTTGAAACCGAAGGAAGTCCAACTCTTCTAAATCTTAACAGTTTTGAAAATCCTTTTGAATACAAATTAAAAATAATTTCATCCCTGCCTGCCGAAGCAACGGCGCAGGCAGGTGGTAAAGGAGAGAAGCTTGCAAATGTGGATTTAGTAGAGACTTTCAATTATCTACTTGGTCTAAAGATAAGTGGGTACCGCTTTTTAAATAAGAATGCCTGTCTGCGTGCGGGCACGCACAGGCAGGGAAGAAAATATGTGGTTGTTTTAGGAGAAAGAGATAATAGACGAACTGCTATTATATGGAGACCCACAAAAGACATTGATCTTAAGAAGGATAAAGAAATCATAGATAAAGTCTTAAATGGTTTTAACCCTGATGAAATATTTATAAATGGAGATAGTTTTGTAAAAGGTTACAAACTGATAGAGAGCGAATTCAAAATATTAATGAATAGCTAAGGAGTTAATTTTTATGTTATTAAAATATTTATATTATATCACTCATACTGATAATTTAAGTTCAATATTAGAAAAGGTAGTGTTACTTACTTACTATTTCTCATGTCGCGATGAAGTACCTGACATTGAGACCTGTTTTTATGGGAATTTAGAAGTTTATTGAAAAACAACACTATTAAATTCTAAAGAAATTATAGTAAAATTCTATTACGCAATTCAGATGATGTTAGAAATTAGATATAACCTTGAATGGGGGATAGAAATATTTTTCAAATGATCTCTTAATAATAGATATTGCTCAGTGTACAAGCGATAAGAATCTTTTAAATATAATTTTACCTGTCTCCATTAGGGGATTAATATAGATTTTACTATCTTTAATGATCCTTTCAACATCTACATCTTCCCTATCAACCTCTTCATCATACTCATCTAACCAGCTTAATATCATCTCATATGTCACCTCAAGATGGAACTGTAAACCGTAAGCATTATCTCTGAAACGAAAAGCCTGATTTGGATAAATATCAGAAGAAGCAAGCCTAACACAATTATCTGGAAGATTGAATGTATCCCCATGCCACTGAAAGACCATAATTTCTTCAGGAATACCTCTAAACAGAGGATCTGTCATTCCCTCTTCTGTTAGTCTTATATTATACCATCCTATCTCTTTTTTATTACCCTTATAGACATCCCCTTGGACAGCCTTTATCAATAGTTGTGCTCCAAGGCATATACCCATTATAGGTAGACTATAATTTAAAGCTTCCCTTATAAGATCTATCTCTTTTTTAAGAAGAGGGTATTTATCTGTTTCATATACTCCCATTGGACCACCTAATATAATTAAGCCTCTGTGGTCCTTTAGACTGGATATTGAGTCATCAAAATATTCTGACACAATATCCATCTCTTTTAACAATGTGGATATTATACCTGGATCCTCACATTCTATATGCTGGATAATTAGTACTTTAGACATATTTAACCCCCTTTATCTAAATCTGTTATCTTTACCCCTTTAGAAGGTATGATTCTAAACTCATCATTTTTTATTAATGGATTTAATTCTACATTTTTGTATTTTATCTTAATCTTTACAGAATTATATGGTATCTCTACTTCTATATATGTAGGAAAATAATAGCCATCTATATTCTGGAACTTATCAAACTTACCTTTGTAATAATTATCCTCAATTGGATTGTATACTATAAATTTAACAATCTTTAAATTTTTAGGATCAACCCATATATAATTAAGATTATTAACGATAAATAGTATCATGCCCTCCTTCTCCAGATATTTATATTTTATACCATTATCAACAGAGATTGGAATATTTCCTCCCATAATTTCTATAAGATCTTTTAAATCAAGTGATAATGGAAGAAATTTGTTAAGATTTTCTTTAGTTGCATTTCCAACAAACAATCGATTCTTCTCAGGATCAAATATAAATAATTCATGACCATCTGAAGAGAAGGAAAACAAAGGTTTATACAAATATGTCAATGTCCCTTTTATATATGCTGGTTTCTTTAACATAAAAATACCATCTGCTATTCCCTTAAAATCTTTAGTTACAATATATATCCTACCCTTAGCTTTTAAGCTCTTTATAAAACCATTATCTCTTTTTATATTAAAGATTATTTTTTCAGGATGGGAAATATATGGAAGTCTAATAACCTTTGCTCTACATGAAATAAAAATAATTAAAAAAATAATATATATTTTTTTCATTCATCTTTTTTAAGTTTTTCTATCTTTTTCTTAATCCTTTCTCTATCTTTTTCAGAGGTTAATTTAAAAGCTTTTTCGTACATTTTCAATGCTTTATCCTTTAATCCTGCCTTTAGATAAGCATCCCCTAAATGGTCAGTTATAACAGGATCATCTGAAATAATAGAATATGCTTCTTCTAATACTTCAATAGCCTTCTCATTTTCACCTTTCTTAAAATACACCCATCCTAAGCTATCTATTATATATCCATCCTTTGGCTTAACATCTAATGCCTTTCTTATCAATCTTTCTGCCTCATCTAATTTTACTCCTCTTTCAGCATAAGAATATCCTATATAATTAAGGGCATCCGCATTATCCGGATTTATATTTATTACTTTTTCCATCTGCTCTATACATTTCTCAAAGTTACCCTTCCTATCATACAGAATACCCAAATTAAAGTTCATTTCTTCATTATTAGGCTTTATCTTTATCCCTTCTATCAATATATCTATTGCATCATCCAATCTTTTATTCTTTTCATATAAGGACGACAGAGCAAGATATAAATCTTCGCTTTCAGGTTTTTCTCTTATACCCTCTTTTAATACTTCGATAGCTTTATCATTATTACCCATCTTTGAATAAATAGAACTTATCTGTATCTTTGATTCTTCATAAACATTGGATTTAGGAGTTATCTTACTTAAGATTTCAAGAGCTTTATTATAATTATCACTCTCCGTATAGGCAATCCCAAGATAATACTTTATTCTATCATTTTTAGGACTTTTAGCAAGAAGAATGTTAAATTCTTGAATAGCTTTATCAAACATATTTTGTTCCAAATATATCAACCCTATCTTTATACCAATATATAAATTCTCTGGATATAATCTTTTTAAATCTTGAAACTCTTTTAAAGCTTTATCTATTTTGTTTTCTTTTATATATAGTTGGCCTATACGGTTCTTTATACCATAATTTTGGGGGTCAATCTCAAGCAATTTTTTGTAGGCTTCAATGGCTTTTTTAAATTTATTTTGAATCTCATATAAAAATCCAAGGTCACTTAAAGCAGAATGGAAGTTAGGATTTATCTCAAGTGTTTTTAAATAGTAGTTTTCAGCTTCTCTGTATAGCTTTATTTCTGCATAAAGCTTGCCAAGATAGAAATATCCTATAAATGAATCGGGATTGAATTTAATAAGCTTTTTTAAAATATCTATAGCTTTATTAAACTCCTGGATTTCATTATAGAGTAGACTAACAAGAATATAAGCCTCTTCATTCTTTGGAGACAATTTTATTACGGTCTCATATTCTTTAATAGCATTATTAATATCTTTAGAGGCTGTATATATACTTCCTAAGAGCATATGTGCAGGAATATAGTTTTTATTTATAGAAAGTATCTTTTTACACATATTAATAGTCATTGAAATATCCTTTTTCTTTATATAGGTTAATGCCAATTGGTAATAAATAGATGTTGATTCAGGATCATATATCGACGCCAAATTATATTCACTTATAGCAGAATCAATATTATCATTTGCACTATTTATATTACCAAGCATAAAATGATAATATGCTAAAGATTGAAATTCATCAAAACCATTAATTTTATTTAAGGAAATAGTTCTTTCAACCTTAGTTTTAACAGTCTTTAATGAAATACAGGAAACA
Source organism: uncultured Thermodesulfobacteriota bacterium (assembly GCA_964501575.1). Lineage (GTDB taxonomy): Bacteria > Desulfobacterota > CAZCTP01 > CAZCTP01 > CAZCTP01 > CAZCTP01. Next base: position 6,213 of record CAZCTP010000078.1, read on the forward strand.
AGAATAAAGGGAAGAAGTATTATAAATAAAACCTTTCTCATAAATTTACAATATCATAAGTTTAACTTTAAGTCAATCTTACCCTATCGAAAGCGGTGGAAATACCCGAACGCAAGCTATCTTACTGAAGAAGATAAAATATATTTAATAATTTAACCTATTATAGAAGAAGATTAAATTTAGAAGAGCTGAAATTCAGTTATTGTGTTAGGTCATTGGGACCAAACAGCCCCCAATTTTGATTTTTGTATGGTTGTATAATTTTATAATTTTTAATATTATTCATCATTAATTTCTTTATAATCAGAGGAAATTTCCAGTTTGATTGACATATAAGCCTCTTTATAATACAATATAATACAATTTTAATAAAGTTGAACCATAGAATAAATATGTTATACCTCACTTGGTGGTATATACAAAAGGAAGTAGTTCCACAAGAATTTCAAACATTTGCTTGGGAACTGTTGCGTAAACTTGAGCAGGGCGTAGTTCTCGATTGGACAGATATCAGAATTTACGTTATTATTGTAGTAGCTACTCTAATCGGAAGCATTTTGGGAAGCTATATAACAACCTATATTCGGAAACGAGGCGAGAACGCCGCTATTCTAAAAGATCTCGACCAAATTACACGAACACAAGAGGAAATAAAGATAAGTATTTCAAAGAAAGCATGGATCAACCAAAATTGGTGGAGTCTCAAAAGAGATACGTATTGGAAACCACTGGTATTTCACACATTGTGTTGTGTGATGAAGCAATTTCAGTAATCAAAATCCTGTCTAGAAAAATAAAAGAAATAAACAAGAAGCTAATAGATGGAAAAGGAAAATATGAAGATTTTGAAGCAATGCGCCGAGCTTTCGGTGAGGCCTATGATAAAATTATCGACATTGCCCGCAGAGATCTACAAGACGAAACAGAACGCAAGGTCTTCTAAGAAACTGTTTTCCATAGCAACCTATTTTTAAAGTAGTATTTCGTATCACCTATGAAAAAGGCTATCAAGCAAAAAATGCCTATTACCAATTCAAGCTGTTCCTAAAGGACCTCTCTAAAGGAACATAATGTCTCACCTATCTATGCTCCAAAAGGCTCTCCTGTATTATTATATCTTGCCATAATAGTTGTTATTACCTGCTAAACAGAACTTCCTCTACCTTCTCAATATATCTCCTTAGATTTTACTACCTTTAAGTTTCTCTTCCATCCGGCTGGATATTTTGGTAGCTACTACCGGTGTCACATTATTTGTAGATAGATTCAACCTTAATTTATTTGCAATAAATTCAAACTTTATTTCTCCTGAAGTATAATCACTTTGGACAATGGTATCTCTTTTATCGCTCTATATAATCAGAGGTGTCATTGCATCTTGTACATATCCTTAACTGATATCCTTCTGTAGCCCTTTGGAGGCTGAAATTCGCTAACAGGTATCTTCCTGACCTGAATACTTCTCACTTCCTCTCTCTGAGTCGTACCACTGCCTCCCATTATGGGACCTCCCGGTTGGTGAACAATTCTCCGCATCACCCAACCCTCTTTGTAGAGTTTCTGATACTCCTTTGAAGATTCCGGATCCATCCTCTTTTCTCCCATACCAGGTTCGTTGCCACAACTGTCAAACTTAGCAGAAACCCTCTCAACCTGCTCCAGGTTCCCTATCTCCTTCTCAATGGGGGTACCTTTAGCAATCCAGAGCTCTTCATAGAGAGTTCCGTTCTGATAAACATTATATCTTACTGTCTTATAGCCAGCAATCTTTCCACCCGGTCCAACCTTCTTGACCTTCACAGACGGGGCACTTCCTCCCCTGTTTCCACTACTCCCTGACATCATCTGCTCTACTGCTCTTCTTTCCTCTGGAGACATTCCCTGCAATACCCTCTCCATCTCTGCCTTCACAGAGGTGCAGAACTCATAGATGGTGGTCGGGATATAGGTCCTGTTGGCATCATTCACCATAATCAATTCTTCTTTCCTCGGATCAATAACCACCCATGATTCGTCCTCACCACCTAACTCTTTCATCTTCCCATCCTGAATCATCAAAGTACTTCCATCCACCCTAGTCACCACCACCCCGGCATATGATGTCGTGACCATTGCGGTTAACATAAGAAACAAACAAAACACAACAAGCCTTTCCATCATTACATTCTCCTTTCATTATTAATTTTTCTTTTACCCTGACAACAAACCTCATTCCAAGGAAGTCAGTCAGAAACTTATTGTTTTATCCATATCCCCTATAGCAGAGACTATACGGTTGCTCCTCATGCAGTGTTATTATATAATAAGCAGGAGTTTTCCTCAAGATTATTATGAACTGAATTGACCGATAATTTCAATTTAAACAGGCCAATCCAAAAATAAAGCAAGAATTATCTCCTCCCTAAGTCCTCCCAAATACTTTTTCTCCCTATGCCTGATATAACAACCTCCCTACACTTCATTGTTGCCACCTTCCGATTTTTGCCAAATTGCCCTAATAACCAGTCAATGGTTAGAGAGCATATCAGGTCTTGCCATGATACTTGTCGTTATTTGTTAACAATAAGACGAGGCAACGCTTGATTGAGAGAGCACCTGTATCTGCCATGCTGACACAGGCAGGTTTGCCAGGACGAAAAGATACGGATTTGATAGAGCGAGGTAGAGAGGAGTATGGAGGATTCAGATTCAGGATTATATGACAGCAACTATTTAGAATATATAGATACTAATAAAGTATAGGAGAAATCCAATAAGAGGTGGGGTAATAGCAATGTTGACAAATGTATCTCCATCGATGACCTTCGTAACTTTTTCTTTTCTTGCCATGTTTTGCTCCTTTTTTTTAATTATTACATAATTACTTAAAGAATATTCTGGAATATCTTGTCTATTAAATCATCATCTTCCATAAATAGGATATGGTGTTTCTCGAATTCCTGCTTTGGTATATTACCTTCTCCGAATGTCTTCTTTATCTCATTGTATTTAGACACCGACAAAATCAACGATTCAAGTCTTAGTTTATGGTGTGTCTTATTAATCTTTAACTCCTTCTCAATTTCCTTTATACTTTTATAAAGTTGTATCTTGTCATCGTTAAAGTTACCAAGATTTCGTATGCCCTTGGGATCAATAAAGACCATCGTCTGTTTGCTATTCTCTTTTACCCACATTATAAAATCAGGATAAAAGCCCGAGGTTTGGAAAAATTTCACTCCTCTTTTTGAAAGATTTCTCAAGAGAAATATCTCTTTATCTTTGATTTTGTTTTTCTTAAGATACTCTCTTAATTTTTTTACAAATCTTGTCTCTCCCTCATTTAATCTTGCGGGCTCTGATTTTATGAACTCCTTATGCTTGTCATATACCACCAGGGGTGTGTATAAATGCCTATCGAAGTGTATTGTAGGAATCTCATCAAAATCCTTTTGATATAGTTTGTCTACCTGTTTCAGAAGTTTTTTTATCTTTTCTATTTCCCTTTTTCTTTCTCTTTTTTCTTTTTTATCCTTAGGGACTTCTATTTTCAATGTATAGTAATCGTAGCTTAAATTTTCGTCTTCTTTTACCAGGGAGAAAAGTTGCAACTGTTTTGTCTCAGTCCGTCTTAATTTGTAGTTGTAAAACTTATCAATGTAATTCTTTAAGACTACTAGAATAATCTCTTCCAAATGTTCTAAATCAGTAAAACTTTTTAGCTTAATTTGTTCAGGGAAAGCATAAACTTCATAGAGCTGACTTTTTATTATCTCCTGCAATATATTTTTATGAAGCCTTAAGTTGAAAAATCCCTTGCTAATTTTATAATTGAGTAATTTGAGATAAATTCCATCCCAGTTGAGAAGATCGATATAATCTCGAAAATCTATTTTCCCTGTCTTTGTTTCACTTGTTGAAGTTTCCAATCCATGAGCAATTTTAACTCTCGGCCGTATATCAATCTTAATTCTTCTTAAAAGATCTTCATCAATTTCAAGTTCTATGAAATGATTTGTGAAATCAAAGTCTCTATCAGTTTTAAGAGTGTATAAATTCTTCCATTTTGTTTCATCTAACCGTTTTATAGGTAGTTTTATTTCCTCATACTCAACCTCTTCTTTTCTTATAGTTTCAAGGAATGAGTTTATATAATCAGCATTTAAGCCAAATATGTTAAGTGTTTCCAGCGATTTAATCTGATATTTATTTTCCTCACTTCTTTTAAGGGATAGATTTCTTCCTTTAAGTCTAACACCTCTACCAAATAGCTGTATTATTTGAGGCCCTTCACCTTTACCCATATTTATAAGTCCCATGGAACATACACGCCAACTATCCCATCCTTCAATAAACTTCTTCGCCCCTATAAGTATATTGATATTTGAATTATTCTCGTTTATCCGTTCAAAGAGAGATGGAGTAAAACTATCTGATTTTTCCTCAAATCCACTTTTTGTTAATAACTTTCGGAATCCTGAAACATCTCCAATATTTATAACTCCAAAATATTCTCCTTCGCCTATTTTTAATCCGATTTCTCCATCCGCTGATTTTAGGTCATAAAGTTGGAGTGAACCACCATTTGCATTGAACAATTTTCTGTAAATGTCATTTATTTGTAAACCTGTTTTTCTTATATACTGGAATCTATCCTTGAAAATATCATTTCCATCTTGGTCAAGTAAACCCGATTTTCCATTGAGGATTTTAGTAATATTGTCTTCTAAAAATTTCCTATCCTCTATTATCTTTTTTAGAAATAAAACTACTTTTAGAACATCTGAATTTATTCCTGCACCTGATACTTTGCTTCCAATAAATGCCCATAGAGGTTTTTCTATAAGATATTCCCTCAATTCATCCTTATATTTTTCATAGAGAACAGATTGTTCATAAAAAGAAAGAAGATTCGCAGTTAAGATAAGGTCTTTATAATTTTTTGTAAAACTATCCTCTCTTAAGTTATAGACATAGAAATCCTTGCCATAACCATCTTCATAAAAATATTTGTAAGAATAATCAAAAACTATTGCTTTGGAGTATTCCTCTAATAAGTCCTTATTTTTCTCATTAATCACCTGCCCAAACGTAGCACTATATTCAAAAACAAATCCATCTTTTCCTAAATCCTCCCGTAATTTCTTCCATACTTGTTCTTCAGTTGTCTGCCCCTTATGTCCTTCATCAATAAATACAAGGTTTCGCCCTTCAAAATAACTTGTCTCGACTTTAACTCCTGCTCCCTTTTTCTCCTCTGTAAGCTTATGAATATCAATTATAAATACTTGATCCTTATATAGAGTTAAACTATCAGGATTTTCTGAATATAATCTGCATGGAATCCCGCTTTTTTGCATCTCATTATAATGCTGTTTTGATAGTCCTTCGTTTGGTGTTACCAAAATTATGTTATCTAAAGGCTGGGTATTATACTTTAAGAACTGCCAGTAATTTATGTGCATTATTAAGGTCTTACCACTTCCTGTTGCCATCCAGTAAGCAAGTTTTTTGAGATCTTCTTCTTGAAAAGGAGTAATCTCTGTTTTTTCAGACTGATTATAACCTTCTAAAAAAGAATTGAGGTCAGATAACAATTCCTGTTTTCGATTGAAATATCTATCAAGGAATATCTCTGCAAATAAGACTGCTAAGTATTGGAAATATTTTAAGACTATATTCTCTCTTCTATGGTTAGATAATTTTTCAGAATACTCTTTTATTGCTCTATCATATTGCAAAAGATCGTTCTGGTCTATTCTTAGATTTTCCAGTCCAATTAAAGTATCAACGAAAAAACTCTTTCCACCTGCCTCAGGCAGGTCAAAACCTTCTTTCTTGGTTTTAAGCTCATCCCTTAAGTCGGAGATACTATTTACTCCAAACAGTGAAAGAAGATATTTATTCAATACAAGATATTTTTCTAACCGCATTTATTTAACCCCTTCTGCTAAAAGAAACTCCCTTGATATAAAATTATCAGGAATCTTCTTTTCTGCAGGGAGAAATATCCGAACAGGAATATCTAACTTTGATAGATATCTACACATTAAAGGTCCAACCTGCCTCCAGTCTAAATTTCCTAATCCACATCCAAGAGCAGGCAAAGCCAAAGATTTTATCCCTTCTTTTTTATACTTATTCACAATCCATTGTAATCCTTTTTCAATACCTCCTATATCAGCATTTTCTCGCCAGTGTTGTTTAGTAGGAAAAAGGAGAAACCAAGTCTCCCCATTTCCATTTTTTAAAGTAGTAGGGTCTTCCGCTAATTGATAATCAAGAGAACCTTCCCGTTTATATAAATAAGGTTTGCCCATTTGTAAAATGCGGTTTCTACATACAGATTGATATTTAACATAAACATCAGGAAACTGCCATTTAGCACGAGAAGCAAGTCCTTTTCCCATAACACCAACACAATTTACACTTATAGTAAGGGTTTGCATTCTGGAGAAAAACATATCACCATCTGAAACTGATAGATAAGGGGTAATTTGCGTCTGTCGAGAAGGTTGAAAAAACATATTGGGTTGAGGAACAATAGGTATATTTTCTGAATACAACATTTCTTTCACTCTCTCAGCTGTTTTATGATTTGCTACATATATTGTATGAATATATGTGGGCTCTATTTTATCAGGCACAAGACACTCCGCCATAATTTTTCTCTTATCACCACTTTCTTCGGTCCACCAGTCTTTCTCAAGAATTTTCTTTATACTGGATAATTTTCGTTTACCTTCCTTTGCTGGTAATATTTCTGTATTGAAACTTGCTGCATTGCCTAAAGATATATATATATCATTGCGATTCAATACATTTTTTTTAAGAGCAATGATAGCGATAGTATCAATTGATTTTTCACATATTACTCTGTACAGCATAGGATTTCGTGGTTGAAAATATAAGTTAGCAAAACACCACAAACTTCTACCATCTGGTATTATTTTGTTACGACGGTTTTCTATTATCTCTTTATTGTATATAGGGGTATAATTGATTTCGTTTTTCTCAACTTGTTCATGAGATAGAATTCCTTTTTCTAATGGAAGCATCTCCAATTTCGTGATGGAAAAAAGGATGGCTCACCTTAAAATA
>CAZCTP010000079.1:0-12453 GCA_964501575.1 uncultured Thermodesulfobacteriota bacterium
GCTATGTTTTTATCATTGAGAGAAGCCCAAAAATCTCTATTTCGGAATTTGGGTGAAACCACAAATGGAAATACCCAAGCACCTGCCTGCAGCAGGCAGGCAAGGTATCCCCTTGAAGAAGATAAGATGTATTTCTGATAAAGTATATAAAGGGATAACAGATATATTACTAAGGGATAAGATAGAAATAATAAAGAGAGAGGATAAATGAGATAGAGGAGACATCGTTTTTTTGTTATAATACTCTTCTAAATCCTATTAAGAAGGAGGGTATAAACGATGTCTCCAGTTAAATATTATACCATGTCCTGAATTTATTTCAGGATAAAAAGACTATTTAAATACAGGATAGACATGATTCAGAAGACATATGAAAGCTGTTACTATGGTGATAGAGGATGATTATAATTCTATACATAATCGTATATCTCCTCCAGCGAATACCTATAACAGTGATGTAGAAACCTTTCACAGGCTTATAGAGGATGAAAATCTGAAGGATTCTTTGATTTTTTGATATTGAAGGATTTGGATCAATGGATGATTTTATGTCTAAGATAAGAACATACAATGTACATGATTTTCCCCTCTTCCCCTACCCCATAATATTCAGCTACTCATTTTATAATATCTTCTATCTTATGTTTGATCTCAATCTTTTTAGCTCTGGTATTTCTATTTTATCCTAACCTCCCCAAAAAGATTATGATAAACTTCTCCGAGAATAGGTAATTTATATTAAAAAACTTGATTTTTTGTATGTTCTCTCTATAATATTTAGATAAAATGATAGCATTTATATAGGTGGAAGGGAGGTGAAAAATAGATGAAGAGATTGATAAGAATATTTATATGTTTATCTTTATTGGTTTCTTTTACCTTTACAATGGGATGTAAGAAAAAGGCAGAAGAGGCTAAACCAGCTCCAGAGGCCGGAGTAACTGAAGAAGCTGCTCCAACCGAAAAGGCTGCCCCAGCTGAAAAGGCTGCCCCAACTGAAAAGCCAGCACCTACCGAAGAAGCTCCATCACCTGAAGAGGCTACACCATCAGAATAAGAACAAACAATACCTATTGAAATATCTCAAATGATTTTTTGGGTTAAAGGGGAGCCTTAAAAAGGGAAGGCTCCCTTCTTTAATACAAACTTAATTGCCTTTCTATTATTTTATTTTCGCCAATTGTATAAGATACATAATTCTATATAGTAGTATTCATGAGATAGAATTCCCTTATGTAGAACAAACTCATTAGACTTCTCTATTTGATATAGATTCAATACATTCAATTACTCTTTCAAGCTCCTGGGGTAAAGGTGAACTAAATTCTATATATTTCTTAGAATATGGATGAATAAATCCTAATATGTGAGAGTGAAGAAAATGTCTGTTTAGATCCATTATATATTTTTTTAATACGGGCTCTGATATATTTTTTGCCCTTCTTCTACCTCCATATAAATCGTCTCCTACAATAGGGTGGTTTATTAGAGAAAGATGAACCCTTATCTGGTGGGTTCTACCCGTTTCTGGTGTAATCTCCAATAAACTAAAATTATTAAGATATTTCATGAGCTTGAAGTTCGTTATGGCCTCTTTAGCCCTTTTTGTTCTTATTGATATCTTTGTTCTATTAATTGAGTCTCTTCCTATAGGTATAGTTATTCTGCAACTTGACTGTTCTATTCTTCCATAGACAAGAGCAATATATATCTTTTTTACCCTGTGTTCTTTAAATTGATTAGATAAATATAGATGAGCATGATCATTCTTAGCTATAACCATTACCCCGGATGTGTTTTTATCCAATCTATGAACTATTCCAGGTCTTATAACCCCTCCAATACCAGAAAGATCTTTACATCTATAGAGTAAAGCATTTACAAGAGTCCCTCTATAATTCCCTGCTCCTATATGAACAGGCATGTGAGCAGGTTTATTTACAACTATTATTGAACTATCTTCATATATTATATCAAGTTCTATGTTTTCTGGTTCTACCTCGATTTTTCTGTCCTCTTTATATACTTCTATAATATCATCTTCTTTTACTTTATAGGATGGTTTGCTTTTACATCCATTTACCAATACATATCCACCTTCAATAAGATTTTTTATCTGAGAGCGAGAAGGAGAGATGTTATTTAATAGTAGGAAAAGATCTAATCTATTCCTACATTGCTCTTGAGATACTATTAATCGGTATCTCATTCCCCACTTATAGATATTTCACTAATTAAGAGACTTGGAGATCCTATCCTTCCAAAGAATCTAATATCATTAGCTATATTTACAACACTTTTAAACAGTCTGAATATATTCCCTGAAATAGCGATTCCTTTTACCGGAAAAGATATATTCCCGTTCTCAATAAATAATCCAGATGCACCAAATGAAAAATCTCCAGATATAGTATCTGCGGTATGGACACCCATAATATCTGTAACTAATATACCCTTATTAATATCCTTTATAATTTCATTCCTATCATATAGTCCATTCTCAATATATAAGTTTGATATCCCAATGTTAGGAGGAGACTTAATATCATTTCTTATGCTATTGCCTGTTGATTCTCTGTTGTCCTTCTTAGCAGTATAGTTATCATAAAGAAAATCCTTGAGTACACCAGAAGATACAATCTTTTTCCTTCTTTTAACCACTCCTTCATCATCATAGGGCGAACTTCCTACAGCTTTAGGGTATATACCATCATCATATATATTTATAAGATTAGAAAATACTTCTGTATCAATTTTATCTTTAAGAATAGATTTCCCTTTTTGAATATTATCTGCAAATATAGAACTGGATATAATGCCTAAAAATTCTGATGCTACATAATTATCAAGAATAACCGGTAATTTCGAAGTTTTTATTTTCCTTCCTCCAAGCATCTCCACAGCCTTTCTTGAAGCACTTCTGCCTATATCTTTTACATCAAGTTCATCATAAAAACAGGAGGATTGATAATCATATCCAATCTCCGAATCATTACCATCTTCAGCAATAACCATTATACTGCACGAAAAATTTGAGGTTTTATAATTTATATCTATATCATTTGAATTTTTTATAAATATATCTCTATATACATCCTCTATAGTCCCTTTTCTAACCTTTTTTACTCTATTATCATAAGATAGTGCCTCATCCTCTAATATCAATCCCTTTTCTTTTTTCTCATGGTTAGAAATGGTTAATATTTTATCGTCATATATTTCAATATCTAATGGAGGGTAAGATAATTTACAAGGGATACAAAGATATATATCCCTATCGGAATTCTTGGAAACCTCTATTGCTCTATCTATCATGATATTAATAGCAGTTGATTCAATACTCATACTGTATGAAAATCCTAACCTACCATTATTAATTATCCTTAAGCTTATACCTACACCTTCTGAACTTTTTAAAAATTCAAGCTCTCTATCCTTTATCTCTATGAGATTACTCCTTCTCCTTACTAAAAACACCTCATATTCTGATATCTTCTTCTTTTTTATATTTTCTATAATATTTTCAATAATTCCTCTCATTTTATTTCTAACATTAACGCGATCTCATCACAATTTGGAAATTTAAAGCATTTTAAGCAATCATTCCACACCTTATGGGGGAAAATAGATTTATCTACTATCTTAAAACCAATCTTTTCAAAAAATTTAGGATTATACGTCAATACAAATATATTTTTAACACCTAATTTATCAGCATCTTCGATACAAGATTCTGCCAATTTTCTGCCTATCCCTCTTCTTAAAAATCCCTCTTTAACAGCAAGAGACCTTATCTCAGCAAGTTTCTCCCAACATATATGCAGAGACGATGTCCCTATAATCTCTCCATTCCTATTCTCACATATATAAAAGTCTCTGATATTTTCGTATAATTCACTTAGCGACCTTGGGAGCATTATCCCTTTTTCAACATATATTTCTAACAATTTTTTGATATCTTTAACATCCTTTATCTTTGCCTTTCTAATGGTATAATAACTCTCTTGCATGATCTTTTGCCTCTTTACTTATATCCGATCCATCAAGCATTCTTGCTAATTCTTCAATTCTATCCTCTCCTTCAAGTTTTTTGACTCTCGTTACTGTTCTACCTTGAGTTACTTCCTTTGTAACATAGAAATGGGTATCCGCAAATCTTGATATTTGAGGCAAATGGGTAACGCATATAACTTGATGGTTTTTAGAAACTTCTTTTAATTTTTCCCCTACTACATTTGCTGTCCTTCCCCCTATACCAGAGTCTATCTCATCAAATATAAGTGTTATTCCTTTTGATTCTTCTGTTATTACCTTTTTTATTGCTAACATTATTCTTGATAATTCACCACCAGAAGCTATTTTTGATAAAGGTTTAAGTCTTTCTCCTATATTTGGTGAAATAAGGAAATCAACACTATTTATACCCTTTTCATTGAATCCGATCTCTTTAACTTCCTTTAATTCCCTTTTCCCATCCCAGAGGTTTAATTCATTTTCAAGAATATCCACTCTAAATTTTACTCCCTCCATACATAGGCTTTTTAATTCCTCTTTCAATAAAATTGAGAGTTTATTTGAAGTATCTTTCCTCTTTTGTGAAAGAAGGTTAGCCAAATCTATCATTTCACTCTGGATCCCTATTATTTCTTTTTTTAAATTATCAATATTAATATCTTTCATCTCAATATCTTTCATCTCATTTATTATTTTATCTCTATATTTGAATATATCATCAATAGTAGAACCATATTTTCTTTTTAATCTCTCTATCTCATTAAGTCTTGACTCTATATATTCAAGCCTTTTTGGATCGAATTCTATCCTTTTGTTAAAATCTAATAGGGTTAAATGTATATCCTTAAGTTCCACTATTAGTGATTCAAATCTGTTATATAGAGATTTATCTATATTCTTCAAGCCATCCTTTAAAATAGACAATTCTCCTATTATATTCTTTTCACCTGTATATACAATTTCATCCCATAGGGATATAAAATTTGCTATCTTCTCAGCATTGATAAGTATATTCCTCTCTTTATTTAAAGTTTCATATTCAGAATCATCTTTCAGGTTTGCATCTTCTATCTCTTTCAATTGAAATTTCATAAAATCAAGTTTTTTAGATTTTTCAACATCATCTATTAATAGCCTATTAAATTCTTTTGTATTATAACTCAATCTATTATAAAGATTCTCAAATTTCATTCTTAAGGGAATAATATCTCCAAATTCGTCTAATAGATCTATATATCTATCTTTAGTCAAAAGGGTTTGATATTCATATTGCCCATATATATTTATAAGTCGGGAACCCAATTCAGAAAGCATATTAAGGGTTACTACATTCCCATTTATAAAGATTCTATTTTTCCCAGATTTTAATATAACCCTCTTTATAAGAAGTTCATCCTTAGCATCTATACCCACCTTCTTTAAATATTTAACAACATTCACATTATCTACTATATCAAATATAGCCTCCACATACCCCTCATCATAGGGTTCTCTTATAAGACTTGATACTCCTCTTATACCCAATATAAGGGATATAGAATCAATAATTATAGACTTCCCTCCTCCAGTCTCTCCTGTTAATATATTAAATCCCTCTGAGAAAGAAATTATAAGTTCATCTATTATTGCTAAGTTCTTTATATGAAGCTCCTTTAACAACCTAATTTCCCCATTTGAGTTTTTCTCTTAGTATCCCAAAATAATTCTTTGTAGGAGATTTTATTAAATATGTAAAAATATCAGCCTTTTTTATCTCTATTATGTCCCCTCCTCTTAATGGTAATCCTACCTGACCATCAAGGGTCAAATAGACATCCTCATCTTTTACCCTCAGTTTCAATTCTATAAGGAGGTTATCAGAAATGACAATAGGACGATTAGCTAAAGCATGGGGACAGATTGGGGTAATTATTATAGAATTAACAGTAGGATATATAATTGGTCCACCAGCTGCCAATGAATAAGCTGTCGAGCCTGTTGGAGTAGATATTATAAGTCCATCTGCTCTAAATGTTGTGATATATCTTCCATCTATTTTCATATCAAGTTCTATAATCCTTGCAAGAGCTCTCTTATTTATAACAACATCATTTAATACAGCATATCTCCATATCTCTTCAGAATTTCTATATATACATGAATCAAGCATAGCCCTTTCATCAATTTCATAATCATTATTATACACTTTATTTAGAACAGTATATAATTCACCAATGGATATTTCTGTAAGAAATCCCAATCCTCCAAGATTTACTCCTAATACAGGAATTTTAAACCCTTTTATAGATCTTACAACACTTAATAATGTTCCATCTCCTCCAAGCACAATCACAATATCAACAAATGAAGGAAACTCGTCTCTAGAAATACACTTCTTGATATCCATAAGTTGAGCTGTATCTTCATCGAGATAAAAGTCTATATTCCTCTCTTTAAGCCAATTTATGAGGTTTTCTATCATAGGAATTGCTTCCCTTTTCCCTTTTTTTAATACTATACCTACACTTCTCAAGTTCTAAATTTAGATACCTCCTTTCCCATTATATCCATATCTTTTAAAAGATCTTCTACCTCTTTATCTATATGTGAAACCCTCTCTAAATTTTTTCCAGCTATACTCTTTATATCTTCCATAAGCTTAACTATCATCGCACTTTTCTCAGTATGCTCTAAAATTAACTCATTTATTAAATTTGTCAACTCTGAGATATTATCTATTGCTTTCGTTATCGATTTGCTCGTCTTTAGTTCTTCTTCAGAACTATTTTTAACCTGGATAGATATAAGCCTCATGTTTTCCACAGCCTTTAATATATCTTCGCTTCCCTTTGTTTGCTCCTGGATTGCAATAGCTATCTCCTGAGCCTGCTGGGCAACTTTTCCTATACCCTCGGTAACAATTTTACTCCCTTTACTATGTTCCATAGTAGCATTGGCAATCTCTTTAACCATTAGTGTCGACTTCTGAGCACTTTCAAGGATCTTATTTAATGCTTCCTTTGTATGTTCTGATAATTTCTCTTCCTCCTTAACTCTCTCTGACCCCAACTTCATTATATTTACTGCATTTACAGACTCTTCCTGAACAGCTTCTATAAGTAAGGCAATCTCCTTTGTTGAGTTATATGTTCTTTCAGCCAGATCTTTTATCTCTTCAGCAACTACTCCAAACCCCTTCCCATATTCTCCTGCTTGTGCTGCAATTATAGCTGCATTGAGTGCGAGAAGATTTGTCTGATCCACAATTTCATCTATCACATTTAATATTTTACTTATTTTTTCTCCATTCCTTTTCAGATTGTCAATAACATCTACAGCCTCAAAAACAACCTCCTTTGTTTTGTTTATTCCATCTATTGTTAACTCAATAGATTCCATACCTGCTTCAGCATCCTTTATAACATTCTCTGAGAGCATTGCTGTCTCATTCGCATGTTTCTCTATATTCTTAATTGAAATATCCATCTGAGTCATAGAAGATGCGGTCTCGTCACTAACCTTTGAGAGTTCATCTACATTCTGTGATACCTGTTTTATTGATACACCTATCTCTCCTATGGATGAGGTGGTTGTCTCCACTGCTTTTGACAACTCTTCTAAACTCTGATTCACCTCTTCAATAACTGTATCCATTTCAAGTATAGCCGATGATATCTCACCAACAAAGTTAACAAGATTTTTTGTATTTTCCGATATACCTTTTATAGATCTGTTTATATCCTCTACAGCATTATATGTATTATCTAAATAATCTATTTGAATTTTAGCTCCGTTATTTAATTCCTTAGTTTCAGAAGATATATCTTCTGAAATAGAATTTATTTTTGACATAGAATCATATATCCTTTTAATTATCCTAAGAAGATTCTCCGCCATATTATTAAATGCCTTTGATAGAGTTTCCAACTCACCCTTAGCATTTAAGGAAACCCTTTTTGTTAAATCTCCTTCTGCTATCCTTGATGCAATAGATGCAAGATGAGATATAGGGTCTGTTATACCTCTCGTCAAGAAGATAGTAACCCCAAGGATACCTAATATTATAGATATTATTCCAACAATTAGGGATCTTTGAATAAGATTATATATCTGAGAACTTATAATATTATATCTTAATCCGATATTTATTGAACCTACAGAGATTCTATTAGGGTCAAATAGGGGAATAGATATATTATAATATCTCTTCCCATTTATGTCTTT
The DNA here is from genome assembly GCA_964501575.1 of uncultured Thermodesulfobacteriota bacterium. GTDB lineage: Bacteria > Desulfobacterota > CAZCTP01 > CAZCTP01 > CAZCTP01 > CAZCTP01. The sequence continues at coordinate 8,218 of CAZCTP010000079.1, forward strand.
TATCCCCTCTCTTAATTTTCTTAGAGCCCCCTTGAGCTCATTATTATTTAAGAATAATGGCTCTCCCTTCTCATCAGATATTACAAGATACCCTATATCTTTATTCTCATATACTATATCCTTAAGTTTCTTATCCAATCCGTTTATATCCTTAAGTTCAATACCTAAATCCATTACTTTCTTTATATCATTTTTTAAAGATTCTCCAATTATGTTCCCTTTGCTCTTAAATATGATCTTATACTCATCCGTAAAATATATAGTTAATATAGATGTATTTAAGGCTAATACAGAAAATATTATTATACATAATACAATGATAGATTTTGAACGGAGATTAAGATTCATATATCCTCCTAATTATTTAATAACCTTTGTTGCCTTAGTTAGAACCTCAAAGGGGATATTTAAACCCATAGCTTTTGCAGATTTAATATTTATGATTAAATTTACCTTTTTTGACTTATCTATTGGAATCTTTGATATATCACCCCCATTTAAAATTTCAATAGTCTTCAATGCAGATTTCTCCCCCTGTTCCTTTGGATCCGCTACCAAGTTAATAATTACTCCTTTCTCAGCTAAGGAGGATAAAATTCCCATTGTAGGTATATTATTCTGGTTTATTACGGGCAGGATCCTATCAACATATAGATTAACAAGAATACTCGATGATATATATATAGCCTCTACCTTGTATATCATTTTTAAAGAAGATTCAATGTCTGAAGGTTTTCGAATATCTATTTCTATAATATCAAAGTTATAAACTGATTTGAGCTTCTTTATCTCATTAAGTTCAATTACCGAATCCTTCTCATTACTATTATATATAACACCTAAAATTTTGAATGGCTTTATGTTCTTGAGAGTTTCTATAAGAGTAGCCAAGGGAACCTTTGATGATATGCCTGTAATGTTGTTAGCCCTCTTTAAAATTCCTAACTTATCGGGATCATAAACATCTGCAAATATTATCGGCTTTTTTGTTTCCTTTGTGGCAATCATAAGTGGTGAAGCCCCATATATTACCATTATATCTATATCATGAGCTACAAATTTCCTTATACTATTCATCCATGATATCGGATCCGGATTAGGAGATTGAATGTATATGTCTAATTTTGTATTATCATATCCATCCATTCTCAGCCTTTTAATAAATGCTTCATGGCTTTCTTTATAATCTTTGAGACTTTCTGGAATAATTACGCCTATAGTCTTTTTATCAGCAGGATATATGGCAACTGAAGAAATAATAATAAAGAGGATTGACAAATAGATCCTTCTCATAATCACCACTTCTTATTAAATGTAAACATTATAAGCTGCGCTGTTCCGTCAAGATAGCTATTTACCTGGTCATTAAAACTTTTATATTTGTATGTTAAACTTGTAGATAGACCATTTATAAATTGATAATCAAACCCAAAGGATAACCCCCTCTCAATAAACTTTACAGCAGAAAATTCTGTTATATCAGCAGCCCTTGGTAGAAATAATCCTTTTGATCTATTCTCTCTTATATTCCATAGAAATCTCATCCTTGAATTTAATCTATAATCCAAAGATAATATATAAGTATGATTTCTTATTTTATAATTTATATCATCATCAAATATTACAAATCCTTCTTCCCTTCCAAATCTTATATCACTTTCAATGTCATGCTTAAGGTAGAAATATGAAGCGTTTATATTAATATTCTCACAGGGAGTAAATAAAAAATTTAGCAATAAAGTATTCCTCTTATTTTCTCTATCTTTTTCTTTATTCTTCTCACTTAATATTTTATAATTTCCATTTATCTGGGAGTTTACAATGGGCATCCATGTAAACCCAATTGAACCCTTATTTGACCGGGTTGCTTCTATACTATATGCTGGATTGTCTGTATCTTTATGGGTATAAGAGGTATTTAAATCTAAGTTTTTCCACGGTTTTATCTTTACTCTAAACTTCCACATTTCCTTTAATGTCTTTTGAGGTAATTCCCATAAATCATAATTTGTTCTCTTTATCTCCCTTCTTTCATATTCTCCATTCAGGTTTACTTTTTTAAATGCTCTATAATTAAATGTGGTTATGAATTTATTCTTATCCAAAGATACTGAATCCCTTACAGAAAATCTTTTGGTAAGATCCTGGGACATAACTATTTCAGGATTTTTATTATCTATATCTTCATGGATGTATCTAAATCTTATATATGAATATTTAAATGGAATAATTGTCAGGTTTCCAGAACCATTTTTAAAATGAACCCGTGCAGTAGAGTATTCATTTCTTCTTCTGCCAATTTTAAAGGCCAAAGAGCTAACAATTCTACCTGTTAAGGATGTATGAACTTTTATAGAGTCTGATGATGATTCAATCTCAGGATTTACATTATGGCTGAATATTCCAGCTTTTCTATATCCAAAACTTGGACCAAAGGGTGAATTTATAGAAAGATTTTTATCCTCAAAATTTCTTATATTATGATTATATATTATATCAACCGGACCGAAGTGCCCATCTCCTTCTATATTTATCTCCTTTGTAATAAAATTTATTCCCCTTGTCTGGGATATTTTATGACATCTATTTACGCAACTTTCTTCAAGAAATTTTTGTTGAGCCATTCCCCTTTTTTCATATTCTCTTCCATTTATATTTATATGCGCTGGATATTTAGGGAATTTAAATCTTAGAGTTGCCGACCTATTTGATAACCCAATACCATAATTGTCTGCTTGATTCTTGTCTTCAGGATTAACATTTGGTAGTAATAGGGGACCTCCTTTAATAGTAGTTGGCGATCCTAAAGGAAGATGGTCAAGGTTATGGTATAGATTGTATATATCTACAAATAATCTTAATCCCTCTCCATAAATAATATCTGTTTCAAGATTATAATCCTTATCATTTAAATATTCAGAGTCAAGGAATATTCTATATGAATCGGTTTTTGTCTCCATTTCTATATTTCCTGTTCCACTGGAATGTTGGTAATCATATTCTAATACTCTTCCACCATATCTATGAGTATCAATATATCTGTATCCAGCTTTACCTGATAAATCAAAATATTCCTTTTTATTCTCCTCTGCTATTAATAAACTTATATCTATTATTAATAATAAAGCAGATGTTATTATAACAAGAACTTTATTCCACAAATGTTCCTCTCCCTGTTTTTGAAGGTTTATCTGTGCCATGGATCCGAGAATGACATTCAGTACATTTTGTATAGAATGCCCTCCTATATTCTTTCGTACTTAAAGTAGGATTATGTTCGTCCCAGTGTCCTGCATGACACTGGAGGCATAGAAAAGGCTCACTTGTAACCAGAAGATTATCATTTATTGAGCCGTGGGGTTTATGACAATTTGGACAATATTCTGTAACATCTGCATGCTCATATACAAAAGGCCCTATCTTTTCTTGGTGGCATTTTCCACATAGGTCCTTTATACTATCTCCTAATAGGTCATGAGGAAGATTCGTTCCCATTGGATTATGGCAATCTGTGCAATGAAGTTTATTTTCAATAATTGGATGATGGGAATTTAAAGAGGCTTCCATTTTAATGTCTTTATGACAACCAAAGCATAATTCAGCCATCTTACTCTTCTTTACCTTTTGATTGGGCCCTGCATGAAGCTTATGACAATCAGGGCAGCTTACACCATTTGCAGCATGTATTGATCCATTCCAATGGGTTAGAACAGGAGTAGAATTTGCTGTATGGCATTTAAGACAGATTAAAGATTTCGCCTCTGAAGGCAGATTCTTGATATCTATAAATTTTGTGGAGTCACACTTTTTCATCTCCTTAGCATGTTCTATTGCAAGGCTTCCTGCTCCATGGCATGATTCACAATTAACCAGGGGTAACCCTGTTTCAGGTTTTATCTGCTCTCCATGGACACTTGCCTTAAAATCTTTTACTATTTTATCATGGTCATGACAGGCCTCTACACACTTATCTGTTCCGACATAATTTGCATCAAGCCTTCCTGCAATCATTTTTTCATACTCTTTGATAGGAATAATCGGCTTACTTTCTCTTAGGTTTTCACATCCTGTTAGAATTATAATCAAACAGATAAATAAACATATATAAGTGCAATTTTTCATCATTTCCATGATTTTTTCTATAATAAAATATTATAAAATTATTGTCAATTTTTTTATGAGAGATGTAAGCATCTCTTTTTTCGTGATAACATTATGCAGCATATCTTACCACCT
>CAZCTP010000080.1:0-12450 GCA_964501575.1 uncultured Thermodesulfobacteriota bacterium
CATGAGCAAGAGAGCAATATTCACATCTATTCACAAGTGAAACAGTAAGGGCTATTAGCTCTTTTGTCTTTCTATCTAGCGCAGATTCATTAAGCATAATCTTTTTCTCCCTTTCCCAATTGAGAGCCAACCATTCTGGATCAACAGCCGCCTGGGCTTTAAAGAAATTTGGCACCATTCCGAAGGCTTTTTTAATCTCTTCGTACACCTCTTTTACTTTTCCTTTTGCTTCTTCTTCATGGATGAGACGCGTCATAAAACACCTCCATTTTTAATTTTTTATACCGAATGATCGTTTTGTTATATTAATAAAAAATTATTTAATTATCTCCATTTTTAGTCCGGTCAAGCAATCTTCTAGGAACTTTATATCTCTGAAAGTCCGTGATAACATAATAGCTCCCTCTATTTCGGAAATTATTTTCCATGACACTTTATCCGGGTCTATAGTTTCCTTGAAATAGCCTGCTTTTTTCCCCTCTTCAAGCAATTCCATAAGTTTCTCCTGCCAGAGGAAAAAAACTTCCACTAAAATATTCCTTATCTTCTCATTTTTTTCACTCATCTCAAGTGCCGAGTTTCCAAATATACAACCCCCTTTAAGTTCCCTTCTGCGGTGAAATTCTAATACTGCGTTGAAATAGTTAGAAAGCTTTTCTACAGGGTTTCCCCCCTTCATGGATTTTGATAGAAATATAGAAAAATCCTCTTTCGCCTTTTTTAGTGCCTCAAGAGCAAGGTTCTCTTTATTGGGAAAGAAATAATATAAACTTCCCTTCTGGATTCCTACTTCATTCACTATGTCACTTATGCTTGTTGCGGATATACCTTTGTTGAGAAAGATATTCAATGATTTTTGAAGAATATTCTCTCTTGTTATTTCTCCTTTTCTTTTCATGATTTTACCGACCGTTCGTTTTCTATTTTACATTAGTAATATATTCCATGTCAAGAGAAAAAGTTTTTTCTGAAGTAGTAGAGTCATATCAAACAGGCCTGTTTAATATAACCCCTTTTGTTTCATTTACTTTAGGGTGTTAGATTTTATTAAGATTTTGGAGGTTAGGAAGTATTTTGATTCCGCAATATAAAATAACTATTTCATTCTCAAGTTACCTCTTGAGTTTGCTAAGATTCTTCATAATTATTCTATATACAGTAGATTGTTATCTTATTAAGAGCTTTGGGCTAAAGTTTTTGACAAACTGAGGTTATTAGAAAAATTTTTTACAACCTTACAAAAATTTTACTTATTACTCCAGATTCCTAAACCAGCTCTTTTAGCTTCATATTCGTAGCGTTTAAATTCTCTATAGTAGCGAAAAGGAGTAGGAGCAATAACACGGGCATAGCCCTGTTTAATAAGCTCAGCATTAAAAAATGTGCCATCCATAAGAAAAACATATGCAAGTAAGCGACCATAATGATCATATTCGTTTGTAGGCTCAAATTCAAGGTGAACTTTACGCCCCTTTAGTCTCTTTTTAGTAAACTCAGAAGCTTCAGGACCAAATTTTTCAACAGGTTTTTGAGGATGAACCGTCTCTGGAGTATCAACACCAATAAGACGTACTTTCTCATACCGCCATCCTCTGCCTACACCTATTGTATCACCATCAAAAACATACGTTACAAGTACCCATTCTCCTCTTGGATTCCCTCCGCTTAAAGTCCAGATCGTATATGAGGCAAAAATTAAAAGGATTAGAGCTGCAAATTTGAGAAAATTTGGAAGCTGAGTGGATGTTTTTCTTCTGGTTAATCGAAGTGAATGAATTCTGTCCAATCTGAATGTACGGACATCATGGGTAAAATAACAGTATGCCCTGAAATAGATATGTTTTCCAGATCTATATATCTTTTGTGGATACACCGCATTATGGTTAGTAACTTGACCATCTGGATGCTGGTATTTAAAAGAAAGCCCCTGTTTCTGCTCAATAGCTTTTCTAATTTTTAACAAATATTTTTGATCCTCTTCTTTCATAATTATTTAAACAGCTGCATAATAATAGAATTTTCAGTATTATACAACATCATTTCATCTTAATAAAACTTTTTTAGAAAAAATTTGACCCATAGCTCAATTTATGATATGATGTGTTTTAAAGCAAAAGCAAGTTGGACAATAAGTATGTTATGAAAAGATATAGATTAGTAATATTATTTTTGTTATTCCCATTATATTCTTATGCCCAGATATATAAATGGATTGATGAGAAAGGTAATGTTAATTTTACAGACAATTATCTTAGTATTCCTAAGAAATATAGAGATAAGGTTATTCCTTTAGATCTTCCTGAGAAAGAAGAGTCTCCTAATATTGAGAAAGAACAGGCTGTTCCGGTTGAAAGAAGTAATGAGACAACTATAAAATGTGGAAGAATAAATAAAGAACTAATAGAGATGTCACAGGAATACATCCAAATTAAAAGTACTTTACTTAAAGATATAATTAGGCGAAAGCAACTCAAAAACAACATTGAAACTTTGAGGAGTATATACAATAGTATCTGTTATAAAAATGGATTGCCTCCAGATTATAAATATACAGAATGTGAAAAAATAAATAAAAAGCTAATGGACATGTTACAAGAATACACCCAAATTAAAAGCATTAAAAGCACTTCACTTGAAGATATGAGAAAATATATAATTAAACGAAAGTACCTTAAAAGTAACATTGAAACTTTAAGGAGTATATACGAGAGTATCTGTAGATGAAAAAGATTAGGGTTATGAAGAGAAAGTCGGCTCTTGCTTTTTGACTGTTGAGCAGAAAGAAAAATAAGATTAATTCCAATAATTTTTCCCAGCGGATAGTAGATAGCTGTCGCTGAAGGTAATTTTTAGAAAATATTTTTTAAAAAAGGATTCGTATGAGAAATGAAAAATTTATGTGTCAATGTTTTATATGTAACAGAGAATTCCAATTTGGACCACACCGATACGATGGAAAACACATTGCTAATTTTATCATATTAGTATAGAAATCGTTAGGTAAAGGAGTTAATTTGTGTGTACCAATTACAGAAGAAGTTTAAATTTTTGGACAACTTCTTTTTATTATCTAAAACTTGTACAGGTTGTGAGTGAGCAGATTGTAAATCAAGGTAACCAATATATAGTAATTGGAGATTATCCTATATCACCAGAAGAATATGAAGAACAAATAAAGTGGAGTGATCACAATATTGCTCTACCATTACTTTACAACTTTTATCATGGATTAGAGCTTTTGTTGAAAGGGTTTGTTTTGTTAAAACACCAAAGTCAAAATCCGAATCTAAATCACAAAATTGAACAATTGCTTGAGAATTTCAAATTACTATATTCTAATGAAGTAGTACTAATCAGAATCCTTGAGAAATATATTTCATCAACTCCAATGATTGAACCGCTTAAAAGCTTTTTTAATAGCAACAATATTTCACCGAATATGTTTTATCAGGCGTTAAGATATCCTTACAACCAGACACTTAACAAAGAATTTAGACACATAGATTTAAAATATAGAGGAACTGATGGTATCCGATTTTATCAAGAAATAATTAATGATATCAAGAAAATCAGAGAGTTAAGTGTTTCTTTGGGGCGTTCATTAGAACCTCTAAGCTGTTCTTAAGAGATAAGGGATCGAGGTTTTGATTTTTGTCTGTTGAGTAGAAAAGAAAATAGAAAAAAATAAAATAAATTTTGGAATGTGAGAAGGCAGGTTTTGAAACTTGAATTTTTGAGAATAAAATTTTTAACAATCCTCTCCAGCGGATGGTGATAACGCAACCGCTGAGTTAAATGTAATATAGTGGTAAAAAGAACATTTTTGATATATGATAACAGGAAACTACAAGGATTTGAGAAAGCTATAGAACAATATTTAGAAAAACAACATTCTCTGGTACAGGAGCAATTAGTAATACAGACACACACTTAGGTTGACAGTATGGCACAATTAATTAAGGCATAATAAGATATAAAAATGGCTATTAAAGAGATTATAGACGAAATAAAGTTTTATATAAATGTAGCGAAAAAAGGCAATATTGTTGAAAAGATTGATGCGATTTTAGCAATCATAACTATACGACCAGTAATATCACTTCTTGCTGGCATAATCGTAGGATTTTGGATTATAGAAGTTCTATTTATTACAGTAGTGTTGGCTATTGGAATATGGTTCTGGCCATATTTGAGAGTGTTGATGGAAAGAGCCTTGGGATATAATAAGCGTATTTATTGCCCTTATTGCAAAAAAGAATTTTTTGATCTTCCAGCTATAGATGGACGCTATAAATGTCCAAAGTGTAAGTTATGGGTTTAAGTTCTCGCTAAAGATTAGGTATGTAGATATATTATTTTGCGATTTTTGGGAATAAATTTAAGGAGGAAAAATTATGACACAAGTGAAGTCTTTGATAGTATACGCTGTTTGTATGTTATTTATAATACTGGCCCAGATAGGATGCACTCAAAATTCAATTGAAAATAAGATATATGGAACTTGGGAGATGTCTGTTTTCGTCTCACGAGAAGATTTCAGAAAATTGTATTCAGAATCTTTACCTGCAGATGCTTTAACATCCCTTTACTTTCAAAAACTTCCTGCATTAGAAAAACTGTTTCAACCAATAAAAGGTAGCACGGAGACTTTTTATATAAATTCAATTACGAATACAACTATGGAAATAGAATTAGATAACCCAAAACTTAAACTGACTTTATTTAAAAAATTTGATAAATAGGTTAGATTTAGGGGTCACCTATGAAAAAAGCTGTCAAGCTTTAATATGCACCACATTTTCTACCTTCTTATCTGAGGTCGTTCCTATTGGGTCTCTTAGTTCTTAAGCGTAAGGGGCAAGGTATATGTGAGCCCAAGTTTGTTATTTTTTCCAGTAAACTATTGATATTATTAGAAATCTATTTTTAATTCTTACACTACAAATTTTCTATATAATCCTGATAACAGGTCTGAAGGGCTTTAATGATAGATTCAAAGCCTCAAATATCTCAATTAAGAATATCTCTTCTATTCTATTTGCAAGGACATTCAACTCATCTAACACTACAAAACCCTTTTCAGAATAAAATATTAATAATTTCAATAAGTTATAAAAGAGTATCACCTGTTTTAGGACAATTTCAAGGTAATTTTTGACAAACTTGGGCTAATCTTTGAGCTAACCTGTTGAAGAAATAGCAAATTAAACTCCAATATTCAATTTATCTACATAGTCATAAATCCATTCCTCTAATGAAATCCCCTGAATTGTTGGCTGGGTTCTCCGTATCTCTTTTTGCAACCATTTTTCACTTTTTTTAACTATTTCATCCCAGTCGCTCTTCTGATCAATAAATTTCTTTTTCAGGACAGCAAGTATAATGAAAGTTGAAAGAAGAACAAGCCTGTTGATCCTACCTTTAATCTTAATAGTCCTTGAGAGCTTCTTCAGTTCTGAGACTGTTGTATTTAATTCTCTTACTATATTACCCTTTATAATAAATCCACCCTCTGGCCTTTGCAGTGATAACAGGTTTATCAACAAGTCTTCTGGAGTAGATAAACTGGATTTTTTTAATCTTTTTGAGGAATAAGGTTCTTTTTCATATAAAGAGGGCTCGAGGTCTTCTGCAAATAGTTTGAGTCTTCTAGAACGTTTCGGGGTTAACAAAGACTTTAAGAATCTTCTTTCTGTTTTTTCTCTTAGCCTTCCCCATTCCTTTGTAAGCATCACTGGAACCTTCCTGAGTATTATCTCCCTTCCCAATTTTTCATGATCTTCTCGTTTCTCAATAGCTATAAAGCTTGTTTCCCTGGAAATTATTCCAAATTCCTTTGAGATTTTGATAATTTTCTTTTTTATAAGACTGTCCTTTCTACTTTTCTGTTTAGAGCCATGGAGAGAGGCTCTGGATATTTCTATCTCCATATCTCTTATTTTCTCCCTCGCCCACAATAGAGGAATAGGAGAATCTTTTGAATTTACTTTATGCATATCAATAGTCCATTCTATAGGCATGTTACCTGCCATTGCTGTGATTCTTACCTTTTCAGGTAAATCCACTTCCTCTGTTACTCTTCCAAATATACTTACCATATTTCCATAATACACAACAGGTAAAGCAGGAGACTGATCTACACTATCCCCCCACTCTATTTTTAAATCATGTAGATTATCTGACATTACTTTTTTAAAAAGTCTAAGGATTTTAGGCTCTATCCTCTCTCCCGGAGAAATAAGCTCTGAAACACCATTTGAAATTCGGGCTGTCTCTCTTAAAAAGTATTCGTTAGGTCCATATCCAATACCTATTGTAAAAAGCCTGTTTTTATCACTTCCTCTTTTTGCAAGGTTAACAACCTCTGTTTCATTGCCCACCTCGCCATCACTTATTAATATTATGTTTCTTATATATTCTGAATTGGTATCTTTACTGTATATATCCTTAAGAGGTTCCAGTACCTCTGTCCCTCCAAGATCTGCTTCAATCTTTGAAATGTAATCAAGGGCTATCTTTATATTTTCAGGGGTGCATGGTATAGGCGATTCAAATAGCTTCTCAAAATTACTCCCAAATCTGTAAATATTAAAATATGTGGGGTCAGATAATGCTTTGATTAATATTTCTATCGCCTTCTTAGCCTCAATTATTGAATTGCCATCCATTGATCCTGAACAATCAAGGACAAAAATCAATTCTTTTGACCCAATTTCAGTGAGGTTATCAGGAAACTCCTTTGAGAGAGCAGAGAAATCAATCTGGATAAACTTTCCATATTTCCCATTAAATAGGTATCCTCTACTTTCAAAATCCTTTTTATATTTGATATTGATTACAAAGTCCCTGTCCATTTTTATAGTTTCAGAAGAGAACTCAACAAATACGGGATTATTATCGATCTTTGTAATAATACTATGGGTTGGGGACTATATTGCAGAAATATTCTCTTTGTCATAGATATTTATTGATATTTTCATACCATATGGAACATCAAAGGCTATAGGAGGATTAATTTTTTCATCCTCAGGTATTCCATCAACCTCATACATATCATCAGGTATATATCTTGGTGATATAGTAGTAGGCAGGAAAAACTTAACCTCGTTATTATCTGTTTCAAGCAAACATATATATTCAATCTCCAATATTGCAAAGGTATCTGGATTTAAATTGCCAATAGAAAGGGTAAAAATATTTGGACGTTCTTCTTCAAGGAGGTAGGCACCATTATCCTCAATAAGGGCATCGCCATACATTTCAAAAGCCTTATTCTTTTCCTCAATTTCTCCCTCTATAATCTTATCTCCAACCTTTGCTCTAAACTTAGAGACAGCACTATTTTCTGGTAGTGGGAACTTATAGATTACTTCGAGTGATTTTTCTTCTTTATTGATAAATTTCTGGCTAATTTTAACTCTGGCTCCCCTGCCGATGATATCTGCATAGACATCAACTCCTACTAATGGTATCTGAATATCTTCTTTAGTAATAAGACCATAAAATTCTTTATCCATCTTTTATTCCTCCCCTTGTTATTGATTTAGTAACTCTTATAAGTTCAAAAATCTTTTTACTGTTTCTATCTTCAATGTCTTTCCTTACCAAGAGTTCAATTCCCGGAATAATTTCATATCTTGTCCATATCTCTCTTGCAAAACCTTCTTTTTCTGCTGATTTTCCAGCTTTTAGGTAATCAATAATTGCTGATAAACTCATTCCTTTCTCTTGAAGGGATTTAATTGTTTTCAATTTAGTCAGTTGACTGTCACTATATAAACCTCTTCTTCCTCTCCCTTCAGGACTTTCTAATAAACCGATTTGTATATAGTATCTAATAGTGCGCCTTGGATAACCTGTTATATCGCTGAGCTCTTTTATAGTGTATTTATTGTTTTTCATGGAACAATAATATAATAACAGTAAACTGTCATTATGTCAAGTACTTCTTTAATATTTTTTGGAAATACCCAAGCACAAGGGGCTCCCTTGAAGAAGATAGTATATATTTCTGAGGATGTATATAAAGGGATAACAAATATGTTACTAAGGGATAAGATAGAAATAATAGAAAGAGAGGATAAATGAGATAGAGTAGACGGCGTTTTTTTGTTATAACTCGCTAAACAGGTAAAATTGATAGGTGTCAAAATCAGCGGACTATCTAAAAGTTATATTAATAGATTCTACGCTTAAAGCCTCTCTTTCAAATTTTACAAGTTCTTCCTCTTTAAACACATCCTTTTCAACTAAATCTACAAACACAACATAAATCTTTGAAAATTCTTTACCAGGAGTTCTTCTTAGGATTCTACCCATCCTCTGAATCCATTGTCTTATACTACTTGTTCCAGCAACTATAATACCAGTATTTGACTCTGGAACATCAAAACCCTCATCTAAAGCTCGACATGAAATAAGAATGTTAATATTCCCCTTTCTATAATTAGATATATTTTCAAGTCTTTTATCAAAAGGCAAATGGGTATGGTATATTCCTACCTTGAATCCTTTACCTTTTAGATATTCAAAAATCTTTTCTGCCACTTCAATTCTTTCGTGGAAGATCAATACCCTTTCATTGTTTAGATTTTCATTAGATATAAGCCACTTTAATGCTTCAAGCTTGGATTTTGACATATGAATTATTCTCTTCCTAGCATTTAACAATGACGTATATCTCGTGATTAAATTATCCTGTGTTTTTTCATATAAGAAGCCTAATTTCTTAAAAAATTCAGAAGGTTTTGCTGTCTTCAACTCTGGATATTTTGAAAATAAAACTTTACTTATCCTGCTTATCTGCTCTGTATATTCCTCGTATTGGATATACTCCACATCTTCTAAGTTTACCTTCATCCTTACCAGTTTATATGGTGGAATAATTCCATCTCTCAAAGCATCATTATATGAGTAAGAATAAATTATCTTTCCCAGACCTGGCTCAATTTTTTCTTCAAAACCAAGATCACCGAATCTTTCCGGCGTTGCAGAAAGTCCAAGGGTGTAGGAGAATCTTATATTAAAAATTTTTGAATTTGCCTTGCTACCATAACGATGGCATTCATCAGCAATCAAGAAGATATCATCACCTTTAAAATAGGTTTGAGCATGTTCTTCAATATGCTCTCTTGCCGAATTTATAATATAGAGTATAAATGTCTTTCCATTGAGGGGTTCTTTTTCTTTACCATAAAATACTGCTATCCTTTCCCTAGGAATATTCAGTTTGTCCAGTAATCCCACAAGCCACTGGTCAAGGAGAGCAGATGTAGGCACTATAATGACAGTTTTAAGACCACCTTCTTTATAAGCAGTAGAGTTATAAAGATCCGAGATTAAGGATAAAGCGAAAATGGTTTTGCCTGCGCCTGTAACTACCTTTACAACTCCTCTTCCATTATTATCCCACCAAGCCTTCTTTGCTTCCTTCTGCCATCTATATAGCTCTAGGGAAAGTTTATAAGGTCTTAGAGGAGTGACATCTACTGAATAATTCCTCTTTACTTTTTTACATACAAGGCAATCTTTATCATCACAGGTTTTGTCAAAATCTTGTATTTCCGCAAGCCTTTTAAATGATTCTTCTAAGGCTGGATAAAGTGAGGAGGGAATGTTTTTATCTTTGGCAAGATACCATCCTACCTTTTCAAGGATATTTATTAACCTCTCTTCTATGCCAAAAACCCTGGCTCTTCTTGCCAGATGATGGAAATGCCACCCTTCCCATTTTTCTTTCATGACTGGAGATTAAGCGGTGCATGGAAGTGTTTTAAATCTAAACGCCTCACTCTGCCTATTACAGGATAAAGAGAAATTTCTTCATTCTTGTAAACCACTCTCGGCCTTTCATCACTTTCCACAACCTTTATATCACCTTCTATGATAATTTGAATGATATAATTTCCAGCAACAAGATGATTGGCATTATCTTGAAGAATATCTCTTATATATTTCGCTATTTCCTCTCTATCCTCAGCATAGTAAAGAAGGGTGTCAAGCCCGAAAACCGCAAAATCAGGCGGAAATTTCTTACCAACATTTAAGTCTTTAAGAAACTGGATGATGCTTATCTTTTCTTTAAAGATATCAGGATTGCTCTTATGAATAATGTTAAAACCTATATCCATTTTTATTTCTTATCCTTTTTTGTTTTTTTAGACTCCAGAGATTGCGTAAATTTTCTGACATTTTCTTTAAACTCATCCAGCACAGCAGACATTGAAAGAGCAATCGACTTAAATCTTTCCCATTTAAGTTCAAAGCCATATATATGTCTGAAAAGATGGCGAAATTTGAGATAATCTTTCAGCTTCTCATAAAGACCTTCTGAAACAACCCTTGAGCGAACATTTCCAAAAGATTTTGCCATTTGAGACAGCAACTCAATATGCCAGTTTTCTCCTTGAGGAAGACTGTTATCAATCACCAAGGCAATTCTTTTAAATATTTTTTCTATACCTGAGTAAAAATCATGCAGAATACTCGCTGAAGCCCTTATATCTTTAAAGGTTGGCTCTTCTCCTATATCAGATAAAACAGAGTTCATCTCTTTCTCTAATCTTTCAAGATTCTTAATTTCCTCCTTTATTTCATTAATAAGTTCTTTCTTAACCATAAAGTAGTTTCCCTTTTTTTAATGTCTTTTCCTTTAAACTCTCAAAGGCATCTTCAAATGGGATAATATTAATTTCTACCTTCCACTGAAGGATATCACTTAAATCAACCAGTGCCTTTATGTATTGCTCAGGTGGTAATTCTTCAACTACAAGATCAATATCTGATCTATCATGAACAATTCCATAAGCAAGAGAGCCAATGAGGAAAACCCTTTTTACCTTATATTTTTCCTTTAACAATTTTGCGCATTTATCGGCTAATTCAAGCAAATGTTTTTTTCTATCCTCTTTATCCATCTTCTACCACCTATTTCTTATAACCTTCATTATCTCGCTATAGGTCTTATCATTTTCAACTTCTCCTAAATACTCTAATGCCTTAAACACACGATCACTTTTCCATAATGCTTTTTCATCAGGAGACAAAGCGTTTTCAAAGGAGAAAAATTTCTCATTCTTCCAGATACAATAAAGATAATGAACTCTATCAATGATGGAAAAGTTTTCTTTTCGTTTTGACTCCAGTATTCTCCACCTTTCCGATGGGGTAAGAATAAGCAGTTGACTGCCTTCTCTTTCAACAAGTCCTGCGGAAATTACCTCACCAACCCCAAGGTTTCTCATCTTCAAAGCTTTATTAAGGGACTCATAAGATATGCTTGTTTTGCCTGCTAAATAAAAGAGATAAATAGCGGTTAAGGTATCTGTCTCTTGTGCAACCTGATTAAATCTTGTGTGCATCAATTGCGAATCTACAATCTCCCTTATTGAGGAGAGTGCTTCTTCAATGCTAACTCTTTTTTCTCCTTTATAAACTTCAGGATAATGCTTTGAATAGGCCTCAAGACACTTGCCGATGGTAACTACAAATACATCTTCTGATGAGAGATTCTTCTTGTGCTTCTCCAGCCTCTTTAACTCATCTTCCACCTTAAAATAAATCTGATCTTCAAGAACTGACCAGTGTTTCCTTTCTGGTTCAGTTTCCCTTTTTCGACAAACCACAACCATATCGTAGCGCACATTGGCTTTCTGGAAAATGTGAGGATTGACACTTGACTCCGATTGCACAGGATATATTGAACTTATATAAAATCCTGCATTTAATACTGATTGTAAGACCGCTCCCCATGCCTTTTCTTCCTGATGGTGGAAGGTAAAAGTCATTATTCCACCATCTTTTAACTTTCTGCCAGCTTCTTTAAAAACAGCAGTTAGACCATCAATAAAATCTTTTTCATCCTTTTTTTGTTCTCTGTTTACGATTACCTCCGCAGAATTTGGAACATGCTCACTCTGGAAGCATTCATATTTGTCCTTCAGAGCCAGACGAAGCCAGGAGTAATAAAACTCAGACAATTCCGAATACATCACATTGCCATAATAGGGAGGGTCAGTTATTACCGCGTCAACAGAATTACTTGGAATTGGTAGGTAAGACGAATCTCCACACATAATCTGGATATTTCCGTTACTGTTAAATAAATCTCCAATCTTACCTTCGATTTTTATTTTAGATTGTTTCTCAACAGTGCTTCCGTTATTTACATATTTTTCAAATGGGAAGCAATTATATGCTTTGCCATTCAATATTTTATTTATCTCATTTTTTATTACTCCTCTACCACCATCCGCTCCCCATACATTATTTTCAACAGGATTTAAAGGAGGATGAAAAGCATGCCTTCCAAACATATCTCTTAAATGGTTCTTTGTCCTTGCGTATTCACAGAGGGTATTATGATAATTAAGTGCCTCAGAAAACGTAATCACCAGCAACTCCCTCACATTCTCACCTGCCTGCGCCGAAGCTTCGGCAGGCAGGTCCACA
>CAZCTP010000081.1:0-12386 GCA_964501575.1 uncultured Thermodesulfobacteriota bacterium
AAGGAGGGCCCTAACTTTTTGGCTTGTTTGACCTTCCTATTTCGGAATTTGGGTAAGAAGATAAAACTTGACTTTATATTATCTATTAGTTTATAATATCTTAAATTTTAAAATAAAGAAGGGTCCCATCGTCTAGTGGCCTAGGACATTGGCCTCTCACGCCGAAAACACGGGTTCGAGTCCCGTTGGGACCAGATATCTAAATGTAATGTTAGGAATATATATTCATATTCCATTCTGTTTAAGTAAATGTCCCTATTGTAATTTTAATTCTTATCCTATAAATCCTGTACCAGAAAAGGAGTATATAGAATCTGTAATAAAAGAGATCGAAAATATCTCTGAAAAAATAGATAAGAAGGTCTCTTCTATATATTTTGGTGGAGGAACACCGTCTATATTCTCAGAAAGTTCTATATACTCTATTATAAATACAATTAATAAAGGGTTTAAAATGGAGAACTCTTTAGAAATTACACTTGAGATGAATCCATCCACGGTAATTAAAGAGAAATCCCTTAATCTGTATAAAATAGGGATAAACAGGATAAATATTGGAGTTCAGTCTTTTAATGATATTACTCTTAAGAATCTTGGAAGAATTCATTCTTCTAAGGATGCGATTAAGAGCTATGAAAATATAAGAGAAGCTGGATTTAATAATGTTGGGATAGATATTATGATAAGTCCTCCCTTCCAGAGTATGGGTGAGCTATCCGTGGATCTAAATCTTCTTTTATCACTAAAACCTGAGCATATATCAATATATAATTTGACTATAGAAAAGGATACCAGATTTTATAATAAAATATCTATAGATGAAGACTTACAACTTAATATGTTTTTATCTGCTAATGATTTTTTGAAAACCTCTGGCTACAATCATTATGAGATATCAAACTACTCTATACCTGGCTATGAATCTATCCATAATATTAATTACTGGGTAAGAGGAGAATATATAGGATTCGGTGCCGGAGCCCATTCATTTTTAAAGGATTATAAATGGGGTAGAAGATGGAAGAATATATCTGATCCGATTAAATATATAGAAAATATTAATAATTATGGAAAAGCTGTTTCAGACACAGAGATACTTTCAAAAAGGGAAGCTATTGAAGAAAGGATATTCTTGGGTTTAAGACTTATTAAAGGACTAAAATTAGAGGACTTTTTTATTGAATTTGGAATCCCATTAAACTTTATATTTAATAAAGAAATAGAGGAACTCACTGGAGATGGGTTTATTCTGGTAGATGATGAATATATAAAACTCACAGAAAGGGGCTTAATTCTCTCAAATGAGGTTTTTGTTAAATTATCTTTATCATAAATTTTATTTGGAGGAGTAATATGGAGAAAAGCGTTAAAAATTCTGTTATTAAATTGGTTAAAGGCGATATTACAGAACTTGATACGGATGCTATTGTAAATGCAGCAAATTCATCACTTGTATTAGGAGGCGGTGTTGCTGGAGCCATAAGAAGGAAAGGGGGACCAAAAATTCAAGAAGAATGTAATAAAATAGGTGGAACCTATGTAGGTAGAGCAGTTATTACAACGGGTGGAAATCTCAAAGCAAAATATGTTATCCATGCGGTAGGACCAAGATATGGAGAAGGAGATGAGGACAATAAATTAAGGAATGCTACATTAAATAGCCTTAAGTTAGGAGATGAATATAAGTTAAAGAGCATAGCATTCCCAGCAATAAGTAGTGGAATATTTGGTTTTCCAATTGATAGATGCGCAAATATTATGCTTTCAACCACTATAGATTATTTAAATGGAGAAACAGGTATAGAAAATGTTATATTCTGTCTATTTGATGAACATGCCTTTAATGTATTTAAAAAGGAGCTAATGAAATGAGATTTATTGCGGATTTTCATATACATTCTCGATATAGTAGAGCGACCAGCAAAGATATGGAAGTGGAGACATTAGCAAGATGGGCAGGGTTAAAGGGTATCAATCTATTAGGTACCGGAGACTTTACCCATCCATTATATTTAGCTGAACTTAAAAGTAAACTTATCCCCTCAGAAAATGGACTATTCTCTTTAAAAAGGGGAAATAGGGATGTGAGTTTTATATTAACTGGGGAGGTCAGTAATATATTCAAAAAGGATGATAAAGTAAGAAGAATACATACAATTATATTTGCACCAAGTTTTGAGGTAGTAGAAAAGATAAATATAAAGCTCTCAAGCAGAGGAAAACTTTCATCAGATGGTAGGCCAGTATTTGGATTCCCTGTAAAGGATCTTGTAAAACTTATTCTTGATATTTCTTCAGAATGTCTTATTGTTCCTGCTCATGCATGGACTCCCTGGTTTTCTATATTTGGATCTAATTCGGGCTTTGATTCTATCGAAGAATGCTTTGAAGGGGAAGCAAAAAATATATATTCAATTGAAACTGGTTTGTCTTCTGATCCCGAGATGAATTGGAGGCTCTCATCATTGGACAGAATAACACTTATATCCAATTCAGATGCTCATTCTCCTAATAGAATAGGAAGGGAAGCAAATATATTTAATTGTAAGATGGACTATAAAGAGATAGTTGATACTATTAAAAAAAAGGACAGGGGGAGATTTTTATCAACAATAGAATTTTTCCCTGAAGAAGGGAAATATCATTATGATGGACATAGGAGATGTAATTTAAGACTTGCCCCAAAGGAAAGTATAAAACATGGAAATATATGCCCGGTATGCGAAGAAAAATTGACAATCGGGGTTATGCACAGAGTTGAAGAACTTGCGGATAGGGAAGAGGGTTTTATTCCACCAAATGCTATTCCTTCAAAACATCTTATCCCTCTTGAAGAGATAATTGCAGAGGCATTAGGATATGATAAAGGATCAAAGGCTGTAGAAAGAGAATATATGAGACTTATTGAATTATATGGCTCTGAATTCAATATATTGATGGATAGGGATGAAGAGGAATTTAAAGGGGTTACTTCAAAAAAGATCATTGATGGAATTATGAGAGTAAGAAAGGGGGATGTTTTTATAAATGCAGGATATGATGGTAAATATGGAGAAATAAAAATATTCAAGGAAGAGGATAAGAAAATAGAGACAAAAAACAGATGAGCTTATTTTAGATTCACTAAAGAAGGGACATAATTTATAAAATTGCTGAAAAATTATCGTTGATATTCCTTAAAATATATACCCACAATAAGTGTAACATCCGATTTTACTTATTATAATTGCTAAGTTAAAATTTTAACCTATTATAGAATAGAGAAAAAGAGGAACCTTTTTGAATTTCTAAAAACCTGAAGGTTATTTCCACGATATCCAAGGATTCTTCTTGACAAGCATCTATTTCTCTAATATTATTAAAAAAATAGGAATTACTTTTAGAGGAGAATATTATGAAATATAAATCTCTAATTCTATTTATTTTAACAGTCTCTGTTGTATTGTATAAGATCCCTCTATTAGAGTCTGGTACCAAAAAATTTACTTATCCAAATTTAAGATCCATTGGTTTCATTTCAAAAAATCATGTTCCAGAAGCAGGATTTATAATAAAGTCATACGATAATAGAGTATTAATAAGTGAAGGTGATAAAGTATTAATTTCTTTATCAAAAAAGGACGTTAAAGTTGGAGATATTTTCTCAATTTATAGAGAAAGCGAGGCAGTAAAACATCCGCTAACCGGGAAATTTATTGGATATAAGATCGACATATTGGGAGAAGTTGAAATAATAAATTTGAAAAAAGAAGAAGTTGGTGGAAAAATTAAGCGTTCCTTCTCATATATATCTCCGGGTGATAAAATCCAGTCTTTCAAATTTCCAAGCGATGAGATAATCCTAAAAAAATGTGAGTCACCTTTAGAAGGAGTAATCATAGCCGTAGCTCCCTCTATTGATCAATTTGCTGAATATAACATAGTATATATTGATAAGGGTGAATCTCAAGGGGTAAAAAGGGGCAATATATTTACAGTTTATAAGAAAAAGGGCAAAGAGATAGAAAAGAAAAAGGGGAAATTATTAATCCTGTCTACTCAAAAGGATACATCCACAGCATTAATTATTGAAAGTAGAGAACCAATGAAAGTTGGGGAACTTATAAGAGGAGATATATAGTTATGCATGAAGAGTTATTTTCTCCTGAAGGATTTCTAAATATGATGGTAGATACTCATAATACTAGATTTAATGAAGATTTCTGGAAAATTTTTGATAAACATATCATTAAAAAACTTCCTGAAAATCCTAATATTGCAGATCTTGGTACAGGTCCTGGTTTATTTCTAAAAGATTTAGATAAAAAAATAAAGGGGGCAAAATTTTTGGGTTATGATGCAAGTACTACAATGATAGAATATGCGAATAACCTATCTTTTAGTGAAGAGAATGAAGCTACCTTTATTCAAAAAGATATATGTAAAGAGAGGCTTGATTTATCTAATATGGATCTCATATCTGCTAACTTCCTCTTACATGGAATAGAATACCCCGTACCTATATTAAGCTCTATCTTAAAGGGTATAAAAGAAAGAGGCGGTATATTCATGATATATGACTGGATTAGAACTCCAATTAATATCTATTTTAATTACTTGGATAATCTTCCAAAGAAAATGGATGAAAAGATAAAATTTTATCTATTTCCATTACATAATAAATATAGTGTAGAAGATCTAAAATGGTTATTAGAATCAAATGGTTTTAAAATTCTACATATAGAAAAAGTAAATAGCTGCCATCAAGTGGTTATATCTACCATATGAAATCAAAAATTATACTTTTTATAATATCATTGTTTCTCTCATTTACCTCTATTTCATCCTCATCCCCAAAAGAAATTAGAGTATTTGCTGGTTCAGCTTTAAAACCTCCCCTTGAAGAAATAGCGAAAAGGTTCGAGAGTAAATACGGAATAAAGATTGTTCTTACATTTGGAGGGTCCGGTTTTGTTCTTTCACAGATGGAATTGGGTAGAAAGGGGGATATATATTTTCCTGGATCCCATGATTTTATGGAAAGAGCAAAGAAGAAGGGTATAATATACAGTGATACAGAAAGAAGAATAGTATATCTAATCCCAGCTATTAATGTTAGAAAGGGAAATCCAAAGCAAATAAAATCTCTTAATGATCTATCAAGAAAAGGGTTAAAAATTGCAATTGCAAATCCAGATAGTGTATGTGTAGGATTATATGCAGTAGATCTTCTAAAGTTTAATAAATTATGGGATAAAGTAAAGTCAAATATTCTAACGTATGCTGAAAGTTGTGCAAAAACAGCTGCATTGATAGTAATGGATAAAGTAGATGCAATTATAGGATGGGGTATATTTGAAAAATGGAATCCTGAAAAGATTGAAACAATATATATTAATCCAAAATCTATTCCAAAAGTTGCCTATGTTCCTATAGCTATATCAAAATTCTCGAAGAATATAGGCTCTTCCGAGAAGTTCGTCGAATTTGTGAACTCTGAAGGAATAAGGATATTTAAAAAATATGGATATATTACGTCAGTAAATGAAGTAAGGAGATATGCCCCTTATGCAGAGATTGGGGAGAAATAGAAAATGGAAGGAAAGAGGGTTTTTTATTATATTATTATCCTTTTTTTCTATAGTCCTCCTGTTGTATACAGGCTTAATTCTGTCCCTTCTTCTATATAAGAGCAAGGAAGGATTTTTTGAAATCCTCCTATCTAAGGAAGTACTTTTCTCTATAAAATTAAGTCTATTTACAGCTACTCTCACTACCATTATATCTGTGATATTTGCAATACCATCCTCCTATATACTTTCCCGGTGGGACTTCTTTCTTAAGAATATTGTAGATACCATAATAGATATCCCTATTGTTATATCTCCTATAGCAATAGGTGCTGCCTTACTTATCTTATTTAATACCGGCGTTGGAATGTTTATAGAGCGAAATATAGTTGAGTTTGTATTCAAATGGCCTGGGATAATATTAGCTCAAGGGGTAATAGTAACAGCCATGTCTATAAGACTTTTAAAATCTACATTTGACAATATACCGGTAAGATATGAAAATGTGGCAAGAACTTTAGGATGCACAAGGGCTCAGGCATTTTTTAAAATAACCCTTCCTCTTGCAAACAATGGAATTATAGCCTCTATTATACTATCATGGGCAAGGGCAGTAGGTGAATTTGGAGCAACCGTTACACTGGTGGGAGCTACAAAGATGAAAACAGAGACATTGCCCATTTCTATATTTTTAGCCCTTTCAGTAGCTGATATAGAAAAGGCCGTGACACTCTTATTAATTCTTATATTCATCTCTATTATAATATTACTCACTGTCAAAAAGCTCAGTGGAAGCAGATACTATATATGATAAACATTAATAACCTCCAGATTGAATGCGGGAATTTCAGGCTTAAAGACTTTAATATATATATCAATGAAGGAGAGTATTATATTCTCTTAGGCCCATCAGGGGTCGGGAAAACAATATTATTAGAAAGTATTGCAGGTCTACATAAGATAAAAGATGGTAGAATAAAAATAGATGGTAGAGATGTTACAAATATTCCTCCTGAGGATAGAAACATATCTTATTTACCCCAGGATCAGGCTCTATTTCCTCATATGAACGTTAAGGAAAATATAATATTTGGTGCAAAGATAAGGAATATAAAGAAAGAGGAATACCTTAGTGAAATGACAAGGATTGTAAAATTATTTGGTATAGACTCCCTTCTTAATAGAAATCCAAATACCTTAAGCGGTGGAGAAAAACAGAGGGTTGCTTTAGCAAGGGCACTTATAACAAAGCCAAAACTCCTGCTTCTTGATGAACCCTTATCATCCCTTGATCCAGTTAATAAAAAATATCTGCAATTTGAATTAAAAAGGATCCATTCTCTCTTTAACATAACAATTCTACATATAACACATGATTTTGAAGAGGCCTTTATATTAGGAGATGTTGTTGCTCTATTCATAGATGGAAAGATTGAACAGGTAGGAAGAAAGAATCAAATATACTATTATCCAAGGAGTATTAAAGTAGCAAGATTTCTTGGTGTAAGAAATATATTTGAAGGTAGGGTTACAGAGATTGTAGATAGAGATGTTATCGTTCAAAATAAAGAGATGACTATAAAGGCAAGTCCCCCCAAAAGAATGGATTTAAAGAAGGGGATAGAGGTATATTTTGGGATAAGAGCGGAAGAGGTTATGATTATAAGGGAAGATAGGCCTATTGAGAAGAAGGTTCAGGAAAATATTTTAAAGGGGAATATAATAGATATATATGAGAAGGGTTCTACACATACATTATATTTTAAAGAACATAGGAATGGATTCCTAATAGAGATAGAGATTCCAAACTACGCCTATAGAAAATTAAATATATTTAATGGTAAAATAGTAAATATCTCTTTAAAAAAAGAGAGTTTATTTGTAATACCCAAAAATTAAGGAGGTTTTATGGAGATAAAAAACAGAGTCTATTGGATTGGAGCAATGGATCCTCAACTTAGAACATTTGATATCGTTCTAAAGACCGAAAATGGTACAACCTATAATTCATATCTTATTAAAGGTGAAAATAAAATAGCCTTAATTGAAACTGTAAAAAGGAATTTTGCAGATTTTCTATTATCTAAATTAGAAAAATTAATAGATCCCTATGAACTTGATTATATAATACTTAATCACCTGGAGCCCGACCATTCTGGGGCTCTTTCTGAGGTATTAAATAAAGCTAATAATGCAAAAGTAGTAATCTCTAAAAATGGAAGGCATTTTTTAAAGAATATAATAAATAAAGATATTGATTATATAGTTGTAGAGGAAGGAGATACTATAGAGCTTGGAGGCAAAACCTTAAGATTTATTTCAGCTCCCTTCTTACACTGGCCTGATAGCATGTTCACATATTTAGAGGAGGACAGAATTTTGTTCACATGCGATTTCTTGGGGGCTCATTACTGTGATGAAAGATTATTTGATGACTTAATGCCTGACTTTACCCACTCTTTTAAATATTATTTTCAGCATATATTAAGGCCCTTCAAGGAATATGTATTGAAAGCTCTAGATAAGATAGAACAGATAGAAATAGAGATGGTATGCCCTAGCCATGGACCTATAATAAGAAAGAATATAAAAAAATGGATGGAAATTTACAGAGAATTGAGCACTATTCGGGATTCAAAGGAGAAGGAGATAGTTATATTCTATGTGAGTAACTATGGAAATACTGAAAAAATGGCAAAGGAAATAGCTAATGGAGTCTTATCTAATGGGGTTAAGGTATCATTAGTTGATATTCTTGGAGTGGATAATATTAATAATATTTTAGATAAGGTGGAGTCATCTGATGCCTTGATTATTGGTTCACCAACTATAAATGGAGGATTACTTAAGCCTGTATCTGACGTTATATCAAGCTTAGCTTTAATAAAGGTAAAGGGGAAAATAGGAGCAGCTTTTGGTTCCTATGGATGGAGTGGAGAAGCAGTTGATATAATAGAAGAGCTTTTGAGAAGACTAAAACTAAAGCTCCCCATAAAAGGGATAAAAGCCATATTAATACCCAATGACAAAGATCTTGAAAATTGTAGAGAATTTGGAAAAAGTATCGCAAAAGAGGTTAAAAACCCCATCTAAGATGGGGTTTTTAATCAGAAATCCAGTGGCTCATGCTCATCAGTATTCTTGGGCCCAAATAATAAAAATTTTATAACTTTTCCACTAATCATCATCTTTATAACCTTTAAAAGATCTCTGGGACTTATAGCCGTTCTTACATGCCACCTAACAGGCTCAGTAGTTTTTACATGAAGTATTAAATAATCCCCCTTCTTTTCCAGGTTCTCAAATTCACCTAATAACTCAGTCTTTCCTAATCCGGTTGATCTCATTCTCATTATTAAATACCCCCTTATTATAAATATCCTTTCTTCTTAGCATTAACCAGAATCTCAGGCTCAGCCCACCACTTATTTATTCCAAAATCCTCTGCAATAGCATTAGCTGCTAAATATCCAGCACCCCATATTACACATCCTCCAGGATAACAACTTGACCCTGCTAAATATAGATTCTTTACAGGAGTTCTTGACCGAGAACACTCTTCATTTGGTCTTAGATAACCCATCTGAAATGGTGTATACGCTCCCTGTTTAAAAGATGCCTCTCTCATATCAGGAAATCTATTTTCTATATCCAAAGGAGTTATTATCTGTCTCTGTAATATCTTATCTTTTACAAGATTTGGTGCATATCTTTCCAATAGAGAAAAGTATTTATCAGCCTGTTCTTCTTTAAATTTATAATTGTACCATTTATCCCTCCCTTCCTTTATATTATATGGTGCAAGTCTACATATGATCCCAGTAGCTCTTCCAGAAGGAGCCTGTGAAGGATCCAGGACACTCGGAAATGAACAGGTTATCCCTCCTTTATCTGACAATTCTCCACTATATAATTTGTCAAAATCTTCTATAAGTTCTCCTACATTCTCGTATCCCAGAAGATATATAAATGCCTTATTAATTTCAGGGTTGGCAGATGCAGCTGAGAAATTTGGTGGTTCTTCCAATGCAAGATGAACCTCAAAGAAGCTGTATTTTTCCCATTTCCAATCCTTTATCTTTTGAGCAAAATCTTTATCTAAATTATCCTCTCCAACTAATTTCAAAAATGTTTGTTGAGGATCAACACTACTAATAACTGCTTTATCGGCCTCTATTATTGTTCCATCTTCCATTTCTACTCCCTTTGCAATCCCATCTACCACATTTATCTTCTTTATCCTCTGATTGTTTATAATTACCCCTCCATTTTCATGGACTATCTTTCCCAATGCCTGAGCTATCATATGAGACCCACCTTTAACAAGCCTATAGTTAGTAGCTCTATTTATATATAGAATAGCGAGATATCCCAACCCTGCAAGATCATATTGAACTCCCCAATGGCAAGCTACATACAACATCAGGGTTTTAACAATCTCATTTTCAAACAACTCATCTACTATCTCCTTTGGTGTTTTCTCGGAATATTCCATTATCTCTCTTCCAACTTCTGTATTCTGAAGTTTTACTACCTGATCCAAAACAGGAATTGGAGGAGCATAGGTTGCTGGCCCAATAAATTCATCAACATATCTCTTAAACTTATTATATATCTCCCTATAGGTATCCGCATCTTTCTTAGAGAATTGCTCTATAGATTTACAACTTCTTTCAACATCATTATATAGACATAAAGCTCTTCCATTCTTTAATGGCATAGCAAACTGTAAAGAAGGATATATATGCTCACATTTATAGTCCTCAAAATTAAAGTCATTGTATATCGGTGCAAAATCTACCATCATCATATATATTGCATGAGTATTATGAAAATATCCCGGATATGTTACCTCTTCTGTTGCTAATCCCCCTCCTAATTCATATCTTTTTTCTAAAACAATGGGTCTAAGCCCAGCCTTACTCAGATAGGCAGCAGTTGCCAATCCATTGGGACCTGCACCAATAATAATGAAATCGTATTTCTTTGTCATACTCTTTTCTCCTTTCTTTTAAAAATCTCTACCCTTATCTTCCCAGGGTTTTTTTAACCCAAGGTCTTCAGCAATAATTTTATAACAATTGTAACCCTGACAGGACATTGCTCCACCACCTGGGTGCCATGCTGCTCCTGTAGCATATAGATTCTTTATCGGGGTTCTATGCATTGCCAGCTCAGGAATAGGCCTCCATCTACCCATCTGACTTGGTGTATGATCTATAACTGCCCAATTTCCCTCAGGTGCCATATTTGCCATATTACAGCAATCCAACGGAGTTAAAGGATCATATCCTATAACATTATCCCATGTCATATTAGGAGCATATTCATGTATTGTTTCTATTACCTTCTCAGCATGAAACTTCTTAAATTCTCTCCACTCCTTTTCTGTTAATCTATTAGCAGGTAATACAAAATCTTCTGTTCCTATAACATGTTTTCCCTCCGGTGCTTGGGTTTTATCCACTAATGTATGGGCCCATATAACAAGATTGAGCTCGGGATCCATTTTACCAAGACTTCTCAATGCATGATTTCTTATTAATGAGTTTGGATCTTTTGTCCCTAAGCATAACCATCCAACATTATTTATATCAGGATTCATACTTGCTGCTTTATAATTTGGAAGCTCATGTAATGCCCATGAATACCATGTTATAGCAATATGCCATCTTGATATATTTGCCACTCTTCTTAATATCTGTGAATTTAAATGTTCTTTACCTATAAATCTAAAACATAAAGTATATGGATCTACAGAACTAACTACCACTTTTCTTGCCTCTATCTCTGTCCCATCTAAGAGCTTTACACCCTTTGCCTTTCCATTTTCTATAATAATTTTATCTACTTCATGCTTTGTAAAGCTCTTTCCCCCATTTTCAACATATATTTTAAATCCTGCATGAGCAGCGGTATGTGTTCCACCAAGCCAACAGCCATAATGTAATAGAGCAAGCATCAAAAATACCTGATACATACCTGCTCCGCCCATATCTGGTGGAAGTCCAAGCCATGAATGAGTACATCTTAAAAGCCCTCCAATTAATCCATCATGTTCAAATAGATCCTGCATAACCTCAAGAGGAGATCTTGCCTGCCATGCTGGATCTATTTCAAGACTTGGATCCTGGGCTATCTCTTCTAAAGCATCTGGAACTCCTACTGGTGTGGGGGGATTATATACCCATTTTAAGAATGCTGGTTTTATTCTATTTTTCCATCTATTCCATAACTTTAACCAATTATCCGCATCTTTTGGTGAAATCTGCGCTATAGATTTAGCTGTCTTTTCTTGGTCAGGATCATTATGTGGACTATATGCTGTAAAACATGTATCATCTTCTTTAAATATAGCTCCATAGGCTGCATTATAAGGTATCCACTTAAATCCTCTATCTTTAAACTCAGGAAAATCTAATTCTAAAACCAATGTATACCAATCAGCCACTGTAGTGGCATGTGTATTTGCAATAAATCCAGGGGCTGGAGATTCTTCACTTGCCCAACTTCCACCAATTTCATGTCTTCTTTCAAATATAGCAACATCCATACCTCCATATTTTGCTAAATACATCGCTGTAACTAAGCCCTTATTACCTCCTCCTATAACTATTGCATCATATGTTGCATCAGCCATTTGAATCCTCCTTCTTTATTTAATATATTAAAAAATGTTTAATCTCATTTATCTTAAACTTAAAAAATTTTTTTTTCAATATATTATCTTATATTATCTTAGTCCCATAAAGTCAAGCCATTTTATTATCATCCGGTTAAGTTAAGGAAGCATCTCCAATTTCGTGATGGAAAAAAGGATGGCTCACCTTAAAATAA
>CAZCTP010000082.1:0-12269 GCA_964501575.1 uncultured Thermodesulfobacteriota bacterium
AGCTATGTTTTTATCATTGAGAGAAGCCCAAAAATCTCTATTTCGGAATTTGGGTATATGGGATAAGGAGAGATATGGTTGAGTATTACTATACCTGTAAATCTTACCGGAAGATAGCGTCTTTATTTGGAATTAATGTAAAGACAGTGGTTAAATGGGTTAATGGGTTTAAGGAGGAGGGATTGGAGGGGCTAAGGGATTTAAGAATTTTTCAGAGCTCTCTAAAAAAAAATATTGACATACTACATTATGTAGTATATCATATTAAATATGAAATATATATCATCAATTTTTAAATCTAAAAATAAAGGAATAGGCAGAGTATTAGGGAATCTTGAGAAAGAAATAATGGAGATAATATGGAGTAGGGGAAATTCCTCGGTTAAGGATGTACATGAGTTATTAAAAAGATCCAGGAAAATTGCATATACAACTGTTATGACTGTAATGGGAAGACTTGTGAGTAAAGGACTTCTGAAAAGATTTAAAGAGGGAAATCTATTTATATACCGACCCTCCTTAAGTAAAGAGGATTTTGATGAGATGATTTCCAAGAACATAATGCGTGGAGCGTTAGATAATTATGGTAAGAGAGCTATTGCTTCCTTTGTAGATACCTTAGAGGAAGTTTCTCCAGAAGATATTGAGTATTTATCAAAATTGGTAGAATCTAAAAAAAGAGAGATAAATGGATAAAAAAGCTAATAGATTCTTTTTTGGTATTATATCCTTAGGGATAATCATTCCGTTACTTATAATATTAAGTTTGATAAATTCTTTATGTGAATCAGGGAAATTAAAACTTATATGTAAAGGTTGTTCTATATTGCCGATTCATATAATCCCTTTAATATTTGGTCTCCTTCTTCTATTTGGAATTATAAAAGGAATTTTAAACTCTGTTATTTCCATTAAGAAATTGTCTTATTTTAAAAACAGACTTCGCTTAGTGAAATCAAATAATTATAGATACCCTATAAAAATATTTATAAATGAAGGGATAACCCCCGCATTTAGCATGGGATTTTTTAAACCACAAATATATATATCCAAATCATTCTATAATACATTGAATAAAAAAGAATTGAGGTCTGTTATCTCTCATGAGATACATCATATAAAAAACAATGATATTATTAAAAGTTTTATTATATCTTTCATTAAAGATCTTATATTTTTTATTCCCTTAGTGGACATTCTAATAGATAAATTCCATGAATTTAAAGAAAAAGCTGCTGATGATTATGCTATAAATAATGGTAATAATATTTTTGATCTTTCCAATGCTATTCTTAAAGTGCTTAATTTCAATGCTAAATCTCTCCCTATCCCTATATATTTTAAAGGGAATATATCTCCCAAAGCAAGAATTGAAAGACTGATGGGATTGGATAATAATAAATCCCTCAATGTCCCTTTATTAAAGGGATTAGTTAGCATATTCACTGTTATTATTTTATCTTTTAATCTAAGTTATTATTTAACATTATCTAAATCTAATAATATCCATATTATAGATTCAAAAAAGGAAATTTTATGTTGTAATAATTATAAATAAATTTTTTTAAATATAGGTACTACAGTATGTAGTAAACAAGAAAGGAGAATAGGTTATGAAAAAGAAGATACTAAAAAGAAATTTATCAATATTTGCGATATTGATTATGATAGGAATTTTATTCATTTATATTATTAACACCAGTAACAATAATGATGATTTACCACAATTAAATCCTATAAAGGGAGGAGCATCACCACCATTCTTTGTTTATAATTCTAAGGAATCGCTTAAAGCATATAGAATTGCTACCGCAATTCCGGAGATATTAGAAAAGATTCCCTGTTATTGTAGCTGCTTCAGAATAAACCATATAAGTGTAAAGAATTGTTTTATAAAACCGAATGGAGAGTATAGTCCTCATGGCTCTAATTGTACAATATGTATGCATATTGTTATGGATGTTTATAAAATGTATAAAAAGGGAGTTAATATCAGAGATATAAGAAATAATATAGATTTATATTATGCAAGATATGGAGAACCAACTCCAACACCACTTCCATATTAGGAGGGATATATGATTAAAAGATTCCTGTTTCTTTTTATAGTGTTACTATTTAGCTCAATTTCATATGGAGATGAGAAATTAAGTTTAAATAATCTAATTGAGGAGGCTCTTAAAAACAATCCAGAAATTATAGAGATGAAACATAAACTTGAGGCATATGGAGAGATACCTTCCCAGGTTTCTTCTCTTGATGATCCTATCCTTGGTTTTGGAATAAAAAATTTACCAGCTGATGAATTCGGTTTTAATAAAGATAGAATGACAATGAAGGAATTGTCCATATCCCAAAAATTTCCATTCCCTGGTAAGCTATCTTTAAAAGGGAGTATAGCCAATAAGGATGTTGAGGCTGTGAAATACGAATATGAGGAAAAGAAAAACGAGATTATCCAAAGATTAAAGATGGCATATTATGAACTCTTTTTTATACATAAATCAATAGAGATTACGAAGAGAAACAGGGATTTATTAAGAGAATTTGTCAAGATTGCGGAGGTTAAATACTCTGTGGGTAAGGGGATCCAACAGGATGTACTGAAGGCTCAGGTAGAGCTATCAAAACTTATTGATCAACTTATTATCCTAAATCAAAAAAGGGTAAGTATAGAGTCGGAAATTAATATACTACTTAATCGTATTCCCCAAAATCCTTTGGGAAAACCAGCAGATATAAAATTAGATAAATTTAAATATGGTCTTGATGAAATTCAGAGAATTGCTCTTGAGAGCCGTCCAGCATTAAAAAGAATGATTAGCATGATTGATAAAAGTGAAGAAGAATATAAACTAAGAAAGATGGATTATTATCCAGATATCCAGGCTAAATTTTCATATGGTCAGAGAGATATGGATACTTCTGATATGATTTCAATCACGGCAAAGATAAATATTCCTATATGGTATAAGAGAAAGCAGGATAGAGGGGTTGCTCAGGCTTTAGCTAACAAAAGAAGATATAAAAAAAGATATGATGTGTTAAAAAATATAATTCTTTTTGAAACAAGAGATATATACGCTAAACTTAAGAAAGATATGGATAAGATAGAATTGTTAAAAACAGGAATACTTCCACAAGCAAAGGCATCTTTAGATTCTGCTATAGCTGGATATAATGTTAATAAGGTGGATTTTCTTACATTGCTTGATAATCAAATAACCCTTCTAAATTATGAAATAGATTACTATAGAGCAGTTTCAGATTTTGAAAAGAAATTAGCAGAATTAGAAAGGGTTATAGGAAGGAATCTATTTTAGGAGGTATATGTTATGAAGAGATTATTTTTAATATTAATATTAATGATGTTTCTATTATTTAATAAGGGAATAAAGGGAGAGAATAAAGGAGAGAATGTGCTTAATATGGAACATCAAAAGATGGAAGATACAGAACAAGGTTCACAGCATGGAGATCATAAAGAAATGAAGATGGAAAGTAGAAAAGAAATAAAAAGGAGGAAACCATCTAAGAAAAGAATATTATATTATCAAGATCCCATGCATCCTTGGATAAAATCTGATAAACCTGGAAAATCTCCAGATTGTGGTATGGATATGGTTCCTGTTTATGAGGGAGAAGTACCTTCTAAAAAGATGCCAAAGGGTAGTGTTATGATACCCATTGAAAAGCAACAGCTTATAGGAGTTAAGACAGGCATAGTGAAAACTCGTCATTTAAAGAAGATTATAAGGACGGTTGGAAGAATAGATTATGATGAAAGGAGAGTTAAAGATATTCATACAAAGATTGAAGGATGGATTGAAAAGCTATATGTTGATTATACAGGTAAATTTGTAAAAAAAGGGACACCCCTCCTATCTATATATAGTCCTGAGTTGGTTTCCACCCAAGAAGAGTATCTTTTAGCTCTAAAGGCAAATAAATATTTTCAAAAGTCTTCCTTCCCTGATGTAAAATCAGGAGGCGAGACACTTATTCAGGCCACAAAAAGAAGACTTCTCCTCTGGGATATAACAGAGAATCAAATAAGAAAATTAGAAAAAACAGGAGTTGTAAAAAAGAGCCTTATATTGCATTCACCTATTAATGGATTTGTAATAAATAAGACAGCCTTTGAAGGTAAATATGTAACTCCAGCTGATCCATTATATACCATAGCAGATCTTTCAAATATATGGATATATGCTGATATATATGAATATGAGATTCCCTTAATAAAAAAGGGGCAAGAGGTCTTAGCAAAACTTTCATACCTTCCTGGAGAGACATTTAAGGGAGTTATCTCTTATATATATCCATACTTGGAAAACAAAACAAGAACAGTAAAAGTGAGAATGGATTTTGATAATAAAGGATTTAAATTAAAACCTAAAATGTATGCAAAGGTTGAAATAAATGTGGACCTCGGGAGAAAACTTGCTGTTCCAGAGGATGCTGTATTGGATTCTGGAATAGAACAAATTGTCTTTATTGCTAAAGAAGGTGGCCATTTTGAACCTAAGAGGGTTAAATTAGGATTAAAGACCGATGGTTATTATGAGGTGTTATCCGGCTTATCAGAAGGCGAGAAAGTTGTTACCTCAGCTAACTTCCTAATTGATTCTGAGAGCAGGTTAAAATCGGCTTTAGGTACTATGGAACATCAACATTAAGGAGGTTAAATAGAAATGATTGAAAGGATTATTGAATGGAGTGCAAAAAACCGATTTATGGTTGCATTATTTATCCTTTTTACCACAGCTTGGGGTATATGGGCATTAAAGCATACTCCCTTAGATGCTATCCCTGATCTTTCTGATGTCCAGGTAATAGTCTTTACTGAATGGCCCGGGAGGAGTCCAGACTTAGTAGAGGACCAAGTTACCTATCCAATTGTTACTACTATGTTAGCTGCTCCTAATGTGAAGGTAGTAAGAGGTTATTCCTTTTTTGGCCTTTCATTTGTTTATATTATTTTCGAAGACGGAACTGATATGTATTGGGCAAGAAGTAGGGTTTTAGAATATATGCAGCAGGTAGCCGGGAAGCTACCAGAAGGAGTGACGCCAGTCCTCGGTCCAGATGCTACCGGGGTAGGATGGGGATTTGAATATGCTTTAGTAGATGAAACTGGCAAACATGATCTATCAGAGTTACGAACTTTTCAAGACTGGTATTTAAAATATTGGCTTGAGAGTGTTCCTGGTGTTGCAGAGGTAGCGAGTGTTGGAGGTTATGTTAAACAATACCAGATAGAAATCAATCCCGATACTCTATTAGCTTATAATCTTCCACTTAAAACCATCATTAATGCTATTCGTAGAAGTAATAATGATGTTGGAGGTAGAGTAGTAGAATTTGTGGGTAGAGAATATATGGTACGTGGTAGAGGTTATATCAAATCTATAAAGGATCTTGAGAAAGTAGTAGTGAGGGTTAAAAACGGAACCCCTATATTCCTTCGAGATGTAGCCTCTATTCATCTTGGTCCTGATATTCGTCGAGGAGTGACAGATCTTAATGGTAAAGGAGATGTTGTTGGCGGAATAGTAGTGGTACGATATGGAGAGAATGTATTAAATGTGATCGAAAGGATTAAAAAGAAGATTGAAGAGGTAAAAACTGCCTTCCCAGAAGGTGTGAAGCTTGTGCCTACCTATGATCGTTCAAAACTTATCTTAAGATCAATAGATACCCTTAAAGAGAAACTCATTGAGGAAAGTATCATAGTTAGCTTAGTTTGTGTTATTTTCCTTTTCCATTTTCGGAGTGCTTTAGTAGCTATATTAACATTGCCTATTGCTATTCTTATGTCATTTATTGCTATGTATTATATTGGGCTCAATTCTAATATAATGTCTTTAGGAGGTATTGCTATTGCTATAGGTGCTATGGTAGACGCTGCTATTGTTATGGTAGAAAATGCCCATAAGAAATTAGAACAATGGAAGCATAAAGGGGAAAAAGGGAGTAGAACAGAGATATTAATTGAGGCTGCAAAAGAGGTGGGAAAGCCCCTATTTTTCTCTTTATTAATTATTACAGTATCCTTTATCCCGGTCTTTACTTTAGAAGCCCAGGAAGGTCGTCTATTTAAACCTTTGGCCTTTACCAAAACCTTTGCTATGTTCTTTGCTTCTTTTTTATCTATCACTCTTGTCCCGCTGCTTATGGTTCTTTTGATTAAAGGACGAATAACCCCAGAGCATAAAAATCCTGTTAATCGTTTGCTTATATGGCTCTATAATCCTTTTGTCCATGCGGTCCTTAAATGGAGAAAGGTAACAATTATTTTTGCTATAATAGCTTTGGTGCTTACTATCCCAGCTTTTATGCGCCTGGGATCAGAATTTATGCCACCACTCTGGGAAGAGACTATAATGTATATGCCTACCAGTTTACCGGGTCTTTCTATAACTCAGGCACAACAAATCATTCAGGTCCAAGATCGAATTCTTAAAAGTTTTCCAGAAGTAGAGACTGTCTTTGCCAAGGCTGGCCGTGCCCGTACACCTACTGATCCAGCTCCACTTTCAATGGTGGAGACAAACATTATACTTAAACCAGAGAGTGAATGGAGAAAGGGAATGACTCCAGAAAAATTAATAGATGAAATGGATAAAGCCTTAAAATTTCCTGGTATGTCTAATGCTTGGACTATGCCTATAAAAGGTAGAATTGATATGCTTACCACTGGTATTAGAACCCCTATTGGGATAAAGATATTGGGGCCAGATCTAAATCAAATCCAAAAAATAGGTGAACAGTTAGAAAAGGCTTTAAAAGATGTTCCTGGAACCAGAAATATTTATGCTGAACGAGTAGTAAGTGGATTTTTCTATGATTTCTTTATTGATAGAAATGAGATTGCACGTTATGGCCTCACAGTAGGTGATGTGGAGGATATTATAGAAACTGCTATAGGTGGGAAAAATATTACTACTACTATTGAAGGCAGAGAACGATTCCCGGTAAATGTTCGTTATTTCAGAAGCTTAAGGGAAGATATTAATTCTCTATCGAGGGTTCTGGTACACACCCCTACTGGGGCTCATATACCTCTAACCCAATTGGCAAAAATAGTACCTACTACTGGACCTCCGGTAATTAAGAGTGAAGAGGGGCAATTAGTAGGATATGTATATGTTGATGTAGCAGGAAGGGATTTGGGAAGTTACGTAGAGGAAGCCAAGAAAATCGTTAAAGAAAATATAAAAATGCCTACAGGATATTATTTAGTATGGAGTGGACAGTATGAATATATGCAACGGGCAAAAGAACGCCTTAAATATGTAATCCCTTTAACCTTGCTTATCATCTTTGTTCTACTTTATATGAATTTTAACTCAGTACCTAAGGTGCTTATTGTACTTCTTTCAGTACCTTTTGCCATAATAGGTGGTATATGGCTACTTTACCTTCTTAAATATAATTTAAGCGTAGCGGTATGGGTAGGAATTATTGCTTTAGCAGGTGTTGCAGCTGAGACAGGAGTGGTAATGATAGTGTACCTAGATGAGGTATATGAGCGAAGGGAAAAAGAAGGAACTATGAATAATATTAAAGATCTTTATGATGCTGTGATAGAAGGAGCGGTTATGAGGGTTAGGCCCAAAATGATGACTGTCTCAGCCATCATAGCTGGGCTCCTTCCTATTATGTGGAGTCGTGGAACCGGTGCAGATGTTATGAAGCGTATTGCTGCTCCAATGGTAGGAGGAATGGTCACATCTACTATTCTTACTCTGGTTATTATTCCGGTTATTTATTATATGTGGCGTGGTTTAAAATTTAGAAAAAAGACAACAAAAGAAATTTAAATATTGTATATAGTATTGAATAGTTAAGTGAAAAATTTAGGGAAGGAGAGAATATGAAAAGAGTATATTTAATAATACTAACTACCTTTATTGCTTCCATTTTTGTGGTTAGTAATATAGCTTTAGCTGATGGAGAATCAAAAGAAGAAAAGGTAAAATGTGCCTATGATGGAATGGAGATGTCAAAGAACTCTATGAAGGCTAAAATGAAATATCAAGGTAAGATGTATTATTTTTGCACAAAAAAGGAAAAGGATAAATTTGCTGAGGATCCAGAAAGATATCTAAAAAGAGAAAATGATTCTGAAAGCCAATATGAAAAAGGTAAAGAGATGCATCATGATAACGAAGGAATGTATCATAATTCTGAAATGCATGAAGGGCATGGAAATAGTTCTTATGGATCTCAAGGACATGAAACTGGTTCCCATAATATGGGGCATGGAAGTATGGGCCGTATGCATTAAATTAGAAAGTTTGGGGGCAATATTTCAGTTATCCCTCCAAATTAATAAAGTTATCAGAGGTCTTAATCTCCTGATTCCAACCCATTTTTAAGTTTTTAGTTGACAACTTATGAAAGATATAATAAAATTAGTTTATATTATTAATTGAAGGAGGTACATAATGAAAAAATTAATTGCGATAAGTAATATATTCTTTTTATTCCTTGTTTTTGGAATTGCCTTTGCAATTCATGAAATAACCCCTCTGGAAAAAATTGCCCCCTTACCAGGGCTTGAGGCTCAAGCTATATATAAATATATAACCAAAGAGGATCATTATAAAAACTGGAGTCTCTGGCCAGGTAAAGGAGAACTTTATAAAGGCCGTCATCCCCATGGGGCGTATCTAACAACATATATTAATGATGTAGCTGATCTTTCAATCAAGGCTGGAAAGCCAATGGTAAATGGAGCAATTATAGTAAAAGAGAACTACTCTCCTAAGAAAAAGCTTGCTGCTGTGACTGTGATGTATAAAATAAAAGGATATAATCCATCAGCAGGAGATTGGTTCTGGATAAAATATGGTGCGGATGGTAAAGTTCTTAAATCTGGTAAAGTAAAGGGATGTATCAATTGCCATTTATCTCAAAAGGCAAACGATTTTGTCTTTACAGGACGATTCGTAAAATAATCTTTATGAAAATCAAATTTGAGAGATTAGAATTACCGCAGATTTTATTAGACATTATCTTTAATCAAATTATCAGGGTAAATAATTGAAATTGTTGAAAATTACTTTTGAATCTAAAAAGAGTTATCCACTTTACCCTATTCAATATGCTATAGAGCGATGATGCCCCAATACATAAATATTTATTGCTAATTATGTATTTTAAGAAATATCCAAAGAATATTTCTCAGCAATCTCAAAAATTTAAGACTTGACAAATATCTGTAAAATGTTATTATACAAAAATAGAACAAAGGAGGGAGAAAGAAATGGGAAGATTTGTTGTTATATGTGATATAAATAACTGGTTTTCTGAACCAATGAATAAAGCATTTCCAAAGGACAGTTTTGATAGAGGAATAAAATCAGGAGTTAAATTAGATGCTCAAGTTTTAAAAAATAAGGGAATTCCAGAAGATATGGCAAATACTATAGAGAAGCATCTAAACTATTGGATTGCGTACAAAGAAAAGGATGTTATTAGAGGAGGTGGTCCATTTTTAGGCTTTTCAAAGGCTATAATTATAATTGATGCTGATTCAAAGGATGAAGTAAAAAGGTTAATAGATGAAGACCCTTATACTATTAAAGGAGTATTTAAAGACTATGCTATATATCAGTGGTTTCAGGCTATATAATTAAAAAGGGAGGTAGGTCTTATGTCAGAAGAATATGACGTCATTGTAATTGGTGGTGGTCACAATGGATTGGTATGTGCTTCCTATTTAGCGAAAGCAGGAGAAAGGGTTATTGTATTTGAAAAAAGAGAAAATATAGGTGGTGGTGCATGTACAGAAGAGGTCACACTGCCAGGATTTAAACATAATCTTCATTCAGCAGGACATTCTTGGATATTTGGTGGTCCTGTATATAAAGATCTGGAACTGGATAAATATGGAAGTAGATATGTATTTGTGGATCCAAACTCAGGGATAGTATTTAAGGATGGTAGTTCTCTTTTATGTTATAAAGATATTGACCGAACCTGTAGAGAGATTGAGAAATTCTCAAAGAGGGATGCAAAGGTATACAAAGAGGTTGCTTTAAGATATTATGGTTTAAAGGATCTTGTATTTGCTTCATGGTTTTCGCCTCCCCTCCCTCCATCTCAAGCATTTGCTCCTTTAGAGGGGGCTCCAGGTGGTCTTGATCTAATAAAATCTATGATGGCAAGTCCCAAAAGAGTATGTGATGAATTGTTTGAAAGCGAAGAATTTAAAACCTATATTCTTACAATGGTATATATCGCCTCTGCCCCTATTGATGCCCATGGAATGGGGGGATTCCTGCCAATAATACTCTCTACATTTCATAGCTTACCATATGGCATCTCTATAGGTGGTTCAAGGATGCTTGCTGAAGCTATGGTCAAATTTATTGAAGCCCATGGAGGAACTATTAAGAGGAATACAACTGTAAAGAAAATAATAATTAATAATGGAGAAGCGCGTGGTGTTGAGTTAGAAGATGGAAGTACTATAATAGCTAAGAAGGCTATAGCTTCAAATACAAATGTTGTAGACACGCTTTTAACTCTTGTGGGGGAAGAACATTTAGAAGGTGAAACAGTCCAGAAGGTTAAAAATGTTCTTCCAGATGAATTGGTTCTTATTGTTCCACATCTTGCTCTAAATAAACCACTGATATGGAAAGCATCTGAAAAGAATCCAGATGTTCAAAGGTGTTATTTTATAACAGCCGGACTTGAAAGTGTAGCTGATATTCAAGAACAGATAAATGATATAAGAAATAAAATTCCTCCAAGAAAGCCTGGAGGAGTTTCTTTATCTCCCACCCCCTTTGATCCTTCCCAGGCTCCAGAAGGAAAGCATACAGCTCTATTCTGGCAGTTCGCCCCGTATGAGATTAAAGAAGGTAGTTGGGATGAGATAAAGGAAGATTATACTGATAAAATATTAGAGGTATGGAAAGAATATGTCCCAAATCTTACAAGAGATAATATAATTGGGAAATATATATATAGTCCAGTTGATATAGAAAGAAATATATCATCTATGTATAAATCTTCAATGCATCATGGGGATATATGTCAGGAACAGATGGGATACTTAAGGCCGATTCCTGGATATTCCCAGTATAGGATGCCTATAAAGAACCTGTATCTATGTGGTTCATCAGCACATCCTGCAGGAGGTATAACTG
Organism: uncultured Thermodesulfobacteriota bacterium; assembly: GCA_964501575.1. GTDB lineage: Bacteria > Desulfobacterota > CAZCTP01 > CAZCTP01 > CAZCTP01 > CAZCTP01. Next base: position 11,169 of record CAZCTP010000082.1, read on the forward strand.
GGGCACCAGGTTATAATTGTGCAGGTGCTATAGCTGATGATTATAGAATAAAAAGATGGTGGCCTCAATTATCTATCGGTAAATAAAGGGGAAATCTCAGTTACATAGCTTAATAAAAAGGTTCATCCTTTGCTCTATTAAAAAGAGTAAATATAGAGAAGGATGAGCCAAAAATAATTATTAGGTAGGAAAGAGTAATATTTTTTATTCCGCTATGCTGATAAATTTTCTAACAGTAGAGAATTTTAATCATCAATTGTCCTCTTTGATTCATTCCATAACTTTTCCATCTCCTCTATAGATGTCTCTCTAATATCTCTTCTATCTTCTTTAATCTTTTTTTCGATATATCTGAATCTATCTATAAACCTCTCTATCCCTTTTCTTAATGCTTCTTCAGAGTTTATTTTTAAGAATCTGCCAAGGTTAACTATAGCAAACAGAAGATCTCCAAACTCTTCTTCTATCCTCTCATGAGATTCATAGCTTATAGAATTCTTTAGTTCTTCCATCTCCTCCTCTACTTTTTTATATACATCTTCTTTATTATCCCAATCAAAACCAACCATCGATGCCTTCTCTCCAATGCGATGGGCTCTTAAAAGGGATGGAAGGATATTTGGAATTCCATCAAGTATAGATTCTTTTGTTCCCTCTTCTTCTTTTATTCTTGACCAATTTTTTAAAACTTCATTGGAATCCCTTACAGAAATATTACTGAATACATGAGGATGCCTTCTAACCATCTTTTCAAATAAATTGTTAATTACATCATTTATATTAAAATGTCCTTTTTCCTCAAATATCTCTGATATAAACATTATCTGGAAAAGGAGATCCCCAAGTTCTTCTTTAATCCTTTCTGGGATTCCATTATCTATTGCATCTAACACTTCATAACTCTCCTCAATGAGATAGGGTTTCAATTTCTCAAGAGTCTGTTCCCTATCCCATGGACATCCATTGGGACCCCTTAACCTTTTCATTAAATAAATAAGCTTATCAAATTCACTCATCTCTATCCTGAATAATATCCGTATCCAAACACCTCTCTTAATATCCTGTGCATCTCTCCAGTTGTAGCCCCAGCCCTTGCCGCAT
>CAZCTP010000083.1:0-11877 GCA_964501575.1 uncultured Thermodesulfobacteriota bacterium
AAAAAGGTGGTAAGATATGCTGCATAATGTTATCACGAAAAAAGAGATGCTTACTATCTTAACAAAATGGTTGAGCTATCAGGAAATGTAAGATATAATGATTACAAAGGATTTAATACTTGGAATTTTATCCTCACTGATAAAGATTTATGGATAAGATGTTATGAGGATAATTATAGAGTAGAAGTATGGTCATTTGCTGTTAATATTATAAGAATGGCAGAAAGGTATAAAGGTGTTGTTAATGTGAGTGGGAGATTCAAAATAGGTTTTAATAACGAAATGCTTCTTGAACTTGATAATATTAAGTATAAGGACTACAGGATAGATACAGATTATAAACCTTCAAATATTAGATTGCCATTCTGGTAATCAATTAATTAAATTTATATAAATGTGAGGATATTATGTATGGATATGCTGGAAAGATATTATATGTTAATTTGACAGAGGGGAGTTTTAAAGAGGAAGAATTAAGTGAAGAGTGGAAAGATAGATTTATAGCTGGAGTGGGTATAAATAATAGATTAGCCTATGATATAATAAAACCCCAGATAGCTCCATTATCTCCTGAAAATCCTGTTATTATAGGATCAGGATTATTTGGTGGAACCATGATACCTGGTGGATCAAAGCTGATGGTCACAGCTAAATTTCCAATGACAAATAGTATAGGAACAGCAGTTGGTGGGGGAAGTTTTGCCTCAATAATGAAGTTTGCTGGATATGATCATATTATAATAACTGGTAGAGCAGAAAGATTATCTGTATTAAAAATTGATGAAAATCCTGAAGTCATAGATGCCAGTGAACTTAAAGGAATGGATATATTTGATACCACAGAATATCTTTTAAAGAAATACTATAACAGTAGTGTAATAGCTATAGGAATATCTGGTGAGAATATGGTTAAACCATCACTGGCATTTATAGATAACATTGCTACTATTGGCAGGGGAGGACTTGGAGCTATTCTTGGATCAAAGAATATAAAAGCTGTGGTCGTTAGAGGTACCAATGGAATAAAGGTATATGACCCGGATGGAGTAAATAGGGTTGTTAACTTAATATATGAGAAGATGAGTGTTGATCCACTATTCTCAAGATGGGTTAAAGATGGGGTTAGAATAGGATGGCCATCATGGGTAAAGGGAGAATTTTCTTATAAGAATGATAGAGAAGTATATACTAAGGAAAGGGCTATTAAGCTTTATGAATCTGAAAGGTTTCATGAAATTGTAGATTATAAGCCATTATGCTGTTTAAATTGCCCGATAGCTGATAAAGGAAGGCTTAAAATAAAGAAAGGAGAGTTTGAAGGACTTACTACCTATGTATCTGAGTTCCTTCAAGGTATGATAGCTTTTGGAATTAAATCTAATATAGGAGATGATTATAATAAAATACTCAAATGCTTAGATATGGGGAATAGGCTTGGATTGGATGTATTTACAATTAGCTATATGTTGGGATACATAGTAGAGCTGTATGAAGAAGGAATAATTACAGAAGGAGACTACGGAAAAGAACCTAAACTTGATTTCGAAAATATAACAAATCTAATGGATGAAATAGCTAATAGGAAGGGATTTGGAGCTATATTTTCTGATGGCTGGATAGAAGGTATAAAGAAGATAGGAAAGGAAGCTGAAAAATATGCACTACTAATAAAAGGATTGGAGCCATGCTATATGGATCCGAGAATAAACTTTGGTACAGAGGCTTTTGGGCAGTTTATAAATCCAAGGGGAGCATTTGTGGTTCAGGCAGAATCTCCAACTGTTCTTCCATTGAGAACATCGGATAAAGTATGGAGGCATTGTGCTACAATAGGAGTTTCTGAAGATATAAGGGACAGAATATTTGATACCCCAAGAGAGTTTAATGTAGCACTATTTACAAAGTACTGCGAAGATTGGTATCATCTACTTAATATATTTGGGCTGTGTGCAAGACAGCAGATTGTTCAGAGATACGATATAAATCTTTTATCTGAAATATATAAACTTATAACAGGTAAAGATATACCATCTTCGGATTTAAGGGATATAGGAGAAAGAGTATTAAATATTGGGAAAGTCCTAAATGTAAGAGAGGGATTCTCAAGAAAGGATGATACATTTGTAGAGAGGTGGTTTAAACCATTAAAGGGAGAAGATAAAGAGATAGAACTCACAGACTATTATAAGATGGAGAAAATTAAAAAAGAGGATATTGAGGAGCTTCTTGACCAATATTATTCTGAAAGGGGATGGGATATTAAAAAGGGTATTCCAACAAAGAGAAGCCTTTATGATATAGGGCTTAAGGATATTGCGGATGAAATGGAGGAACTATTATGAAATCTATAACCATATATAATGATAAATGCACAGGATGCAGGTTATGTATGCTTGCATGCTCATTTAAAAAAGACAGGGAGTATAGTCTTATAAAATCAAGAATAGCACTCCTTCAGGTGGATGGATCAAACATTCCTACCACATGCCGTCACTGTATAAATGCCCCGTGTATCCAAGCTTGTCCTGTGGATGCTATAAAGAGGGATGGATATATAGTTAAAATAGATGATGAGATATGTATTGGTTGTAGAGTATGTATAGATGCCTGTCCTTTTGGGTCAATATCTGTGGACCCCAGGAGCGAGAAAATGGTTAAATGCGATCTATGTGATGGAGAACCCGAGTGTGTAAAATATTGTGCATATCAGGCAATAGAATTTATTGATGAGGGAGAGAGGGTCTATCTTAAAAGATTAAAATCCATAGAGGATAATAAAGCATAAATTATGGGGATAGTTTATGAAAGGCTCAAAGAATTTGCTTTATCTTCAGGAGCAACATTCTTTGGAACAGGTTATATTGAAGATTTAAGATCCTACTTTGATAATCTTTCACTGGATGAGACTGATGGGCTCTCCTGGGGTATATCTATAGGGATCAGGCTTTCTAACCCTGTATTAAAAGGAATTATAGACCATCCTACTCGTCTATATCTTCATCATTATAAAAATATAAACTATTTACTTGACCAGATATCTATTAAACTATCCCTTTATATTCAGGAAGAAGGTTATCAGGCTCTCCCTATCCCTGCATCTCAGATAGTAGATTGGGAGAAACAGGTCGCCCATTTAAGTCATAAGATGATAGCATTAAGGGCTGGTATCGGATGGCTTGGTAAGAATAATCTTATAGTACATCCCGAATATGGAGCAAAGATAAGATTATCAACAATTCTTACTGATTTGCCACTCAGGGAAAGCGAAGATATAGAAGAGGGATGCGGTAATTGTAGAAAGTGTGTAGATATTTGCCCTGCAGGAGCTTTGAAGAACTCCTATAAGGATTATAATATGCTTGCCTGTCTCAATAAACTTAAACACTTTTCAAAAACATATAATATTGGTCAATATATATGCGGGCTTTGCGTAAAGGTATGTAATGGGTTTAACTAATGTTAAAATTATAAACCAATTTAATTTTAAAAACAAAAGTTATAAGCTGATTTTTACCTATATTTGCAAATAGTAGGTATATTTTATATAATAAAAAAATATTAAAAAAGGAGATTGAAAGGGTATGGTGTTAGAGGATATAAAGAAAATAGTATATAAATGTGTAAAATGCGGACATTGTAGGGTTGCATACAGACAATCCTTACCAATATGCCCAGCTGGTGAAGAGTTCAGTTTTGATTCTTATTATGCCCTGGGAAAGATGGAGATTACTCGATCATTATTGGAAGGCTTTTTAGACTGGTCATATAAAATCTCTGAAAGATTTTACAGATGCACAGAGTGTGGTATGTGTGACAAATTATGTTATAGGGTTATAGGTAATAGGCCCCTTGATCTGTATAATGAAATGAGAAGAGAGCTTGTAAGAAGAGGATTAGGACCATTAGAAGAACATAAGCCATTGATAGATAGTATAAAGAATTATGATAATCCATGGCTTCAGCCAAGGTCAAGAAGAGATAGATGGACTAAGAATCTTGGTCTAAAAAGATTTAATAATGGTATGGAGTTTTTACTCTTTGTTGGTTGTACGTCTTCATATGATCCAGAGGTCAATGTAATAGCAAGGTCTGCTGTTGAGATATTAAAAAAGGGCAAGGTAGATTTTGGAATATTGGGTAATGATGAAAAATGTTGTGGAAGTACCTTATATAGGCTCGGTATATTGGATGAATTTGAAAGGCTGAGATCATCTAATATAGAAATTTTCAATAAATTGAGGATAAGAAAAATTATTACAATATGTGCCGGATGTTATGAAACATTAAAGAATGAGTATAATAGCAAAGAATATGAAGTTGTTCATATAACAGATGTTGTTTTAGATCTTATAAAAACAGGTAAAATAAGACTTGATAATAAAACAGACGGAATTATAACTTATCATGATCCATGTCATCTTGGAAGATATTCTGAGCTCTACGATTCCCCAAGGGAGCTTATTAATTGTATACCTGATATAAAGTTTGTGGAGATGGAAAGAAATAGAGAATCAGCATGGTGTTGTGGTGCAGGGGGTGGAGTAAAAACTGCGATACCTAAAATGGCAATAGATACTGGAATTAAAAGAATCGAGGAGGCACTGAATTCAGGGGCATCAAAGCTTGTAACATCATGTCCCTTCTGTCTCCAGAATCTTAAGATTGCTTCAGAAGAGAGTAATATAAACATTGAGGTTATGGATATAAATGATATTATTAATCTTTCTATAAGGAGTTAAGTATGGTATATGATATATTATTTAAACCTGGGAGAATAGGCAACGTTGAGATAAAAAATCGACTTGCTATGACAGGGACTTTAACCGGATACGGAACAGAAGATGGATTTGTAACTGATAGAACTATAAATTATCTTGTAGAAAGGGCAAAGGGAGGAACAGGGCTTATATTTACAGAAGGATGTTACCCCCACTGGTCAGGAAGAGGATATTTGGGGCATCTCTCTATAGATGATGATAAGTATATACCAAGATTAAAAGAGTTAGTGGATGAAGTCCATAAATATGGGGCAAAGATATTTCTTCAGATTATGCATGCTGGAAGGTATTCATATCCAAAGGCTTTAAAGGCTCAACCAGTAGCCCCATCAGCTATTCCTCCGAGAATACCTCGGGATCATCCAAGAGAATTGAATATAGATGAGATTGGAAAAATAGTTAAATCCTTTGCAAAGGGAGCATTAAGAGGGAAACTTGCAGGATTTGATGGGGTTGAAATTCAGTCAGGAACAGGTTATCTAATAGGATCTTTTTTGTCTCCATACTCCAACAAAAGAAACGATAAATATGGAGGAAGCCTTGAAAACAGAATGAGATTTTTATTGGAGATATTAGATGCAACGAGAGAAATGGTCGGAGATGATTTTCCAGTAATATGCAGAATGAATGCGGATGAAGTAATGGAAGAAGGGAATAGGCCGGATGATCTTTTGGAGATTGCAAAAAATGTTGAGCCAAAAGTTGATGCAATAAGTCTTATGGTTGGGTGGCATGAATCAAGGTTCCCTATAATAACTATGGATGTTGAAGATGGACACTGGCTCTATCTGGCAAGGAAGTTCAGGGATCATATTAAATTACCTTTAATTATGGCCTATAATTTACATAATCCGGATGTAATGAAAAAGGCATTAGAAGAAGATTACATGGACTTTGTTGGATTGGCAAGGCCGCTTATTGTTGACCCACATCTTCCAAATAAGATAAAAGAAGGAAGAATAGAGGATATCATTCCATGTATAGCCTGTTGCCACGGATGTTTTGGTTATTTATTCAGGTATTCTCCAGTTACCTGTGCATTAAATCCTACAGTAGGTGAGGAGAAAGAGTACGAGATTAAAAAAACGGATAATCCTAAGAAGGTTTTTGTTGTTGGTGGTGGTCCTGCAGGTATGGAAGCTGCAATAATATCTGCGAAAAGAGGACATAATGTATCATTATTTGAAAGGAGAGGCGAATTGGGAGGACAGCTTCTTCTCTCGGATATTCCGCCAGGGAGAGGTAAAATAGGAAGACTTAAAAGATATTTAATAGGTCAGATTAATAAACTCAATATTAAATTATATACCAATAAAAAGGTAGATTCAGAGATTATTAAGCAAGAGAAACCGGATGTATTAATTATGGCTACTGGAGCAAAACCTATTATTCCGAAAATCAAAGGAATAAATAGAGATAATGTATTTATTGCATGGGATATATTGAAGGATTACAAGGATATAGAAGGAGATGTCATAATCATTGGTGGAGGTCTTGTTGGCCTTGAGACCGCAGACTTTTTAAGTGATAGGGGTAAAAGAGTGACAATATTAGAAAAGCTTGACAAGATAGGAAAAGATGTTACTCCTTTTGATAAGGGTCCACTTTTAAAAAGAATCTCTAAAGATAATATAAAGATAATGACAAAGGTAGATATTATTGAGATATTTGAGGATGGTGTAGTTATCAGTAAAGAAGGAAAGGAAGAAAAGATAAAGGGTGATATAATAATACTGGCAATGGGAGCAGAACCAGAGAGAGTATCCTTTAATTCAATTGAAGGGGTAAAGATATGCGAGATTGGCGATTGTGTTGAACCAAGATATATACTCAATGCGATACATGAAGGGTTTAAAGTAGCTTTAGAGATATAAATTTTATAGGAATATATAAAATTGAGAGTCGGAATAGCAAATCTACCATTACATTCAGGAAAGATACCAAAGTGGCTCTTTGAAAGAATGAAGAAATTAGCAAGAGAGATTACTATATTTATAGTTCAGGAGTTTGGAGAAAAAGAGATGATAAAGAGGCTCTCTGATCCCTTCTGGTTTCAATCCTTCGGATGTATATTGGGATTTGATTGGCATAGTAGTGGATTAACAACTACTGTATGCGGTGCTTTAAAGGATGGCATAAAGGGGATGGAAAGGGATTTAAATATATTTGTAGCCGGGGGTAAAGGGGCTACTTCAAGAAAGACTCCTTCAGAGATAGAGAATTTTGGAAACTTTATTAATATCGCTCCAGAAAAGCTAATATATGCCAGTAGAATGTCTGCTAAGGTGGATAGTAGTGCATTGCAGGATGGATATCAATTATACCATCATACTTTCGTATTTACAAAGGATGGAACGTGGGCTGTAATCCAGCAAGGTATGAACGAGAATAGTAGGTATGCAAGGAGATATCATTGGTTATCATTGAATATGGATAATTTTGTATGTGAACCCCATTCTGCTATATGTTGTGATAATAAGAGGAAAATTATAAATATGGTTGCAAGGGATAGTGAAGAGGCAAGAAATATAGTAACAGAGCTATCAAGGGAAAATCCTCAATTTGTAATATCTCAATTTAAAAAGATATTGACCTTACCCCGACATCATGATATAAAAGCCGATCCAAAAAGGCTGTATAATGTATTATTAAATACATATGAAAGAAAAGTAGAAGATTTTGAAAAGCTCCTTTCCATTAAAGGAGTTGGTCCAAAGACCATAAGAGCATTATCCCTTATAGGAGAACTTATATATGGTGTTAAGGTAAGCTTTAATGACCCTGTTAGATATAGCTTTGCACATGGAGGGAAAGATGGTTATCCCTATCCTGTGGATAGGAAAAATTATGATAGATCAATTGAAATATTAAGAGAGGCTATAACAAAGGCTAAAATAGGGGATAAGGATAGGGTTAGGGCTATAAAAAAATTAAGCAGATGGATTGAGATTTAAATGGGCAAGAAGAAGAAATTTTTGGATGTGGATATAAGTCAAGAGGATATCGAAAGGATAAATATTTTAAAGGATAGGTTAGGCAAAAATTTAGAAAATGAAGAAATGTTAGAATCTCTTATTAATGATTTTAAAACTTTTTCGACACCTCTCCAATTCCGATTTATAGAAGAATTAAAGGATATAAAATCTGCTAAACTTGCAATATTTTTAAGGAGAATAATAGCTGAATCAAATGATAAATTAATAAAAAAATCTGCGAAGAGGATACTTCATATACTCAAAACAAAGGGAATAGAGGTTAAGGAAGAGGAGACTATAATCATACCTATTTTTACCCCGACTGAGAATTATGAAGAAAAGGGACTCACATCCTCTATTGATACCTCTGGAGATAGAGTTTTATATCTTATAAAACCCAGTATTAAAACAATATACATACTATCTTTTTTATTAAATGATAGAGAGGGATTAAAAAGATTCTATGAAATAGAGACTACAGTTAAAGGTCTTAAAAAATTCGAGGAAATGATTAAAGAAGGCCCAAAGATGACAGAAATAGATGTAGACCATTGTAAGTATCTTATAAAAGAAGCCTATGATATAAATATATCTTTGAGTAAATCCCTTCCGGATAAATTTCTTGAATTTAAGCATATAATAGATTTAGATAAAGGAGTTAAAAAAGCCGCCTCAGAGAATTTAGAAATTGACCCTTCTTTATGGAAAAACTCTTATGAACTTTTCGATATAGATGAAATGGAAACATGGTTTTTAACCCCTGAGGAAATTAAACCTTATATAGAGAGATATAATGAAGCTGATAAAAGTAGAATAATAATAAGTCCGTACCAGAAAGAGGAAAGACTTCAATCAATTATTAAAGAGGCTGCGGATGAGATATTTGATTCTAAAGAAATAGTATCGTTATATAGAAGAAGATTAGAAGAAATGGGATATATATTTATAAAGAGTGGGCGTAATAAGGATGGAGAACTATCTTACGCAGCAGCCCATAGACTTGAAACCGATATAAAGGGGTCAGAACACCCCTTCCTCTTTGAACTCACAAATAGAAGTATAAAGGCTTCTATAGGGCTTAAGAAAGAAGAAAAAAAAAGCAGGATTATAATCTCTCCTGAGGATATAAATGCCTCTTCTTTAAAAAATCCTTTTGATTCCTTAAAATAGTGAAAGAGAAGATTGGACAGCTGACAATTGTTGGGTTTGAAGGAGTTGATCCATCAGAGGAAGTATTAAATTTAATAGAAGAATTTGGAATAGGAGGTGTAATACTCTTTAAGAGAAATATAGAAGATCCGACTCAAATCAGAGAGCTAATAAAATTATTACAAAAGAGCTCAAAAATTCCACTATTTATAGCTATAGATCATGAGGGTGGTAGAATTTCAAGATTAGATAAACCCTTTACAAAATTCCCTTCCGCTGCAATAATAAGTTCCTTAGAAGAAGCTTATTCAATCGGGAAAACAATGGGAAAGGAACTTAAGGACGTTGGCATAAATATGAATTTAGCCCCTGTTTTAGACATTAACAATAATCCTAATAGCCCAATTGGCGATAGGAGTTTTGGTAATGATCCCCAAAAAGTAGCAGTATTTGGAAATTCTATGATAAATGGGATGAAGGATATGGGAATAATTCCAGTAGCAAAACATTTTCCAGGATATGGCAGTATCTCAATTGATCCCCATCTGGAATTACCATACAGGAATTTAAATAGGGAAAATATTTCCCCATTTAAATATGTAATAGAGAATGGAGTGGAGGCTATTATGACAGCTCATGTAATATACAAAGATATAGATGTCTCTATGCCAGCTACTATGTCAAAAAATATTATAGATGGGATATTGAGAAAGGAATTGGGTTTTAGAGGTTTAGTTATTACAGATGATCTTGAAATGGGAGCGATTTCAAAAAATTTCCCAATAGAGGAAGTAGCTATTAAAGGAATAGAGGCTGGAAATGATATACTATTAATATGTCATAGTCTTGACACTCAAGAGAGAAGCATAAAAGCAATTTTAGATAAAATAAGTACTGATAGTTCATTCAGGGAAAGGGTATACAAATCAATAGATAAAATAGAAAAGATTAAAAAGAGACATTTATTAATTTAGTAAAATAGATGAAATGCGCAGTAATTAAAAGATATGGCAGAGAAATTAATAACCTTATAATTGTTGAGAGAGAAGATTTAGTAGCTACCGGTGAGAATGTCAGGATCAAAGTTTCAGCTACAGCACTCAACCGTGCAGATATACTACAGCGCAGAGGACTATATCCTCCTCCAGCTGGAGCTTCACAGGATATCCCAGGGCTTGAATTTGTTGGTTATATAGATCAAGTTGGAGATAAAGTTACAGAATGGAAAGGAGGAGAAAGAGTTTTTGGTATGGTAGCTGGTGGATCCTATGCCGAACAGGTAGTTACTCACCAGCGATTGGTAGTTCCAGTCCCAAAGGAACTTACTGATGTAGAGGCTGCCGCGGTACCAGAGGCTTTCATAACAGCTCATGATGCTTTAGTCACTCAGGGTGGAATGAAGCCTGGTGATCTCGTGCTTATCCATGCAGTGGCCAGTGGAATAGGGAGTGCAGCAGTCCAGCTGGTTAATTTATGGGGAGCTAAAGCAATTGGTACAGCAGGAAGCTCAGATAAGCTAAAAAAGATTGAAGAATTTGCCTCCTTTTCCCCTATAAATTATAAAAGAGATAACTTTAAGAAAATTATAGAGAAAGAATTTGGGAAGAACTCTATCGATTTAATTCTTGATCTCATAGGAGCAAGCTATTGGAGGGAGAATATTGCATTACTTAAAAATCAGGGTTTATTAATATTATTAGGACTAATGGGGGGCAAAATAGTAGATACAGATCTTTCACTCATTCTTTCTAAACACCTCCATATTATCGGAACTGTTTTGCGTTCACGCCCGATAGAAGAAAAAATCTCAGCCACACAATCCTTTGCTCATCAGGTTATTCCACATTTAAAAAATAAAAAACTGAAGCCTGTTATTGACTCTGTATTCCCTTTTGATCAATTACACAAAGCAACTTTCAGGATGGAGAATAATGAAAATGTGGGTAAGATAATCCTTACTATCTAATCCAACTTCATATCTTCTTGAATAATTAAATAATATCTCTCTATTAATAATTTACTATTAGTCATCATCAAAATATTTTACATACTTTTTAAGCAAATCTTTGATCTTTCCTTCTTCTCCTATTGGCAGTTCTCTGATAAGAGTATCAAATTCTTTTAACATCTTTTCTATCTCATCTATAGAATATCTTTCACTATTTTTAGCTATAAAGATCTTTTTATGCTTACTTGCAACAGTCCCCTCCTCTGCAGTAAGTATCTCTTCGAAAAGTTTCTCCCCCGGCCTCAAACCAATATACTCAATATCTATATCCCTATAAGGTTCCAAACCATGAATTCTTATTAACTCTTCTGCCAATTCTACAATTTTCACAGGATCCCCCATGTCAAGCACAAGAATCTCTCCCCCTTCTCCTATAACAGAGGCCTGCAATACTAAAGCTACAGCCTCTGGTATGGTCATAAAATATCTCCGCATATCCCTATGTGTCACTGTGAGTGGCCCTCCATATTTAATCTGTTCTAAAAATAGAGGCAAAACACTTCCCCTACTTCCAAATACATTGCCAAATCTCACTGATACAAATTCTGTACCTCTGTAATTATTAAATGCTTTACATATATATTCAGCCATCCTCTTTGTAGCCCCCATAATACTTGTAGGTCTTACTGCCTTATCAGTAGAAATTAAGATAAATCTATTCGCCCCATAGCTTGCTGAGGCCTTTATAACATTATATGTACCAAACATATTTACCTTCACAGCTTCTTTAGGATTATATTCCATCATGGGGACATGTTTATAAGCAGCAGAATGAAATACAATCTGAGGATGAAATCTTTCAAAGATTTCGTTAACTCTACCCTCATCCCTAACATCTCCTGTTATAAAGTGGATTCTCCCCACTAAGTGGGGGAATATCCTATTTAATTTAAGTCTCAAATTATGCAATTCTGTCTCATCAATATCAAAAAGTATAATCCTTTCAGGATGAAAACCGCATATTTGC
>CAZCTP010000084.1:0-11616 GCA_964501575.1 uncultured Thermodesulfobacteriota bacterium
ACAAGATTAACGAAACAAACCAGAGAAACAAAAAAACCAGACAGACGAGATAAACAAATCAACCAGATAGACCAAATTAGCACGGAAGGTTAGGAAATATATAAGGGGATTGCTTCGCCGTTAATAATTTGACTTCTATTTAAAATTATAATAAAATTAGGTGTGAAATGGGGTGGTGATATGATCGATGAAATAAAGCTTAGAAAGATTGACGATAATAAGTGGATGTTGTTAAAGTATGGAAATATGAAGGTCCCTGGAATTATATATGCAAGTTCAAAGATGATAGAAGATATAAAAATGGATGAAAGCTTAAAACAGGTAGCAAATGTTGCTCAGTTACCTGGTATTGTGAAATATTCATTAGCAATGCCTGATATTCATTGGGGCTATGGTTTCCCAATTGGTGGAGTTGCAGCATTTGATGTAAGAAATGGGATTATATCACCCGGGGGTGTAGGGTATGATATAAACTGTGGCGTCAGGCTTTTAACATCTGATCTGGAGCGCAATGAGGTTGAAAGAAGGATAAGAGAATTAGTGGATATTCTATTTAGCAATATCCCAACGGGGCTTGGTTCAAAAGGAGTATTAAAATTAACTTCAAAAGAAGAAAAAATGGTGTTGATAGAAGGGGCAAAATGGGTAGTTAAAAAAGGTTATGGTTTTGAAGAAGACCTGGAAAAGATTGAAGAAGGTGGATGTATGGAAGGAGCAAATCCCTCAGTTATCAGTGATAGAGCATTGGAAAGAGGAAGAGCTCAACTTGGAACGGTAGGCTCAGGTAATCACTTTGTTGAAATTGGATATGTTGAAGAAATATTTGATGAAGTTGCTGCAAATGTTATGGGTCTCCATAAAGATCAAATTACAGTATTAATTCACTCAGGTTCAAGAGGGTTCGGACATCAGGTATGTGATGATTATCTAAAGAAGATGGCTCATACAGTAAATAGTCTAAAAATAGATATTCCTGATAGACAATTAGCCTGTGCATACATAAATTCAAAGAATGGAGAAGATTATTATAAAGCTATGATATGTGCAATAAATTTTGCATTTGCAAACAGGCAGCTTATATCTCATTGGACAAGGGAAGTATTTGAAAAATTCTTTAATATAAGTCCTAAATCGCTGAATATGAGATTGGTATATGATGTTGCCCATAATATAGCAAAGATAGAGAAGCATGTTGTAGAGGGTAAGGAAATGGAGCTATGTGTCCATAGGAAAGGAGCCACAAGAGCATATCCACCTGGTCATAAAAATATCCCAGAGATATATAAAAGTATAGGACAGCCTGTATTAATACCAGGCGATATGGGAAGGTACTCATATGTACTTGTCGGTACAGATAAGGCAATGGAAGAGACGTTTGGGACCACATGTCATGGAGCTGGTAGAAAATTGAGCAGGAATCAGGCTAAAAGGAAGGGGAAGGGGAGACCACTAAAAAGAGAACTTGAAGATAAAGGAATATTTGTTAGATCCGCTGGAAGGGAAACACTTGCTGAGGAAATGCCAGAAGCATACAAAGATGTTACAGATGTAGTAACTGTAGTAGATATAGCCCAAATATCAAAGAAAGTAGCAAAGCTAAGACCTATAGGTGTTATTAAAGGCTAAATGAGGATGGTTATCCACCTATTAAAGACATTCCTCTTGTACATTTCTTGAATAATCCATCGTTTAAATGATGTTTTTCCGGCTTTTTCTTGATTGCTATCTTTAAAGACCTTTCGAGGTCTTCATTTTTAATATTTTGAGACATTAAGAATTTTATATCTATCTCATTATCTGAGAATAAGCAAGTCCTTATTTTCCCATCGGCAGTGAGTCTTATTCTGTTACACGATGAACAAAAGTGATCGGATACCGGACTTATTAAGCCTATCTCCCCCAATCCATCTTCAAATTTATATCTTTTAGCTGTCTCTCCTGGTGAAAAAGGCATAGACTGCAATCTTTGAAATGAATCTATAATCTCAAATATTTCAGAAGCAGAGATACAATATTCTCTCTTCCACTCCATATTAGAATTAAAGGGCATAAACTCTATAAAACGTATATGATAAGGATTTCCCTTTGTTAATAGAGCAAAATCAATTATTTCATCATCATTAATACCTTTTATAACTACTACATTTATTTTTATAGGATAAAAACCAACCCTTTCTGCTTCTTCTAATCCATCTAAAACCCTAAAGAGATAATCTCCCCCTGTAATTTTATAATATTTATTAAAATTCAGAGAATCAAGACTTACATTTATTCTTTTTACTCCAGCTTTAAACAGGTCAGCAGCATAATCTTTAAGAAGTATTCCATTTGTTGTAATACTTAAATCTTCAAGTCCTGGTAGTTTTGAAAGTTCGGATATAAAACTTATAATCCCTTTTCTTAAAAGCGGTTCTCCTCCGGTAATCCTTATCTTTTTTATACCTATACTTAAAGATATTTTTGCTATCTTCAATATCTCCTCATATGTTAGAATATCAGAATGCTTAAGTCCATTAAGCTCTGAGGGAGGTTTGCAATATATACATTGAAGGTTACATCTGTCTGTCACGGATATCCTTAAATAGTTTATATATCTATTATAGGAATCTACAATATTAACCATGTCCCCGATCCTCCTGAAATTATTTATCAATGAATTTCTCTTCTATTCAGATTATCCACCATATCATATTGAAAAAATTTATAAGAGTCTATATCACTAAATTTATCCTTAGACCCACCTCTATCAATAAAGCTTTCAAATTCTTCTACTCCCTTCTCTCTGGTCTTAGTGAATATTATACCTTTAGGAATAGGAAAATCCCTTATAGGTTTTTCAGCTAAAGCCTTTTTCATAAATTTAAGCCATATTGGAGTTGCTACCTTCCCTCCTGTCTTATGTGGACCCAAAGATTTCTCATTATCATAACCTACCCAAACCCCGGCTATTAGTTCAGGGGTATAGCCTATAAACCATGCATCAATAAAATTATTCGTTGTTCCTGTCTTTCCAGCTGCTGGCCTATTTAAAGCCTTAGCCCTCCATCCTGTTCCATTCTTAATAACTCCTTTAAGTAAATCAGTTATTATATAGGCTGTTTGAGGAGTTATAGCCTGTATAGGAAGTTTTTTATCATTAGCTTCAATAATATTTCCATCTCTATCTTTAATCATCCTTATGAATATTGGTTCAAGCAACTTACCTCCATTGGCAAATATAGAATAAGCTTTTGTAAGCTCCAACAGACTAACAGATGAAGAACCAAGAGCTAAAGATAAATCTCTTGTTAAATAGGATCTTATTTCGAGTCTCCTCGCATAGTTTATTGCGTAATCAATGCCTATATCCTTCAAGATTTTTATAGTAACAATATTTCGAGAGTGCATAAGTGCGTCTCTAAGAGTTGTAGGACCAATAAATTTTTCATCATAATTCTCTGGTTTCCATATATTATCTGTATTACTTCCATACATTACAGGAGAATCTATTATTATACTATCCGGACTATATCCTTTATCAATTGCTGCAGCATATATAATTGGTTTGAATGCAGAGCCAGGTTGTCTTCTTGCCTGAACTGCTCTATTAAACTGACTTTCTTTAAAATCTCTTCCTCCAACCATTGCCTTTATTTCCCCTGTCCTTACATCCATTGCTATTAATGCAGCTTGAGGTATCTCAATATTTTTTTTGGATAATTGTCCTTTAACAAATTCCTCTATTCCCTCTTTTACAGCATTATTTGCTATTATCTGCATTGGAATATTTATAGTAGTGTATATATTAAGCCCCCTCTTATATATTGCTTCATATCCATATTTTTCCTCAACTCTCTGCCTTATATACTCTATAAAATATGGAGCAATATTATTTCTATGCCTTTTTAACCCCTTAAGGATTATGGGTTCGTTAATAGCTTTATACGCCTCTTCTTTGGTAATATATCCATCCTCTAACATTCTTTTTAATACATATCTCCTTCTTCTCTTGGCATTCTTCATATGAGTATATGGAGAATTTCTTGCAGGAGACTGAGGAAGACCAGCTAATATTGCTGCTTCTGAAAGAGTGAGTTCACTTACACTCTTTCCAAAATATGTTTGTGCTGCAGCTTCAACCCCATATGCTCCATGTCCAAGATATATCTGATTGAGGTAGATATATAATATTTGATTCTTAGATAGATTCCTCTCTATTTTATATGCTAATATTGCTTCTTTTATCTTCCTAGAAAACGTTCTTTTGGGTGTTAAAAGAAGAGATCTTGCTATCTGTTGGGTTATTGTACTTCCTCCTTGAACTATCTTTCCCGCTAATATATTCTTTATGAGAGCTCTTATAATTCCAAAATAATCAAGACCTTTATGCTCATAAAATCTTGAGTCTTCAGCTGATATAAATGCATTGATCACAAATTTGGGTATCTTTGATAAAGGTACAATAATTCTCCTCTCTACGAAGAATTCTCCTATTACTCTATTATCGTCTGAATATACTCTTGTAGAAACATCCGGATTATAATGAATAACAGGTTCTATCTTTGGAATATTTCTATTAAGATAATAATATAATAATACTCCTATTGTTATTCCAAATATTAATGGGAGGATAGTGGTTAAAAGACTTATTTTTATATAGCTAAAAAAGCCCCTCTTTCTCATTGGATGTAAAATTATTATATCATACTTTTAGAATTAATTATGAAGCTTTTTACGGACCCCTTTTAGCTATTTTTATCTATCTCCATACATCCTGGTATAATAATCCATATATTCTTTATTCTTTATCTTTGCCCACCATGGCTTATTCTCTATATACCAATCTATAGTTAATCTTATTCCATCTTCAAATTTACAAATTGGCTCCCATCCAAATTCCTCTTTCATCTTTGAGAAATCTATGGAATATCTTCTATCATGACCTAATCTATCACTTACAAATCTTATCAATGAATCACTCTTACCCAATTCTTTTAATATAAATTTTACTACATCTATATTTTTCATTTCACAATTTCCAGCAATATTATATATTTCACCATCTTTCCCTTTATGTAAAACACAATCTATAGCTTTACAATTATCCTCAACATATAACCAATCCCTTATATTTAGACCATCCCCATATACAGGTATTTCTCTGTTTTCTATAGCATTTGTTATAATTAAAGGAATAAATTTTTCAGGAAATTGGTATGGTCCATAATTGTTAGATGATCTTGTTATTATTATTGGGAGTTTATAGGTAATAAAATATGATTGACATAAGAGGTCTGCTCCTCCCTTTGTGGCAGAATAAGGACTTCTTGGAAATATTGGACTATTTTCTGAAAATGATCCACTATCTATGCTCCCATAAACTTCATCAGTAGAGATCTGAATAAATCTTTTTACTCTGTTAAATCTTGCTGCATTTAGTAAAGTCTGGACGCCAAGAATATTTGTTTTTACAAACATATATGAGTCTTCAATACTTCTATCTACATGTGACTCTGCAGCAAAATTTATTATAGCATCAATCGATGAATCTACCACACTATTAATCAGACCCTTATCAGATATATCACCATGAATAAATTCATAATTAGAATAATCCTTTATATCATTGAGGTTTTCAATATTTCCTGCATATGTAAGTTTATCAACATTTATTAATTTATAGTTAGGGTAGTTTTTTAGTATATATCTTATGAAATTTGAACCTATAAACCCAGCTCCTCCTGTTATTAAAATCCTCATATCCTATTTGCACCTGCTTCTGCTACAAGATTTGTAGCTCTCCTTAATGATTCAAAAGTTCCTGCATCTGTCCACCATCCATCTAACACATCCCAATATAATCTATTCATCTTTATATACCTATTATTCACATCTGTTATCTCAAGTTCTCCTCTTTCAGATGGTTCCAATCCCCTTATGATATCAAATACCATATTATCATACATATATATCCCCGTCACAGCAAAAGGTGATGGTGGAATCTTAGGTTTTTCGATTATCCTTATTATTCTATCTCCATCAAATTCTGGTACACCAAATCTTTCTGGATCCTTCACTCTACTTAATAAAATTTTTGCTCCACTTGGCTTATTTTCAAAATCCTTAACAGCCTTTATTATATTCCTCTCAATTATATTATCCCCAAGTATAACACATATCTTCTCATTATCAGCAAAGTACTCCGCAAGACTTAATGCATCAGCAATACCTCCTTCTCCTTCCTGATATGTATAATTTATATGCTTCAGCCCAAATTCCTTTCCATTCCCCAATAGTCTCAGGAAGTCTCCAGCGTTATTCCCTCCGGTAACTATAAGTATATCTCTTATTCCTGCATTTATAAGAGTTTGAAGTGGATAATATATCATTGGCTTATCATAAACTGGTAAGAGATGTTTATTGGTAATTTTTGTTAAAGGATACAATCTTGTACCAAGTCCTCCTGCTAATATAACACCTTTCAAAGTTATCCTCCCTATATTTATTTTATAGATAAATACCATTTATTACAGCAAATGGATTATCCTTTACCATTTTTAGAGCAAGTTCCCTCCCCACTATCCTTGAAGCAGAAGAAAACCCTTTTGATAATATCGGGGGTCTTAGATCTTGAGAATGTGCATCAGAGCTTATTATGTGGACAAGGTTATGAGTCAATAGATTCTCAGCACAGACCCTTACATCTCTTCCAAAATCACCTGTAATACTCATACCCGTAATCTGAGATAATGCCCCCATTTTCAAAAGCTCATACATTATCTTTATATCTCTCTGTATAGCAAGATTTCTCTCTGGATGAGTAATAATAGGGGTTATCCCTCTCTTCTTCAAAGAAAAGAGAAACCTATCTATATTTTGAGGCACATTCATATAAGGGAACTCTATTAATATATATCTCATATTATCATTTATAGTCATTATATTTCCATCTTCAATAAGCTCCGGTATGTCTGGTGATATATGAACATCAGCTCCTGGTAGAATCTTTATATCTATATCTGTCTTGGAATTGAGTATCTCTACGAGATTCCTTATTTCCTCTTTCCCATTAAGATATAACCCATTTAATGTATGAGGAGTTGCGACAATAATTCTTATACCATCATTATAGGCAATCTTACACATCTTTAAAGACTCTTCTAATGAAGCAGGACCATCATCCATACCTGGTAATATATGACAGTGTATATCTATCAACCTAAAATTGTGAAGAGATATTAAAAATTACCCTATTTTCATCATAGTCTTCAAGAGATAAGGTTGAATCCTTAGTACTAAATTGATATTTTAGACCCGCACCTATCCATCTTCTGAATTTATAATCAACCCCTAAACCTACCCTATATAGATTGTCCTCCCTTTGAAAACCATCAGGCCTTGTTGGATATACATCCCTTATAAATGAGAAATTACTTATTAATGATATTTTATATGTAATTTTATGGGATAGAGATAGATCAAATCCTGTACTAACATAATATCTTCCAAATGCTGCATTTTCTTCTGTTGCTGATGTTTCAAGAATCTTTCTATAACCTTCTGCATTCATAAGGGTATAATCATTAGGCTGATATTCAAGGGATAGAGAAAGATCAAAATCGTCCTTATCAGAAATAGTATCATAATCTATCTTTGTATATCCAATCTTAATCGTTCCCCTCAATTTTGCTGTTGGATCCCATGCAATTCCAAAGAATGCCTCACTAACATCATTATCTATCCTATAAAGATCAACATTATCTGTCCTTGTAAGTATATATTCTAATAAAATGGATGTTTTTGGTAATATCCTATAAAATATAGTTGAATCATATATATCCTTATCATAGTTATCACCTTTCTCCCTTATATCATCAAATACCCTCTTTTCACGGGCATAACTGAATTTAATCTTATATTTATCTGCAAATTTATAAGAGATTTCAATCCCTCCATTATTTGTGTAATATGGGTTATCCCAATCACCCAGGAAATCAGGTAACCTTGCTGTTTTATAATACCTATTGCCAAACCTGATATTAAGTCCTCCTGGGAAGTCAAATTCAAAATATCCAGCCCCCAATTTATCTACCCTATCAAGTTCATCATAGTCTGAAAATCTTAATATATCAGCTCTATATTCTATATTTAATGAATGTCTTCTTAGAGGAAGTTTGAAAATAACCCCGGGAGTAAAAGTTGTTATAGAATCATCTTTCTTATCATGGGTTGTTAAAAATAAATTGTCTATATATGTTTCACTTATAGATGTAGATGGATATACCCCTAAAGGACCCAGATGAATATTACCGATTCCATACGAAATACCACTCCATAACAGGATTATCATAATAGATATTGTTATCTTTTTCATATATCACCCTCCTTATTGTGAAGGGCTTGTTACACCACCACCTCCTCCTGTTCCTAAAGGTGCAGGTGGTGGTGGTACAGGAATAAATTCCCTTGTTGGAATCGGTATATGTATCGGCCCCCTCGGACTTATTCTCTCAGGCTCTGTCGGAGACTTACCCTTCCTGACCTTGGTGGCCTGATTTCTTCTTATAGCAACTACCCTTCCAACAAACTTATCTTTTATCTTCATTCCTCCATCTGACAATTCAAAATAGGAAGATTCTCTTTCAACCTTAATATATCCTTTTGTTCCAGAGACTCTTGCGACTGCATGGGGAGTATCAAAACTCACATCCATCCCTTCTCTTGGTATAATATTGAACCAGAGCCCCCCTATATTTATTCTTATCTTCCTTAAAAGTCTCTCTTTTTCTAAAACTTCATAAAATGACTCCTTGCCCACCTCTTCTACCAGCATGATATCGGTATTCTTATCAAGTGTTAATGTAGAACCATCATTATACCTTATCTCTACTTCACCTTCTCCGCTCTTTATAACATCTTTATTAAGAATAGGAATATTAGGCTCCTCAACCTTAAACTCTTTCCCATCTCTCACTATAAATATATTCCCTCTATATTTACTTAATCTCCCTATCTCAATAGCATATGAAAAACCTGTAAATATAATAAATAAAAATGCTAAAATATAACCCAAAATAATCTTCTTTTTCATAATCTGCCCTCCCCTCTGAGAAATATTTTTATATATTGTCAAGATAAAAAATATTTTATATATTGTCAAGAGTTTTTCTTAAAATTACCTGAAAAATAGTCATTTAGTCTTTGGGATCTGAAAAGAGAAGAGCACGCCTTTCTCCATTTAAGAAGCTATAAGAGGAGTTTTCAATATATAAAAAGGAATATATAAATCTTCACTGAGAATTACTGCCCTTTTAGCGCTTTTCATAATTCTCCGAGAGGTATACTTGACAAATTAAGAAAAAACTATTCTATTATATATATTCAAAGTGAGCAGCTATAAACATTTAAAAATATCCATCTCATTATTATTTATTCTAATTATAATAGGGATATTCGGCTATAAATTAATAGAAAAATGGAAACTTTTAGATTCAATATATATGACTATTATAACAATCACTACTGTTGGTTATGGAGAGATCCATAGTCTTTCTACAAATGGTAAAATTTTTACAATAATATTTATATTAAGTGGTGTTATAATATTAGCATATGCTATTGGTAGTCTTAGTGAGCTGATAATCGAAGATGAAATAAGGAAGATATTTGGTAGAAGGAAATTGGAAAAGAAGATCGCTAAATTAAAAAATCATTATATCATATGTGGATACGGTAGAATGGGTAAGGTAATATGTGATGAGTTGGATGAAGAATCAGTTCCGTTTATTGTAATAGAAAAAGATGAAAATGTAATAGATTTAATAGATAGTAAAAATTTTTTATATATTAAAGGTGATGCAACCTTAGATGAAATTCTTATAAAAGCAGAGATAAAAAGAGCTAAAGGGTTAGTAGCTGTTACTTCTTCTGATGCAGAAAATTTATATATTACCCTTACAGCAAAAAATATTAATCCAAGATTAAAGGTTATTGCAAGAACAATTGAGGATGGGGCAGATGTGAAGCTAAAAATGGCTGGTGCGGATATGGTCTTTTCTCTTTACCAGATAGGGGGTATGAAGATGGCTCAGGCTATATTAAGGCCTGCAGTTCTCAACTTTATAGAGATAATAACTCAACGAAAAAGTATGGAATTATTGATTGAAGAGGTAACAGTTAATAATTCCTCACCCCTTGCGGGTAAAACTCTCAGAAACTCAGGGATAAGACAGGAATTAGGAGTTATAATAATTGCTATTAAAAAAAATTCCGGAGAGATGCTATTTAATCCGATACCGGATACACTTATTGAAGCTAATGATAAATTATTAGCCTTAGGAGAAAAAAAGAATCTCAAAAAATTAGAGAGGATAACATGAAAATTCATGTAAATGTTCCCTATAAGCTTCTCATTGAAAGGATTCATCTTATAAAAAAATACAAGATAAATCCTGAGATATATTTTAATAATAATGAATTGGATGAAATAAATTGGAATGAACTTAGATATATTTCTGAGAATCTTAATGAAGAGGGCCTTCAAATGACTATTCATGCTCCTTATATGGATCTGAGCCCTGGTGGTATCGATAGAAAAATAAGAGCTATAACTAAGGAAAGATTCTTTCAGATTATAGATATCTCTGAGTGCCTCAAACCAAAGATTATAATATTTCACCCGGGTTATGATAAATGGAGTTTCAACCACAATGAGATAATATGGTTAGAAAATAGCCTTGATATATGGAGTTCCTTAGGTGAAAAAGCTGCTAATATGGGAATATCACTTGCTATTGAGAATATGTACGAAGAAGAACCAGAAATATTTTTATCATTATTTAAAGCTATAGGGAATAAAGCCTTCGGATTCTGTTTTGATATAGGCCATTTTAATATATTTTCAAAGGTCCCTCTATCAGAATGGATAGATAAATTAGGAGGATATATTATAGAAATCCATGTTCATGATAATAATAAAAAATTTGATGAACATCTCCCCTTAGGCAATGGAAATGTAGATTTTAAGAAGTTTTTTATCCTGTTTAATAAGCTTAAAATAAATCCCGTATTTACTATAGAGCCTCACAGGGAAGAGGATCTATGGAGTAGTCTTTATAGTATACAAAGATATCTTAAAGGGGGTGAATTATGAACATTGTAGAGCGTGTGAAGAAAATATTGATAACTCCAAAAACTGAATGGAAGACTATAAAAGATGAGGAGAATTCAATAAAAGAACTGTTTGTTGGTTATGTTATTATACTTGCAGCAATACCTGCGATTGCTTCATTTATAGGAATAAGCATAATCGGTATAAATATAGGGTTTATGAGACTAAGAATTCCATTATCTGCAGCACTTGCATCTTCTATAGTTAACTACATATTTAGTATAGCCGCAGTATTTATAGCTGGTTTTGTTATTAATTCATTAGCCCCAACATTTAATTCTAAACAGGACAGTATAAAGGCTATGAAGTTGGTTATATATTCCTTTACCCCTGCTTGGGTAGCTGGAGTGGTTAATATAATACCTCCCTTAGCTATTCTAGGAATATTAGTAAGTTTATATGGGGTATATATATTATATCTTGGGATTCCTCTATTAATGGAAACCCCTCAGGAAAAGGTATTACCT
>CAZCTP010000085.1:0-11451 GCA_964501575.1 uncultured Thermodesulfobacteriota bacterium
GAAAAAGGGGATTGAGGAAGACAATCTGTTTGAGATACTAAATGAAGAGATTGAAGAAGGAAGGAAACATTATTTAAGTAGAGTGAGTCCAGAAATAGCCGGAAAGACTAACTTCTATGATATTGCTCTTGTAGATGTTTTGATTAAACAGTGGGGCAAAGTAAATTCAAAGATATGGTAATATAAATTTTCTTCAAAGGATTAATTATAAAGACTAAAATATAGCATATTACTTTCACTTTTCTCCCCATTTAAAAATCTTGGTTATCTCATCTTCTTTTTCCTTTATGCTCTTGCCAATCTTTTCAATCTTTTCCCCGCTATTTTCTAAGAATTTACCTGCCTTGATAAGAATTCCACCAAGTCCGTAATGGACTATAAGAATAATTAATATTGTTAGAATAATTATGTCAAAAAAGACTCTTCTAATCATTTCTTTCAGAAGATATTAATATCGTAATTTCCCCTTTTATATCTCTATTGCTAAACCTATTAATAATATCAATAATATTGTCTCTAATAACCTCTTCATGTAACTTTGTGAGCTCCCTTGCAATTACAACTTTCCTATTACCGCATACTTCATGTATATCTTTTAAAGTTTTTATCAATCTTTTTGGAGATTCATATAAAATAACTGTTCCATTATAATCCCTTATACTCTCAATGTCTTTCTTTCTTTTTCCTTTTTTTCTTGAAATAAATCCATAAAAGGAAAATTTATTAGTTGTTAATCCTGATATACTCAATGCTGTTATAAGAGCAGATGGACCAGGTATCGGAACCACAGGAATCATATTGTTTATGGCAAGATTTACGAGGTATATACCTGGATCAGATATTCCGGGAGTCCCAGCATCTGTGACAAGAGCTATATTTTTGTTATTTAATAATTCTTTTATGAGGAGATTTCCCCTTGCAAATTTATTATATTCATAGTAACTCAGGATCGGCTTTTTTATATTATAATGATTGAGAAGCTTTAATGTCCTTCTTGTATCCTCAGCTGCAACAATATCCACCTCATTGAGTACTTTAATAGCTCTAAGTGTAATATCTTCAAGATTTCCTATTGGAGTTGCAGTAACAAATAGAGTTCCTTTCATATATTTATAGGTTCATAAATCATATTAAACGCTTCTGCTACTCCCTTACATGTTATACGCCCTTTAAATACATTAATCCCTCTTTTTATAGCAGGATTATCTCTGATCGCTGAATCTATTCCTTTTTCTGCTATCTCCAATGCATAGGGAAGAGTAGCATTTGTAAGAGAAAAGGTTGAGGTTCTGGGAACAGCTGCCGGTATATTTGCTACGCAGTAATGAACAACGCCATCAACCACATATATTGGATCTGAATGAGTTGTCGGTCTTGTGGTCTCACAGCATCCTCCCTGATCTACAGATAAGTCTATAATTACAGCTCCCTTTTTCATCATCTTTAAAATATCTCTATTTATCAATATGGGGGTTCTACTACCATGGATTAATACAGCACCAATAACAAAATCTGACTTTATTACTTCTTCTTCAATACTTGCTGTGGAGGAAAAAAGTGTTTTGACACTCCCCCTCATTATCTCATTTATATATTTTAATCTGTTAAGATTTATATCGAGTATAGTAACATCAGCTCCCATACCAATAGCTATCATTGATGCATTAATACCGGATGTTCCAGCTCCAAGTATAACTCCTTTCGCTGGAGGAACCCCCGTTGCACCTCCTATTAATATACCTCTTCCACCATTCTTAGCCTCAAGGCAGAAGGCTGCTATCTGAACAGACAGTCTTCCAGCTATTTCACTCATAACCCTAAGAAGTGGAAGCGACCCATCTCCAAGTTCAACAGTCTCATACCCTATTCCTATAACCCCTTTATTTAAAAGATTTAAAGTAAGCTCTTTATTAGCTGCAAGATGAAGATATGTAAATATTATTTGACCATCTTTTATATAAGAATACTCTGGTTCCAGAGGTTCTTTAACTTTTATTATCATATCTACTTCTCTCCATACCTCTTCAGCCGAATCAACAATTATACCGCCAACCCTCATAAAATCCTCGTCCTCTATACCACTTCCAACACCAGCTCTCCTTTCAATAATTACCTTATGTCCTCTCTTTACAAATTCTCTAACTCCAGATGGTGTTACAGCAATCCTTTTCTCATCGCTTTTTATCTCTTTTGGGACTCCTATGGTCATCTTGACATCATTCTATTAAAATTTTATATTAAAGTCAATATGAAGAGATTAGTGGATAAAATGGTTGAAATAATATTAAGGATAGGAATAACTTTTGTAAATATATTACCTTTAAAAATATCATATATATTTGGTAAGTGGCTTGCCAGGATAGTATTTTTTATATGGAGAGGTAGAAGAAGAGTGATAATAGAAAATCTTAAACTGGCGTTCGGTGATAGGAATAATAAAAAAGAGATAAAAAAGCTATATAAGGAAATAATTGAAAATATTGGGAAAGGATTCATGGAAACCATAAAATTTAGAACCCTATCAGATAGTTTCTTTAATAATAACATAAATATTATAGGAATTAGCAATCTTAAAGATGCAATAAATAAAGGGAAGGGAGTAATAGCTGTAAGTGCCCATCTTGGTAACTTCACCCTTATCGGAAGAAAATTGGCGATGTTAGGATATAAGTTTAACTATATTAATAGAGATCCGCATAACAAAGGAGTTGCAGAGATATTTAAAAAGATAAGAAAATATGATGGAGTGAACTTTATCCCTGATAAGCCCAAGAATCTGTGTTTAAAGAAATCTATCGATTGTTTAAAGAATGGAGAGATATTATTTATTCAGATTGATATAAATGTTGCCTCAGGGGGAATATTTGTGGACTTTTTCGGGCATAAAGTGCCAACATTTAAGGGCCCCGTCACACTTTCTATGAGGAGTGGTGCTCCTGTTCTACCTATGTTTATTGTAAGAGATAATAATAACATACAAAATATAATAGTTGAACCTCCTGTCAATATTTTTAGAAATGGAGATATAGAAGAGGATATATATAGGAATACATATAATATTGTAAAAATAATAGAAGATTATATAAGGAGATATCCAACCCAGTGGTGGTGGATTCATAGGAGATGGAAGAGAAAGAAGAACGAACACAAACTATCAGATGGTTTAAAAGGTTAAATAAAAATAGAAATTTTAGAAGATTTAGACACTTTTTAGGTAGAATTTTATTAAATTCTATATTTCTAATAGTTTCTATAACTCCAATAAAGGTGCTTCATCTCTTAACAGAAAAATTTGGAATTCTTGGATATAAACTTATAAAGCCTTACAAGAAAAGGCTTCTTAACCATATCAAATACGCCTTTGGAAATGAAAAAGATGATAAGGAGCTTGAAGATATATGCAAGAGGGTTAGCGTAAATCTTGTTAAAGGGTTCTTTGAGATGTTGCACTTTGTAAATGCATCCCATGAAAGGATAAGAAGATGGATAGAGATAGAGGGTAAAGAAAATATTGATAAAGCCTTATCAAAGGGTAAAGGGATTATATTGCTTAGTGCCCATTTTGGAAATTTCCCATTGATTGGAGCAAGGCTTGCAGCAGATGGATATCGGATATCTTATATAGTAAATCATCCCTCAGATCCTAAAACAGCAGAAATTTTTGACGGATATAGATCAAAATTAGGAGTAAAGACAATCCCATCAAAACCGAGAGATTTATGTGCTAGAGAGACATTAAGGGCATTGAGGTCCAATGAGATAGTATGTATAATAGCAGATGAAGATAAGTCATCAAAGGGAATATATGTAGATTTCTTTGGGCATAAAGCAGCCACTGCTACCGGGCCGGCTGTATTTGCAATAAGAACAGGAGCAAGTGTTATTCCTGCATTTATTGTAAGAAGTGAAGATAACAGGCATAAAATAATTATTGATAAAGAGGTAGATTTAAAAAAGACATATAATAGAAAGGAAGGAATAATAGAGAATACAATAATATTTACAAAAATTGTAGAGGATTATATAAGGGTATATCCTGATCACTGGGCATGGCATAATAGAAGATGGAAAACTCAACCAAAGGAGGATAATAAATGAAAGCTTTAGGAATAATGGGAAGCCCGAGAAAAGGAGGAAATACTGATATAATAATGGACAGAGTATTAGAGGGAATACAAGAAAATGGAGGAACTGTTGAAAAGATTATTCTCCAAGATATAAATATCGGTTTTTGTCAGGGATGCTGGCTATGTCAGAAGAAAAATGAAAGATGTGAGGTATTAAGGGACGGTATGGACAGATTATATGAGTTAATAATTAGTAGTGATTGCATTATTCTTGGAACTCCTGTCTATTGGTTTGGAGTTAGTGCTCAGCTTAAGGTGTTTATTGATAGATTAATGCCATTTCTGAATGTAAATACCTATGAATCTAAATTAGAAGGGAAAATGGGGGGAATAATAACTGTATGTGCAAATCCTGATACAATAAATATATCCAAATTAGCAATAGGGATGATAAAAAGAACCTATAGACTTTTTAAAATGAAGCTAATCGGAGAAATTGCAGCATCTGCAAGAAATAAGGGAGATATAAAAAATAACAACAAAATACTTGAAGAGGCCTATATGTTAGGTAAATCTATCAAATTATCTTCCTAAGATAGTTCCTTTCTTTATAGGATATCCCAGTATAAAATCTTTTGCTTTCATCCTCTTTCTATTCTCTAAATGAATATCTGTAAGAATCAGGGAATCGCTACCAGTGGCAACTTTTATTCCTTCACTATTAGCTTCTAATACTTCACCAGGTATTCCTTTACCATCTGACAGTTTTGCTCCATATATTTTTAACATAGAATTATTTATATATGTAAATGATGAGGGCCATGGGACCATACCTCTAATCATATTGAATATTTTTCTATTGGAAAGAGCCCAATTGATTAATCCCTCCTCTTTCTTTAAAGATGGAGCATAGGTAGCAAGGGTATGATTCTGGGGGATAGCCTTTACATTACCTGACTTAATAAGCTCTATTGTCTCCACTAAGAGCTCAGCCCCTATCAGTGCCAATCTATTACCTAAACTAACAGCATTATCAGTATCTTCAATCTTAACTTCTCTACTTAAAATTATATCACCACTATCAACATCCTCATTCATAAATATTGTTGTAACTCCTGTTATTTCATCTCCATTTATGAGGGTCCAGTTAATAGGAGCTGGACCTCTGTATTTAGGAAGGAGTGATGGATGTAAATTTATTGCTCCATATTTGGGAATGTTGAGAATCTCCTTTGGAAGTATCTTACCATATGCCACAACTACAATAAGTTCTGGAGCTAATTTCCTTATATCTCTTATAAATGATGGCTCTTTTATATCCTCGGGCTGTAATATATTATATAATTTAAAATATGCCTTTATTGGTGGAGGGCTTAAGACTCTACCCCTACCCTTTGGTGTATCAGGCTTTGTAATAATAGCAATCACATTCTCTCTATCAATTAACAATTTAAGTGATGGAATCGCGAACTCAGATGTTCCCATAAATATTATATTCAACCTATCTTCCCCTTCTTAAATCTTTTTTTAAATAGTCCTCTTTTTAAAGGACTAAGTCTATCTATAAGTAGCAAACCATTTAAATGATCTATCTCGTGTTGTATGGCAATAGATAAAATACCTTCTCCTTCAATTTCTATCTCTTTTAGATTACGATCATATCCTTTTACAACAACTTTTTCCTTCCTTTTAATATTAGCAGTAAAATTGGGAATGCTTAAGCATCCTTCCTCCCATAAAATATCCTTTTCTGACTGTATAATCTCTGGATTTATAAGAGTGATCAGTCCATGATTACCATCCCTTTGACTTACGTCAATTACCACAATTCTCAATGATACTCCTATTTGCGGTGCTGCAAGTCCAACACCTGGAGCAGCGTACATTGTCTCGATCATATCTTTTATTAAAGAATCTGTATAAGAATCTATATCTTTAACTGCCGCAGCCTTTTTTTTAAGAATAGGGTCCGGATATTTTTTTATTTCTAAAATAGCCATTACCTTCTCCTTGAAAAATTTTTATTTTTTATATATTATAACATTTATGAGGAAAAGAAGGGTAATTATAATCTCATTGATAATATTTATATCTATAATAGCCTTTGAATGGTTCCAAAGGGATAAATTTAGACCGGTGACAGAAGGCTATCCTGCTCCTTTATTCAAATTACCACTCTTAAAAGGGGGAGAAGTAAATCTCTATGACTATAAAGGAAAGGTTATATTCCTAAATTTTTGGGCTACATGGTGTACGCCATGTAGAGAAGAAATACCATATATAGAAAAATTATATAAAATGTTTAAAGATGAGGATAGATTTAAGCTTTTAACAATAAATATAGATAAAGGAAGGAAAGAGAAAATAGCTCTATTTGCTAAGGAATATAATATAACATTTCCTATATTATTGGATCCAAAGGGTAAAGTTGCAAGGCTTTATAAAACTACTGGGATTCCTGAGACCTTTATAATAGGTAAGAATGGAATTATCGCGAGTAAGATAATTGGAGCAAGGAATTGGACAGAATCTTATAATATAAATAATATAAGGGAGATTATTAATAAATGAAATGGAAAATAGCCGTTGTTGATGATGAAAAGCTTATAAGATGGTCTCTTGAACAGTATCTTAGAAAAGAAGGGTATGAAATTTCAAGTGTTGAGGATGGAGAGAGTATCTTAAGTCTATTAAATGAAGAAATGTTTGATCTTATACTATTAGATATAAAATTACCAGGGATAGATGGTATAGAGGTTCTTGAAAATATAAGAAATAAATATGAGGATTTAATAGTTATTATCATGACAGCCCATGGTGATGTAGAAACCGCTGTTAAGGCAATGAAATTGGGAGCTTATGACTATATAAACAAGCCATTTAACTTAGAAGAAATAGTTTTAGTAGTAAATAGAGCACTAGAGAATATTAGACTAAGGAAAGAAGTTAATAAATTAAGAAGGATACACCAGGAAGCATATGGCATTAATGATATAATAGGAGAAAGTGAACCCATGAAAAGGGTGTTCGAAATAGCTAATAAAATAGCTAAAAGTGATACAACTACTGTTCTACTTACAGGTGAGAGTGGTACTGGTAAGAATCTCTTTGCTAAGTTTTTACACTACAATAGTTCAAGAGCAAATTCACCCTTTGTCCAGGTAGATTGTACATCCCTTCCAGAAACACTGATTGAGAGTGAATTGTTTGGTCATGAAAAGTGGGCATTTACAGATGCCAAGACTCAGAAAAAAGGTTTATTTGAAACTGCTGATGGTGGTACTATATTCTTAGATGAGATAGGAGATATGCCAATATCTCTCCAGGCAAAAATGTTAAGAGTAATAGAGAATAAGTCGTTCAGAAAGCTTGGAGGAACGAAAGATATTTATGTTAATGTTAGAGTGATTGCATCAACAAATAAGGATATTGAAAAGTATGTCAAGGAGGGGAAGTTTAGAGAAGATTTATACTACAGATTAAATGTCTTTCCTATTAACCTTCCACCTTTAAGAGATAGAAAGGATGATATTATTATATTATCAAAGTATTTTATAGACATGTTCAATAAGGAGTTTAAGAAGAATGTTAAAGGATTATCATCTATTGCTGAGGAAATTTTACTTAGATATGATTGGCCTGGAAATGTGAGAGAATTAAGAAATGTAATTGAAAGGGCTATTATATTAGGAGGAACAGATTATATATTGGCAGAGCATCTCCCCCTGGATATAATGGCAATTGGTTCAAAGCGGGGGTCTAATCTAAAAATGGATGTCACTAATATAAGAATACCAAAGGAAGGAATATCTCTTGAAAAACTTGAGATGGAACTCGTTAGGCAAGCTATGGAAATAACAAAGGGGAATCAGACTCGTGCGGCAAAGCTTTTAGGAATTACAAGAGATTCTTTAAGATATAGACTTCAAAAAATTCATAATAAATAGGATTTCATTTTAGCTGATCAATTTATTGTTATATATTTAACTATTTTCTTATACCTATTATAGCTGATTCCCTCTATATCCATAAGTTTATTGAGATTTTTAAATCTTCCATTATTATTTCTATATTCCCATATCCTATATGCAAGGGTAGAACCTATATATGGAATAGCTTCGATTTCATCTAAAGATGCCCTATTTATATTAATCGGTATGGATAAAGTTAAAAGTTTATAAGGATTCATATTTGATATATATAATTTTATAGATCCATCTTTATCCTTGAATATATCTATCTTTGATCCATTTTTTAATATATAGTTAGATTTAATATTAAATAGTTTTCTTAAGCTTACAGGATTGTTAAATTCATAGATATTAGATGAAATCTCAATATATATCCTTTTCCGATTCTTTTCAACCTCTGGAGGGGATGATGGATTTATATTCTTAATAAAGAAGAATGAGTATAAAATTATTGTAAAGTAAAAGATACTTTCATATCTATAAATTCTTTCTTTCATCCTTCGCTAATTTATATTCTATGCTATCTACCAAAGCCTGCCAGCTTGCCTCTATTATATTCTCAGACACTCCTACCGTCCCCCATCTATCTTCCTTATCTCCAGATTCAATTAACACCCTCACAGAGGATCCTGTTCCTCCACCTGTTGATAGGACTCTAACCTTATAGTCCAACAACTCTACCTCTTTAAGATTTGGATAAAACTTTTCAAGCGCTTTTCTTAAAGCATTATCAAGTGCATTAACAGGACCATTTCCTATTGCTGCAGTATGTTCCTTAACTCCATCTACTTTAACTATTATAGTTGCTTCAGAATATGGAGGTTCATTTTCGCTCCTTTTATCAGATATGACTCTAAATCCTTCCAAATCAAAATATTTTTTATGAGACCCCATAGCTTTCTTTATAAGAAGTTCAAATGACCCCTCTGCTCCTTCAAACTGAAATCCTTTGTTCTCAAGGTTCTTTATCTCATTTAATATTTTTATTGCTACTGGATCATCATCCTTAAGATCTATATTCAGTTCCCATGCCTTATAAAGTATGTTACTCTTCCCGGAAAGATCTGACACAAGCACTCTCTGGCGATTTCCAACAAGTTCTGGTTTTACATGCTCATACGTTCTTGGATTTTTTCTTATGCCGCTAACATGGAGTCCTCCTTTATGAGCAAAAGCACTATCTCCAACATATGGCTGACGCTTATTATGCTGAACATTTGCAAGTTCATCAACAAATCTTGAAATTTCCCTCAGCTTCTTCAATTTATTATCATCTACACAATCTATATCCATTTTGAGTTTCAGATTAGGTATAATTGAACATAAATTGGCATTACCACACCTCTCACCAAATCCATTTATTGTCCCTTGGACCTGTATTACACCAGCCTCTACTGCTACTATTGAATTTGCTACAGCCATATCCGAATCATTGTGTGTATGGATACCAAGTGGAGTTGAAATTTCTTCTTTAACCTTTTCAATAATGCCTCTTATCTCATATGGTAAAGATCCCCCATTAGTATCACATAATATAATAGAATCTGCTCCAGCATCCTGAGCCGATTTAATAACCTTCATTGCATAATTAGAATTTGCTTTATACCCGTCAAAAAAATGCTCTGCGTCAAAGAATACTTTATTTACCCTCTCCTTCAGATATTTAATAGAATCATATATAATATCTAAATTCTCCTCTAAAGATATTCCCAATGCATCCGTAACATGGAGGTCCCAACCCTTTCCAACAATAGTAACAATTTCTGTTTCAGCCATCAATAACGCCAATATATTTGAATCTTTATGTACTCTATTTCCAGATTTTCTTGTAGATCCAAAGGCGACTATCTTAGAATTTTCAAGCTTTATCTCTTTAATATTTCTGAAGAACTGAAAATCTTTTTGATTTGACCCAGGATATCCACCCTCTATATAATGTATTCCAAGTTCATCCAATTTTATTGCAATCTTAATCTTATCCTCTAAGGAGAATGCTACATCCTCAGATTGTGCTCCATCCCTTAATGTAGTATCATAGAGCTCTATGTATGGCATCAATTTCTATCCTTATCTAATTCAAATGTATCATGAAGAGTCCTCACAGCAAGTTCTGCATATTTTGCATCTATCACACATGAAATTTTTATCTCTGATGTGCTTATCATTATTATATTTATTCCTTCATTAGCAAGAGCTCTGAACATCTTCGAGGCGACTCCTGAATAACTTCTCATACCAACTCCTACGATAGAAACTTTTGCTATACTCTCATCGGATATTACCCTTTTTGCACCTATCTCCTTAGCTACACTATTAACAATTTCCAATGCCTTTTTATGATCATCCTTAGGAACAGTAAAGGTTAGATCTGTATATCCATCTTCGCTTATATTCTGTATTATCATATCTACAATTATATTAGCATCAGATATAGAAGTGAATATTCTGGCTGCTATTCCAGGCTTATCTGGAACTCTCATTATAGAAATCTTTGCCTCATTTTTACTATATGTAACTCCAGAAACAACAACTTTTTCCATTTCACTATCCTCCCTGATAATCAATGTACCTTCATTCTCTGAAAAACTTGATCTTACACATAAAGGTACATTATACTTTTTGGCAAGCTCTACCGATCTTGCCTGGAGAACCTTTGCCCCAAGACTAGCCATTTCAAGCATCTCATCATAGGAAATTTTCTTTAATTTCTTAGCTGATGGACATATATTAGGATCTGTTGTATAAACTCCTTCTACATCTGTATATATTTCACACAAATTAGAATTCAATGCTGCAGCTATCGCCACTGCTGTGGTATCAGATCCCCCTCTACCTAAAGTAGTAATGTTACCATTTTCATCAATACCCTGAAATCCTGCAATTACAATAATATTGTTATCTTTAAGTTCTTTCATTATCCTGTCTGATTCTATCCTTGCAATTCTTGCTTTTGTAAATGAGTCATCGGTAATAAGCTTTATCTGATGACCTAAAAAAGATTTCGCCTTATAACCCATAGACTGTATAGCCATTGCAAGAAGAGCAGAACTTACCTGTTCCCCAGTAGATACAAGGGCATCATATTCCCTGCT
Source organism: uncultured Thermodesulfobacteriota bacterium (assembly GCA_964501575.1). GTDB lineage: Bacteria > Desulfobacterota > CAZCTP01 > CAZCTP01 > CAZCTP01 > CAZCTP01. The sequence continues at coordinate 11,131 of CAZCTP010000085.1, forward strand.
ATTTGGAGGATTAGCTATCTGATAAGCAAGATTTATAAGCCTGTCAGTTTCACCAGCCATAGCAGATACAATAACTATAATATCATCTCCTTTTTTTTTAGTTTCAATGATCCTTCTTGCTACATTTTTTATCTTTTCTATGTTTCCAACAGAGGTTCCACCATATTTCTGTACAACTAATCCCATTTTAAATTTCTCTCTTTCTTGAGATTAATTATTAAATTATATAAATTTTTATAAAATATGTAAAGATTAAACTCATTTCCGGAAGCATCTCCAATTTCGTGATGGAAAAAAGGATGGCTCACCTTAAAATAATAA
>CAZCTP010000086.1:0-11433 GCA_964501575.1 uncultured Thermodesulfobacteriota bacterium
CAGTGGTATCTGTGCAGATTTTCCAGTTGCACCAATAAATAGCAAAAGAGTAATAGTTGTTGCACTATATATAGACAACATATCAGGATTAGAGCTTAATATTTCCTTAATATTTAAAATATCTATATCTTTAAATATTAAGAAGGTCAGCATTATCCCCAAAGCAAATCCAAAATCTCCAATCCTATTCACTATAAACGCCTTTTTCCCAGCATCTGATGCAGATTTCTTTTCAAACCAAAATCCTATCAAGAGATAAGAACATAAACCAACTCCCTCCCAACCCACAAATAGCAAGAGCAAATTACTCCCGAGAACAAGAATTAACATGGAGAAAATAAATAGATTTAGATATGAAAAATATCTAAAATATCCTTTATCTCCATGCATATATCCTATAGAATATAAATGTATAACAAATCCTACCCCTGTTACTATAAGAATCATAACTGCAGATAGAGGATCTAAGATAAAAGATATATCAGCTCTAAAACTACCAGATTGAACCCATGTATATATATGATCTACCATTACTCTACTTTCAGGTGGAAGAGATATAAGCCTTAAAAATGAGAGAATAGAAATTACGAATGATATACCAATAACTCCGGTACCTATAAAACCTATCCCCTTATCCCCTATTCTTTTACCAAACAGACCATTTAATACAGAACCTATCAATGGCAAAAGCAGTATATATCTTATATAATCAAAACTTACCATTTCAGTATATTAATATCATCTATATTTATACTATTTTTTATTCTAAATATGGATATAATAATTGCAAGTCCGACTGCAACCTCAGCAGCGGCAACCACAATAATCATAAGAACAAATATCTGTCCATTCATATTATTTAAAAATCTTGAAAATGCTATAAATGATAGATTCACTGCATTTAGCATAAGCTCTATTGACATAAATATAACTATAGCATTCCTTCTTACAATCACTCCTATAACACCTATTATAAATAGTATAAAACTTAATATTAAACACCAGGATAATGGTATCATAATCTCCTCTTTGCTAAAACAACTGCTCCTATAATTGCCACAAGTAAAAGAATAGAAGCTAACTCAAAGGGTAACAAATAGTTCTTAAATAAAAGCTTACCAATGGATTCAACCGTTCCAAAATTCTCTGGGCCTTTTTTCGTTATAAGCAAAGGGATATCTTTAAAATTCTTTATCATTATAGTGAGAAGTAATACAGATATTATAACTCCAAATGTCTTCATCAAATATTTACTGCCTTTCCCAAGCTCTTCTTCTCGCAAGTTTAAAAGCATTATTACAAACAGGAATAGAACCATAATAGCCCCAGCGTATATTAGTATCTGAATTATTGCAATAAAATGAGCATCTAATAATGCATATATCCCTGATAACGAAAAGAAACATATTATAAGAAATATTGCACTTGTAACCGGATTTTTCTTTGTAATAACAAATATCCCTGAAATCAATGATAGAACACCTAATATAATAAATAATATTTTCTCCATCTAACTTCCCAAAAGAAAATCTTTATTATATATAAAATTCTCTCTATTATAATCTGATGTATTAAGGTCAAATGTATCCATTCTTATAGCATCCAGTGGACATGCCTCAACACATAATCCACAATATACACATCTTAATGCATTTATCTCAAATATCAAAGGATATTTTTCAAATTCGTCCTCTCTCTCACCTGCTATGATATTTATACATTTTGCAGGACATATAGTAGCACAGCACATGCAAGCGGTACACCTTGGACTCCCATCATCCCTTTTCATTAATCTATGTCTCGCCCTCCATCTTGGAGAAATCTCCCTCTTCTCTTCTGGATACTGAATCGTTATAGCACCCTGCTTATCTTTAAGAAATCCAAATAGTTGACATATATGAATTATAATATTATTAAAGAAATGGGATGATGTAACTAAAAGCCCCCTTATAACCTCAATAAGATATATCTTCTCTTTTATATTATGTTTTCTCTCTACCTCTTTTATCATATTTCCCCTATACCCAACATTATCAATCCTGTTATGAATATATTCAACAAGGATAGTGGAAGGAGCATCTTCCAACCAAGTTTCATTACCTGATCGTATCTAAACCTCGGTAGAGTCCATCTTATCTGAAGTAAAAACCAACAGAAGAAACATACTTTGAAAGTAAAAGACATAATTTGAAGAATTGCTACAATTGGATGAGGTACTCCTATTAATATATTCCCTGGAAGATGAAATCCATCAGGGAATAGATAAGGAACCTGCCATCCCCCAAAAAACAAGGTAGTTATAACAGCAGAAGCAACAATTATTTCAACAAACTCTGCCATAAGAAACATACCAAATTTCATCCCACTATACTCAATAAAGTAACCTGCTACTATTTCCGACTCTCCTTCTGGTAGATCGAATGGAATTCTCTTCGTTTCTGCTATAACAGCTGTAATAAATAAAATAAAACCCAACGGTTGTAAAAATATACCCCATTTTGGAAGGAAACCAAATAAGAGCTCTCCCTGAGCTCTTGCTATTTCATTCAATTGAATTGATTGATATATCATCAATACACCTATAATTGTCAAACCCATTGTAACTTCATATGATAACATCTGAGCCGATGCTCTTAATGCTCCCAATAAAGCATATTTATTATTTGAAGACCATCCAGCCAGGGTAACCCCATACACTCCCAGAGAAAGTATAGCAAATACATAGAGAATACCTATATTAAGGTTTGCAATCTGTAAATTAATAATTTTATCACCGATCTTTATGTAATCTCCAAAGGGAATTACAGCAAATGCGACAATAGCAGGAAAGAGTGCTATAAATGGAGAAATTGTATGAATAACTTTATTAGCATGAGCCGGAATAAAATCTTCTTTGGTTAACATCTTCACAGAATCAGCAATTATATGGAATAATCCTATAATTCTAAAGCCAAATATATCAGCCCTGTTTGCACCAATCCTGTCCTGAATAACTGCACTCTGTTTTCTCTCAACCCATGTTAGAAGAGCTGATAAGGTTAAAATAGCTCCTAAAACAATAACTATCTTTAAAATAACTATTAATATATCTACTAACACTTAAAAACCCGTATCACCAATTTTATCAATATTTAAATTATTATATACTGAAACCTTCTTTACCATCTCATTGAATATATCCATGCTATTATTATATTTAAATATATATCCCATCCTTTTGCCTAATATATTAAATATTTCCCAATCTGGTAGTGATTCTTCAGTCGGGTTAAATGCTTTATTTATTCTTTGAACTCTTCCTTCAAAATTTGTAAATGTTCCATCCTTTTCAGCAAAGGTAGCGCTTGGAAGAATTATATGCGAAAATCTTGATGTTTCATTAATGTTAGATATCTGTAAAATTACCAAATCTGTCCTGGAAGCTATTTCCTTAAACTTCTCATCACCAACTATTTTTACTGGATCAGCTCCACAGATATATAAAACTTTAATAACTCCATTTATTACTCTATCAAATATTTCTTCATAACTAATCAAATTTTCTAATATATCTGCTAAACCTCGGGAATTAGGATTCTTATCCCCTTTAATTAAGAAATTATCAGAGTAACCTTCCTTTTCTTTCATAATAGCTATATTATCACTTTTCAGAACTTCTTTGAAAAACTTGTTAAATATATATACGTCTTCATTGGTTAATTGAGGCGAGATTATCCCTCCAACCCGGTCTTTTGCCCCCTTTAATTCTGTGACAATCTCTTCAATAACATTGTTCCACTTCTCAGGAATAAGTTTATTATTCTTTCTTATATAAGGTGTTAAAACTCTATCTTCGTTCACAAATTTGTATCCATATCTACCATAATCACATATCCATACATCATTGACTTTTTTATTCTCCCTTGGTTTTATTCTATATATTACATTATCTTTATAATGTATAAATATATTACATCCTCTACTACACCCAGGACATATAGATTTTGATTCCTTTAAGAACCAGACACGACATTTAAATCTGAAATCCCTACTCGTTAAAGCCCCTACAGGACATATATCCACAATATTACCAGCATATTTATTTTCTATCTTTTTGCCCGGGAATAGCCCTATTTCAGCCCTGCTTCCTCTATTAAATACCCCAAGTTCCTCTGTATTTGCCACCTCTTTACAGAATCTCACACATCTCGTACATAATACACATCTTTCCCTATCAAGTAGAATAGATGCTCCAATATCTGACCTCTTATCTTTTTTATCTTTTTGAAATTTAAATCTGCTCTTATATAATCCGTACTCCATATAATAATCTTGAAGCTTACACTCACCTGCTTGGTCACATATCGGACAGTCTATAGGGTGATTAATTAGAAGAAATTCAAGGGTCATTCTCCGTGCCTTTCTTACCCTTTCTGTATTCGTCTTGACTACCATGCCATCGCTAATAGTAGTAGAACACGCTGTTTGTAATTTAGGCATCTTTTCTACTTCAACCAAACACATCCTACAGCTTCCACTTATAGAGAGGCTTGGATGATAACAAAAGTGAGGAATCTCAATCCCTAATTTTTTAGCAGCCCATAGTATCGTGACTCCTTGAGCTACTTCTACTTCTTTCCCATCTATAGTTAAAGTAGGCATAATATTAAGAAAAAATTTTAACATTCATATCAAATTTGTCAATACAAAAAATTGAGTTGAATTTTAAAAATATACCTTAATAATTAAAAACAAATAATCTCCACTAACAATTATTTGTTAAATTTTTTTCGAATATTAAAAAATTTCTTAATTAAGCATCTCTTCTTAGTATTAATTTACTCTTAAAATAGAATTTTCATACTGCGTGGGCCATTTGTAACATGAAGATATAGTTTCATATCTCACGAGATAAATTAAATAAACCTAACTTAAAGGAGGACAGAAAATTCTAAAATAGATTATTCCCTTGTCCATGAGAGTTTCAGTGGAATCCGGAAAGAGCAAATTGAGCAAATCCTTTATTTCTCACCAATATATATAGACACGATACCCATTGTTAAATTATAGTAGTTAATATCTTTCATACCAACCCCGACCATCAATTTCACAAAATCTTCATACTTTGGAAATTTAATCACAGAGTCAGCAAGGTAATAATATGCATCTGTACTTGTAAATATCTTTCCAATAAATGGGAGAACTTTTAAGAAGTAGAATAAATATATTCTCCTAAATATTTTTGATTTTGGCAAAGAGAACTCAAGAACTATAAGTTTCCCTCCTTTTTTTAAAACCCTATATATCTCCTGTAAACCTTTAACAGGATCATAAAGATTTCTTATCCCAAATGCTATTGTAGCATAATCAAAGGTATTATCATTAAATGGAAGATATTCTACCGGAGCATCTATTAAGGTAATTCTATCTGTTAAACCATGATTTATTATTTTATTCTTTGCTCTTTTTAGCATCTCTTCACAAAAATCTACAGCTATAACATTTAGACCGTTATTTGCTATCTCTATAGAAAGTTCCCCGGTCCCGCATGCAAGATCTATTATTAATCTATTACTATTATCGGTCTTTATTATCTTTGCCACTTCCCTTCTCCATGAAGAGTCCCTACCCAGGCTTAAGAGCCTATTTAAAAGATCATATCTATAGGCGATAACAGAGAACATCTTCTTTATCTGATAAGCCTTACCGTTTAATGCTTTCCTTTTAAATTCCATTCCTTTCTTGTATACTTTTCTTTTAACAGAATCTCCTTTAGTTTTTCTTCTTCTGAAGATAATTCCCCATCCTTAAGTTTAAAACCCAATATTTCCTGGAAGCTTTCTTTTAACGCATTTGATAAGCTTTCATAATCTATATTTAAGGATACTCTTTCTATTTTATAATTAAATATTGAAGACAAAACTTTATAATCCATATCCATAATTATTGATCCATGTTGAAGAAAGTTATTTTTAAATCTCTTTTGAGCACTCCCAACTATTTTCTTACCATTCAGTAATATTTCATATTTTGACGGATTTGAAAAGCAATTCCCTGATAATAGAGGTCCTTTCCCTCCCTTCTTTACAAGCTCTGCGTTTATATCGAGTTTTTTTAAAGCCTCTATTATACACATACTTATTATCTGGTATGAATTAAACACACTCCCCTGGAATATATTATTATTAACAGATGATATCAGAGAATATGTAAGCTCTTTATCATGGAATACAGCATAACCTCCCGTAATCCTTCTTACAACATCTATATTGTTCTCTCTGCAATATTTGAGATTAATATCGGTAAAAGGATTCTGGAAATATCCGAGCGATACAGCCCCTGGATTCCATCTATAGAATCTTATTGTTGGTGGAGAAATCCCATTTATATATGCTTTGAATATAGCTTCATCAATAGCCATATTTACATAGGCATTATCCGGCATATCCTCTATAAAGCGAAAAAACATAACTACTTAATAAACTTTGACAGGAAGTTAGTACTTACTTCTCCTTTAATAAAGTCGACATCATTTAATATTTTTTTATGGAATGGAATATTTGTCTTTATCCCCTCTATAACATACTCATCAAGAGATACTATCATCTTTTTTATAGCATCTTCTCTTGTTTCATCATGAACTATCAATTTAGCAATTAAAGAATCATAATATGGGGGAATAATATATTGCTCATATAATGCGGAATCCACTCTTACACCAAATCCGGTAGGAACATGATATCCTGTTATTCTACCAGGAGATGGAGTAAATGTAAGAGGATCTTCTGCATTTATTCTACATTCAATACTATGTCCACTAAATTTTATATCTCTTTGTTTAAATCTTAGCCTTTTACCAGCAGCTAATCTGATTTGCTCCTTTATAATATTTATACCTGTTATCTCCTCAGTTACAGGATGTTCAACCTGAATCCTTGTATTCATCTCAATAAAATAAAAGTTATTATTAGAATCAACTAAAAATTCTATTGTTCCGACATTATTGTAACCTGTAGACTTAATTGCAGATACAATGAGTTTACCTATTTTTTCCCTCGATTTAGAAGAAAGTATAGTAGATGGAGCCTCTTCTGTAATCTTTTGATAATGTCTTTGAATTGAACAATCTCTTTCACCCATATGGATAATATTCCCATATTCATCAGCCATTATTTGAAATTCAATATGTTTTGCATCCTCAAAATATTTTTCAATATACAATTCTGATTTACCAAATGCTGATATAGATTCAGTCTGTGCAGATAAAAAGGAATGTGATAAATTAACCGGAGAGTGAACGATTCTCATTCCTCTACCTCCACCTCCGGAAGCAGATTTTATTATGATCGGGAATTCTATCTCGTTAGCAATTTCTAATGCCTCTTTTTCATCTTTTAATTCCTTCTTACTCCCAGGTATAACAGGAACGCCAGCATTTTCAAAAATTTCCTTTGCTTTAAGTTTATTTCCAAATAGCCTAATATTCTCAGATGTAGGCCCTATGAATTTTATCCCACAATTTTCACACATTTCTGCAAAATCAGGATTCTCTGCGAGAAAACCATATCCTGGATGAATTGCATCCGCATCCGTTATCTCTGCAGCACTTATTATAGCAGCAAAATTAAGATAACTATCCTTTGGGTTTGGGGGACCAATGCATATACTTTCATCCGCAAGTTTTACATGCAAGGCATTACTATCTGCAGTAGAATATACTGCAACTGTCTTTATGCCCATCTCTTTACATGTCTTTATTACTCTTAAAGCTATCTCATTTCTATTTGCAATTAAAATTTTACTGAACATCAGAAAATATACACAAAGATTTAACTCAAATTATCCATAAAGAACTTCACTCTACTTTTAAGACCAATCTCAAACATCATTTCCTTTCACCCAAAAGATTAAGAATAAGGTAAAAAATAACTATAAACAAATTAAAGAGGCTCTACTACAAATAATGGTTCTCCATACTCTACAGGCTGTCCATTTTCTACAAGAATTGAGATTATACTTGCTCTAAATTCTGCTTCAATTTCATTCATAAGCTTCATAGCCTCTATTATGCATAAAACTTGTCCCTTTTCCACCACGCTCCCCTCTTTGACAAAAGGAGAAGCACCAGGAGAAGGGGCTCTATAAAAAGTGCCAACTATGGGAGAGGTTATAGTCTTTAAACGCTTATTATCTACTATTATATCTTTTTTACTTCCACTCTTTACTATATCTTCTGTTTTAGGTTTATTAGGTTTATATTGGAAAATTCTTCCTCTTCTTATTTTTATTCTTTCATTATTCTTTTCAATTTCAATCTCTGTAATATCTGTGTTTTCTAAGAGTTTAATTATCTTATGTATCTCGTTCAAATCCATTTTATATTGAGATCAACTCCTTTGGCAAAGATGTCAATACTTTACACCCGGTTTCTGTGGCTAAAACCATATCCTCAATCCTAACCCCACCAAATCCTGGTATATATACACCAGGCTCAATAGTAAATATCATTCCCTCCTCAATAGTATCCCTATTCCTCCCTATTATATAAGGTTTTTCATGAACCGATAAACCTATGCCATGTCCTGTGCCATGGCCAAAATATTTTCCATAACCTTTATCTCTAATTCTCTTCCTTACACACCTATCAATATCTGAAAATCTAATTCCTGGTTTTATCCTTGATATACCCTCATCATGTGCCTCTTTAACTACACTATATATATCCTTATGTCTTTGAGATGGTTCGCCAACAATTAATGTAACTGTTTCGTCAGAATTATACCCATCTTTATTCACACCAAAATCTATAATTATAAAATCTCCTTTTTCTAATCTCTTTCTGGATGATCTACCATGGGGTAAAGCTGACCTTATTCCAGAAGCAACTATAATATCAAAAGCCAAACCATCTCCTCCATTTTTTTTTATGCGATATTCCAATTCATCTGAAATCTCTTTCTCCGTTTTTAATACATCTATCTTATTTTGAGTTTCCATAAAACTCCTCTCTGCTATATCTATTGCCTCCATTATAATATTTATCTCCTCTTTATCCTTGACAGTTCTTAGATTTTCAACTTCATCTTCAAGAGGAAGAAGCTCTATATTTTTAATTAACTTTTTAAACTTATAATAAGAACTTAAGGTTATATTCTGAGATTCTAAACCCACTTTTAACAGATTTAATCTATTAATAAGATTTGCTATTCCATTAAATTTATCTTTATAGCTTTTTATAGTAAACCCCTTAGTTTCTATCTTTGCCTGAGTTGTATATCTATTGTCTACCAGAAGATATTGATTATTTATTGTTACTAACAAAGCTCCATCGCTACCTGTAAACCTACTTAAATACCTTATATTATCCATCGATAATATAACTATTCCTTCAACATTTAACTCATTTAATCTCTTTTTAATAAAGTGTAGTCTTCCTATCATCTTTTCAATATATTAATAGCAGCCATTATTCCTAATATGTAGCTATTAGCACCAAACCCTGAAATAACTCCAGAAACCACTCCCGATATTAATGACTTATGCCTAAAATCCTCTCTTGAAAATATATTTGTTAAATGCACTTCAATAGTAGGAATATTTGAAGCAGATATTGCATCCCTAATAGCAATACTCGTATGAGTGTAAGCAGCAGGATTTATAACGATCGCATCATATATATTGATTGCTTCCTGGATTTTTGTTACAAGCTCACCTTCGTGATTTGATTGATATATACTTATTTCTATTGAATTCTCTTGAGCGAATTTATATATATCAGAATTTATCTGATCCAGTGTAGTTTTGCCATAAATTTCAGGTTCTCTTTTACCTAATATATTCAGATTCGGACCATGAAGAACCAGTATTTTCACAATTCCTCTTTAACTTTATATACTGCTCTGCTAAGCTTGAATCTACCTTTGCCAATATTACCGTTGGGGAGTAAAATAAGAGAGATGAAATATTCATCATTTATAATCTTCATTAATATTACAAACTTTTCAGTGGAGAATAATAATTCTTCTGTATTTCCTATAGATAGCGAGTTGGATATCTTTTTTATATCATCTAATAAAGCAGCGTATTCGACCCAAATACTTTGAAGGTCATACTCTCCTTTAATATATTGTTCTACTGGAATACAATCTTTCCCCATAATTATTCCACCTATACCACCATCAACACCCTCCACAGCCTCTCTTATTATATCTTCAAAGCTCATTTCTCTTTAGCTTTATTCACGTTTCTAAGCCAATTTTCTAACAGGTTAATATTATTAACAGATTTATCAGGCTTATTAGAATCTTTCTGTTTCTTAATCTTTTCAACAATCATCCCTTTCAATTCTATAAGCTTTTTCTTTATTGCTTTATTCTGAGGATCAGATAAATAAAGCTCCTTATATATATTAAAGGCTCTTTTAAAATATCCCTGTTTGATATAAAGTTCGGCTAAGGTCTCTGTATTTATATCCTTTTTTTTCGTAAAAGCTGCCTCTATATTCTCCTTTCCAGAGTCATGAATCTTTTCTGTTCCCTTCTCTCCTTTCATAACAGGTTCTTCAGCCCTTTTTATACTTATTTCTTTCTCAGGTTCTAATTCCCTTTCTTTATCAAACTCAACCTCTTCTACCTTTAAACCTATCTCATTATTGATTTGTCCAACAGAAGCCCCCATTTCTCTTCTAAGAGCTTCTATTTCTTCTATAATCTCTTTATCACCAGGGACCTGAAATGTAACCATTTCATAAGATTTAATAGCCTTATCGATATCACCTTCCATACTGTATATCTTGCCCAAAAGTTTCTGAGCCATTATATTATCAGGAATCACTTCGACTACCTTTAAAAGTTCCTCTTTCGCTTCTTTATACATTCCTTTATCATAATAAGCTCTACCAAGAGTGACTCTGCAGCTCAGGTAATCTGGATATAAACTGAGCCCATTCTTTGAAACCTCAATAGCTTTATCAAACATCCCGCTCTTTCGGTATGCCTCTGCTAAAGGAGCATATACTCTTGCCTTAGGATCCTTATTGAGAATACCTGTATATCTCTCAATATCTAAGTTATTTTTTAATGTATCTTCTTTCTTCTCTTCCATAAAAGCCTTTTTTATTTAATATTAAATAAAAGAACTTAATTAGTCAAGTATTTTATCAGTAGGATTGGCAAAGATAGCTTTCAGATTTTTAGAATTTAATATTTAAAGAGGAGAATAGTTAACTCTTCTCCTCTTTATTCAATATTCAATTCCCCCCATTCAAAGATAAACTGAATTTTTCAACCAATAAATTATAGATAAAGTTTTCCAACACTATTATAAGAAATAAATCTAACAAAAACTTCTGTGCTATATCATAGGGTACCTCTTTAACTACTCCTTTAAAGTTAGCCTCAAAAAGGAAGCATCTCCAATTTCGTGATGGAAAAAAGGATGGCTCACCTTAAAATA
>CAZCTP010000087.1:0-10898 GCA_964501575.1 uncultured Thermodesulfobacteriota bacterium
AGGTGGTAAGATATGCTGCATAATGTTATCACGAAAAAAGAGATGCTTACTTATTGGAAAAATTATTTGACTTTAGGAGCATACTAAAATCAAGAAAAAGGAATTATAACTCATTCAGAAAGGCCAAAAAGTAATAGATTAGAAAGAAAAAATAAAAAATATTAGAATAGCCACCGGGCTTAAGATACTTCCAACTTGATTCTATCATAGAAAATATATATATGTTATAATACTTTCTGGTTTAATTTCATTATTTTTTGAGAATGAGTGTTTTTAAACAATATTATTTAGCGATAATACCTGTTTCTGATGATTCTGCAAAGGTAGAATCCTATATAAACTTCCTATCAGAGACTACCGGACTTGATTCGATAACTGTAAAACAGAAGTTTGTTGGAACCACTGCTCAGATTCTTAGAGTCCATAATGATTTTAATTTCCTTGAAAATATAGCTCAAAATTTAAATAAAAAAGGCTTTCCCTCTGTAGTCATAGATAAGAATGAATTGATGGATATAAGAATTCCCTCACGAGCTAAAAGTGTTGAAATAGAAGAAAAAGAGATTAGATTTTTGGATCATGGCAAAACCTGAGTTGAAGGCAGATAAAAGCTTCGGTCAGCTTCAGACGAGAATAACAGAGATTGAGAATGAGATTGCTGATATAAGGGAGCTTTATAATGAAAGCGTTAATATATATAATATTCGTATAGGAAAGCTCCCGGATGTTTTCGTAGCTAAGTTTTTAAAGTATAGTCCAAAGGAATTATGGAGGATAAATCCAGAGGATAGGAAGGATTCTGAAATAAGATTTTCATATTAAGTATGTTAGAATTTAGATGTAGAGTTGGTGTATAATAGATAAAAATTTAAATTTTTAATTTATGTTTTTAGGGAGGATAATATGGTTGAAATAGTAAAATCTACCTGTGGATTATGTGAGATAGCATGTGGAATAGATGTGCATGTAGAAAACGGAAGGGTGGTTGAGATAAAGGGGATGCCGGAGCATGTAATAAATCAGATATGTGCAAAAGGTTCTAAGGCAAAGGATTGGGAGTATTCTCCTGATAGGCTTATGCACCCTCTTGAGCGGACAGGTGAAGGATTTAAGGAGATAACATGGGATGAAGCTTTAGACAAGATCGGGAATAAGCTTAATTTAATAAAAGAGCAATATGGGGGAAGAGCACTTGCCTGTTATATCGGTTCAAGAATAAGCCTAAGGGATACTGCAGCATATATAAAGAGATTCTGTGATGTATATGGAACACCAAACTTTCTGTCAGGTGCATCTTACTGCTTTTATCCAAAGGTTCTTGGTAACAGTTTAACCTTAGGATATTTTACATTTCCGAGTTATAGAGGTACAAAATGTATAGTTTTATGGGGGACAAATCCAACTGCATCATCATTGGCTGCCGCTGCAGCTATTAATAGAATGAAGGTTGAGGGGGCGAAGTTGATCATTGTGGATCCAAGGAAAATCCCTTTTGCTAAAAAAGCTGATTTACATTTACAATTAAGGCCCGGGACAGATAGCGCCTTAGCCCTTGGCGTGTTGAATGTCATTATAGAAGAAGAGCTTTATGATAAGAAATTTGTTGAGGAATGGACTGTAGGCTTTGATAAGTTAACCGAACATATTAAAAAATATACCCCTGAGGAAGTAGAGAAGATTACCTGGGTTAATGCTTCTGATATAAGGGATTTTGCAAGGACGTATGCCAGGTCAAAACCTGCATCAATACTTCAGGGATTGTCCCTTGATCCATGCACAAATGGAATACAGGCTATAAGAGCTATAGCGATATTAATTGCTATAACAGGAAATTTTGATATTCCAGGAGGTAATATATATCATCCGAAATCTCCTCTATACAATGCCCTTGATTTGCCTGAAATAGCTCCAAAGGAAGGTGGATTTTCTAAAGATATATATCCATTATTCCATGAGTATACCAGTCTATTTGGTCCGTCATCCAATGAGTGTTCTGCTTCTCCTTTGCCTGAAACAATAATTAAAGAAGAGCCCTATCCTATAAAAGGGGTTATAGTAGTTGGTAGTAACCCTGTAGTTACAACCCCAAACTCTAATAAAATTAGAGAATCATTTAAAAAATTAGATTTGCTTGTTGTAATGGATCCATTTATGACAGAGACAGCTGAACTTGCCCACTTTGTTCTTCCATCTGCTACCTATCTTGAAACAACTATGCTTGCTCAATATTCGCCAAATATGCCTCTTACAACCCTTCATAATAAGGCTGTAGACCCTCCAGGGGGGTGCTGGCCGGATTGGAAATTCTGGTTTGAACTGGCAAGAAAGATGGGATATGGAGAATATTTCCCATGGAATGATGTTGAAGAGGCTATAGATTCTATATTAAAAAAGGATAATATAACATTGAAGGATTTAAAAGAGGGTGACCCAAGAGGAGTCTTTCATGGGAGTAAGCAATTGGTAAAAAGATATAAGAGAGAAGGATTTAATACACCTTCAAAAAAGGTGGAAATATACTCTGAGAAATTAGAGAAGCTTGGTTATGATCCTCTGCCAACCTATCATGAACCAGCAGAAAGCCCCTTTAGTACTCCAGATTTAGCAAAGGAGTATCCTTTAATCTTAACAACTGGAGCAAGGGTTCCAATTTATACCCATTCTATGTTTAGAAATATACCTTCCTATAATAAGGTTTACCCGGAGCCAAAGGCTGAGATTCATCCTGAGACAGCAGAGAAGTATGGTATTAATGATGGAGACTGGATATATATAGAGTCTCAAAGGGGCAGGATCAAAATGAAGGCAGATTTAACAGAGGATATTCTTCCTATGGTTGTGAGTGTTCCCCATGGCTGGGGAGGGGATGCTAATGCAAATATTCTTACAGATGATATGAAAAGAGATCCTATATCCGGAACTCCTGGTTATAGATCGTCTTTATGCAGGATTGAAAAAGCTTAGATTGATGATAAGAGAGTTAGAAAGAACTTTATTGAGAGATAGAGAGGAGGATATTAAAGAAGGGGTCAATTCTATTTTACGATCTACAAATTTAATATGGATAATGATAAATCAATAACATTTGTTAAAATTAGCTATAATCCGGTTTAAGATTTTTTTAGAAAATTTTTTATTGGAGATGTTAAAGCAAAAACGCTTATCATTATTTCTCCAATAATAGCCGGTTTATTCAATACACGTTTTTCTTTGGAACGATTAAGAAAGAAAATAGAAAAAGATAAAATATTCACTTATATTATTACAAGAGAACCCAAAGAGAATTATCATAAAGAAGCAGTAAACATTTTTATGGATTCTGAATTCGTTGAAGTCAGATATAATAATTCGCTCCATGTAAAATTATATATTTGTGCTTTAGATGAACCAATTTTTGGTATATTGGGTTCGGGCAATCTTACTCGAACTTCTATTGGAAAAAATATTGAGATTGGAATCATGATTTTCCATCAAGGTAAGGGGAGACAGATATTACATGAGCTTTATCACTGGGGAAGCGTAAGATTAAGAACACTAAAGGAAAGTAAAATAGTGAAAAAAATAACATATGAGAGGAGGTAGCTATGGATTTCAAAGAGTTGTTTTGTTTAAAGGAAAGAGAATCTTTTACCATTGATCCAAAGATTAATCCTGAGGATGCAAAATTTTATTTTGGAAGAGAAAGAGAAAAAGATAGAATGCTAAAACAGTTAAGAAGAGCTTTTGTGGATCCAGGTGTTCCTAAAATTCTTCTATTTGGACCATATGGTTCTGGTAAAACCCAAAGTCTGTTTTTTATAGAATACACACTCAGAACCAATAAACCAGATACTTGTAAACTTTTACCCTATACAGTCCATCTGGATTTAGAGATGAGAAAAAAGTCTGATTTTCGTAATTGGCATCTTCAAATAATGGAAGCTTTGGGAAGAGACAAAGTTGTAAAATGGTTAGAAAAACTCTCTTCTATTGGTGCCGGTTTCGAAAAAGAGCTGGGCGAAATTTTTAGTAATGAGGTAAATATGATCGAATCTTCCAAGAAACTATTATTGGGAGGAGAAATGTCATTTCTTGCATGGAAATGGCTTTGTGGATATAGGCTTACAGGAAAAGAATTGGAAAATTTGAGAGTTACAAGAAATTTAGGAGATATTGGAGTAGGGGATACAGTTAACATTTTGATCGGCTTTGGTAAATTAAGTGCTAAAAATGGAGAGAGATTAATATTTTTAATGGATGAAGCTGAACAGTTTAGAAATGTAGCTGATGCTGATGCCATGAGTGATTTACATGATTATCTCCGTAAACTCTCTGACAAATCAAATTCTTCAACCGGATTTATTATTTCATTCCAAGCTGTTACACTCGATGATATGCCCGGGTGGTTTTACCAAGAGGACATTTTAGGCAGAGTTGGTAGAGATAACATTATAGATATTCCTCATTTACCTGCTGTTAAAGATGTAGAAACATTTGTTAAAGAGATGCTTGCAGAATTTATTAATAAAGAAAAAGCAGAGAAGAAAATAAAAGATGAGAAATTGGGTGTTAGCTTAGAGACATATCCTTTTAAAGCCGATGCATTTGAGCTTTTGGCAGAATATGCAACCCAGGATCCTGAAAAGGCTCTTCCAAGAAATATAATCAGAGCAATTAATGAATGTGCCATTACAGCGTGGGATAAAGAAAGACCTGTTATTGACACTGATATAGTAAATGAGATAGCACCTCTTATCTTTGGATAGAGAGTATGAAAAAATTTACTGTAAAGCCTAAGTTTATAGGAAGAGAAGTTATTATAGGTTTGCAAGACGAAAAATCCTATCCTGATAGGGTATTAGTAGGGCGTCTTGCAGAAACGGGAGGAATTGTCTCTATATTTCAAGAAGTTTCTTCAGAGCATGTAGTAGCCATTTTTGGTAAAAGAGGCTCAGGAAAATCTTATACTTTGGGAGGGATAATAGAGGGATTGTCTACAAAGAATGGGGGAACCCCTATCTCTACAATCTCAAAAAAGAAAGCAATCCTTCTATTTGATACATTGGGAATTTATCAGTGGATGGGATTCCCTCTTAAAGAATCTTCCTCAGAAATTGTAAAATCTCAAATTTCTTTACAGAAAAAATGGAATCTACATCCTCAAGATTTAGATATTCTTTTATTTGAGCCAAAACAAAATAAAACCTTGCTTTCTTTGTCTAAACCTTATCCGTTTACTCTCAATACTCCAGACCTTTCAGCTTCAGATTGGGGATATCTTTTAGGAGTTGATATCTATTCGGATAGAATAGGTCAATTACTTAATGAAGTTTATATAAAAGTTACCCAGGAAGGCTGGACAAATGGGAAAAGACATTTTTCACCATACCCTGATCATTCCGTAGATGATCTGATAAATTGTCTTAAAAATGACCCTGAGCTATCACAAATTTACCATTCAGAGACAAGACGTGCACTTCTTCAACAATTATTAACCTTCTCTCACAATTATTTATTTCAGAAAGAAGGAACAAAATTAGAAAATCTACTTAGAGCTGGATATCTAAGTATCCTGCTTTTGCATAAAATACCTGATGATTTAAGACTCATAATCGTATCTTCTTTGATAAAGAAAGTAATTGAAAGTCGGATTCAAGCAAGTGAAATTGAAAAGCATAAACTAATAACCGGGGAAGCAGAAGGATCAATTTTTGATAAAAGCTCCATTCCTTCCTGCTGGATTGTAATTGATGAAGCTCAAAATATTCTACCAGCAGAAAGGAAGAATCCTGCCAGTGAACTTTTAGTTAAACTTGTCAGAGAAGGACGTAATTTTGGAATATCTTTTATGATTACCACTCAACAACCTTCAGCAGTAGACTCAAGGATTCTTGCCCAGGTTGATACCATGATTATTCATAGATTAACTGTCCAACAGGATATTGAATATGTTAAAAGAAATTTAAAATCAGCCCTTCCAGATGAGATAAAATATTCAGGGAGAAATTTATCCTTTGATGAATCCTTGAGACTTTTGGATGTGGGACAGGCGTTAGTATCTAATACCGAGCTTGACAGAGCGTTTTTTATGGAAGTAAGACCCAGGATTAGTATACATGGAGGCTTTTAAAAATGTTTCTTAGAGCGCTCAAAAATCCACATCGTTCACAGCAAAGATTAGGATTTCTTAAATATTTGGTATATAAAGCCTCACAAAATGATAGTATACCATTAAAGGTTTTAGGTGAAGATTTAGTAAAGGTAATATCTAAGAAAATAAATGTCCCCTTAAATGATTCAATAAAAGAATATATTGAAAACAGACTGCGAAATTATTCTAAAAATACCCAGGAGAAAATTTATGTAGAACTTCAAGACTTATATTTATCTGACTACACAATGTCCTCCAAGACAGGTAAATTATATTCTTATGACTGCCAGAGAAGATATCCATATTTCCTTTCATCCTTAGGCTTTACCAGAGAAAAGACTTATTCATTATTGGTAAGAGGTAAGGTATTGTTGGAATTTATCTCAAAGGATGAACTGAATTCTTTTATAAATTATACCCCGAATTATAACCCATTAATTTTAAATACTTATCAAAAATATGTTTTCTTATATTCTATTCTTGAAAACGATGGAGATATTTTAAAGTTACTCTATGCCCGATTGTTAAATTTTAAAGATTCGTTTTCTGACTGGAATGCTGGAGACTTTCTCCCTGAAATATATGAAAAAATAGCAAAGCTTTATACTCCCAATATAACCAGTGGAGTTGATAGAGAAAGAATAAATCATTTACTCGAATCAGCAAAAAAAATTAAAATCTGGGTTAATAAACCAAGAACAGGAGGACGAGGAGCCAAAATAGATGCAATAACTCCTCGCTTAGAACCATTTGTTGACTTAGGAATTTTGGAAAAGCCAGATCCCTATAAATATGAATATCGTTTTACAAAAGAGGGGAAAAAGTTTTTTAAGAAATTTTCTGATTTGGGAAATACAGATCAATTCCTTTACTCTTATTTTTTTTCTACACTTTCAAAATCTTTCAAGTTAAAAGCGAGACATACTACTGATAAAGAAATAATAAGAAGTCTAATATCTGCTTTCAACAAGATTAAAAGCCCCTTAGGATATGCTACTATCAGGGAAATAGCACTTTTAGGGGCAGTAAAATCAGTTGTAGATGATAAAAAATATTTCGAAATTGGGGAAGCAGTGAATCTAATAATGGAATATCAAAAAAAGCATCCTTATAATGTTAGATTTCAAGTAGATAGATCAGGGGCTCCAGTGTATGTTAAATTTCTTAATAATGCAGAAAATGGAGCCTAAAAATGTCTATACCTACACAAAGAGATATAGAGATACCTTTACTACATCTTATATATAATTTAGGTGGAGAAGTCAGCCTTTCTGATACTTATAAACCTCTCGCTGATTATTTTAATCTTTCTTTTAAAGAACAAAATGAATTTTTACCAAGCGGAATAAGTAAAAGATGGGAAAATAGAGTTAATTGGGCACGTCTTGTTTTAACTCAAAAAGGATTTTTAGATAGTTCAATAAGAGGTATTTGGAAAATAACTGAAAAAGGTAAGAATGAACTTGCCAGATTAGGATTATTAAATAATCCCTTCCCTCAAGAATTAAAAATTTCCTATAAAAGAGAATCCCCTAAAGTAAAGAATGAAAAACCTCTTTCTTCAGAATATGAAGAACTGATTCAACTTGTAATTGAAGAAGTATTACCGGAAGGCAATAAAACATTTCCTGATGATTTTATTGATACTGATAAAATTAAACTTCGTGAGATAGATGTTCCTGGAACAGAGCTTCATATTAATCCTTATTCAAAGACCTTAGTAGTTTCTCCAAAAGGTTATTTCCGTCATCAGGCGAAAAATCCACCAGAAGCAAAATATATTATCTATGCTAATAAGAGAGCACAGAAAAATATAAAAATTCCTGAAGATAACCTCTTAATTTTCAAAGCTGTCACCAAATATGAAAAATATGTTACGGATACACTCAAAAAATGTTTTGAGTTATTTTTGGACTTTACCTACGATGAATCAAAAGCAGAGTTTCTCACCCAAATAGTAAAGGAAAAACTGAACTTGAAGGAGAAAATATAGTAATGGAAATCAAAAACATAATAAATTTCTGGTTAAAAGAAAATTTAGAAAATACGGACTTAGAATATAAAGGACCTTTTTTAATATATTTCAAAAATAAACCCTTTTGTCTTATAGAAATTCTCACTCCTTCCATTCCTCCTGAACATCCAGAGTATCTTGAAAAGGTAATAGATAAAGCACGAAATTTAAATTTACCATTTTTTATCACCTGGAATCTTAAAGATACAATCCTCTGGAGAACTCCTAAAAAAGGTGACTCTATTTCAAGGGAATATCTAATGAAGACATACTTTACAATTCAGCAAATCCCCAATGTTCCTAAGCCTGTAATTAATCCTTTCATTGATTCTCTCTTGAAACAAAGATTAACAGAAATTATTAATGACCTAAAAACCCTCTCAGAAATTGGACACCTTTATCAGGTTGACATAGATGCAGAATTCTTTGTCCATAGACTCCATCAAGCAGTTGAGAAAATGTCACCTATACTTAAGAAATCTCTTTCAACACAATTTAGCCTCAAGCCGCAATTCAAAAAAGATGTTCAGGAATGGGCTGTAAAACAGGGTATTGCAAACTATGACGAAGATGAATTTCTCTATGTTCTATCAAGACAGATTGTTTATAGACTTTTAGGAAAGATCATCTTTTATGAAACATTAAGGCGTCATTTTAAGGAATTACCCGAACCTGATTTTTCTTCCCTTGATCCTTCTCTTATCTTAAAGAAACTCTCTCAATGCTTTGAAAAAGCAAAACACATTGATTATCAGGCAATATTTGAGGAGGAAATAATTGATGAAGTTCCCTATCCTGAAAAAGCCCTCTTAGAATTACAAAGCCTTTTAGACGACCTTAACAGATACAATTTCTCAAACATGCCCCAGGATGTTGTGGGGAAGGTATTTGAAAAACTTATTCCCTATGAGGAACGCCATGCTCTGGGACAGTATTTCACAAGAGAGGATCTGGTTGATTTTATCCTTACTTTCTGCATACGCAATAAAGATGATTTTATTCTTGACCCTACCTGTGGAACAGGAACATTTTTAATCCGCGGATATGACAGGCTTAAATTCTTAGAAGAAAGAGACCATAAAAAACTTCTATCCCGACTCTGGGGTATTGATATTGCTAAATTTCCTGCACAACTTGCCACAATCAATCTTTACCGTCAAAAGATAGAAGACTTCGAAAACTTCCCAAGGATTATATCCCGTGATTTTTTTGAAATAAAACAGGATACTGTATTTCAGTTTCCACCCCCACACAGAAATTTTGAAAATAGCGAATTCATTAAAGAAGAAATTCCAAAATTTGATTGTATTGTAGGTAATTTCCCTTATATTCGTCAGGAACTAATAGAAAGGAAGGTCAAAGGGTATAAGAAGTTTCTGGAAAAGGTATTAGCAAAAGACTGGCTTATTGTTTATCCTGATGTTTTTGACTTGAAAGAGAAGAATATAATAAGAGAATATCTCAACCATAACATGGATATATCTCCTTTAATAGAAAAATCAAAACTTAAGCTTTCTGGACAGGCTGATATCTATGCTTATCTCTTTTTCCACTGCGGTTATTTCTTAAAAGAAGGCGGGAGGATGGGAATTGTTACCTCAAATGCCTGGCTTGATGTCGCCTATGGATATGAACTCCAAAAATTCTTCCTCAAAAATTTCAAAATTATTGCCATAGTTGAATCAAGATGTGAACCCTGGTTTGAGGATGCAGCAGTAAATACCATATTTACTATCCTTGAACGGGGATCAAATGAAGAGGAAAGAGAAAATCATCTTGTTAAATTTGTAAAACTTAAAAAGAAACTTAAAGAATTTATTCCACAGGATTTAAAATTTTCCCATCAGAGATGGCAGAGGATAGAGAAATTGGTTAAGAAAATAGAAGGCACAGGATCTGAATCTTATAAACTTGAAGGAACAAAATTTGTATGCACCCTTAAGGGACATAAGACCTATGAGGATGACAATTTCAGAATCAGAGTTTTGAAACAAGGAGATTTGCTTCAGGAGTTGGAAAACCAGGGCAAAACTGCAAAATGGGGAAAATACTTAAGAGCTCCCGAGGTTTATTTTGAGATATTGGAGAAGTGTAAGGATAAATTGGTTCCATTGAGGGAAGTGGCTGAGATAAGAAGAGGATATACAACAGGTATAAATGAATTTTTCTATTTAGATGATGAAAAGATTAAAAAATGGAAAATTGAGGAGGAGTTTTTAAAACCTGTAATAAAATCTCCAAAGGAATCAGGCACAATTTTAATTGGCACTTCTAAGTTGAAATATAAAATTTTCGTCTGTAATAAAAGTAAAGAGGAACTAAAGAAGGAGGGAAAATTAGGAGCATTAAAATACATTGAATGGGGAGAAAAACAGAAGACAAAAAATGGCATTCCCTGGCCAGAGGTGCCGAGTGTGAGGGGGAGAAGGTATTGGTGGGAATTAGGTGTGGTTCAAGATGAAAATATATGGCTGTCAACTTATAATCCAAAATTTATAGTTTATAAAAATACAGAGAAATTGATTTTGGATAAAGTTATGTATGGAATAGAACCTAAAAGCCAGAATAAAGAAGCCTTCTCAGCTATTTTAAATAGTTTTGTTTTATGTATATTCGCAGAAATCAATGGATATCCACTCATGGGAGGAGGAGGTCTTTTCATGACAGTGGAAAATGTAGAAGATTTGCCAATATTGAACATTATAGATTGTCAAGGATTTTGACCCCTTTTCTGCAAATAAAATTGACCCCATT
>CAZCTP010000088.1:0-10810 GCA_964501575.1 uncultured Thermodesulfobacteriota bacterium
ATTTTAAGGTGAGCCATCCTTTTTTCCATCACGAAATTGGAGATGCTTCCACTTGTTTTTATGTAATAAATATAATAAAATATTTATAAAATATAAATCTGTGGAGAAAAATGCTTGAAGATTGGAGTAATGCTTAGAGCAATTGATGAGAAAGAAGGAGTAGGAATCTATACTCAGAATCTTATGGATAATATTCTTAAGATTGACCAAAATAATGAATATGTTCTTTTTTATCGTAATCCTGGTTTCCTTGGTAGATATGCATCCCATGAAAATGTCAGAGAGAAGCTGGTAAAAGCGCCAAATAAAGCTATATGGGATCAGATAAAAGTTCCAATTGAAGCTAAGCGTGAAGGAATTGATATTATTTTTCATCCAAAATTTACTGTGCCATTATTCACAAAATGTAAAACTATAATGGTATCGCATGGTTCAGAATGGTTTGTTTACCCAAATGTATATAAACTCCTTGATAGAGTATACATTCGAAAAATGATGCCCTTGTATTGTAATAAAACCGATCTTATTATATCTAACTCTAATTTTACTAAGAATGATTTTATTAATATTCTGAAAATTAATGAGAATAAGATTAAAACTATCTATTTTGGTATTAATCCAATATTTAAACCTGTAGATGACTCTATATTTTTAACAAATATAAAAGAAAAATATCATCTGCCAGAAAAATTTATTCTTTATGTAGGCCGAATTTATCCAGGCAAAAACTTTGGAAGCTTAATTCAAGCCTTCTCTAAGATCCATACAACACTTACACATAAAATTGTGGTAGCAGGTAGTCCCAGATGGGGCTTTAAGAATGAATGCTCTATTATTGAAAGGCTTGGTTTAGAAAAAAAGGTCATTTTTGCAGGTTGGGTTCCTCAGGAGGATCTGGTTGCTTTCTATAATTTAGCAGAATTATTTGTTTTAACCTCTTTTTATGAATCATTCGGTATGGTAGTTTTAGAAGCAATGGCCTGTGGATGTCCTGTAATAGGTCCAAAAACTGGAGCTATTCCGGAAATTGCTGGTGATGCAGCTTACTTCATCAATCCATATGATCCTGGTGAAATAGCAGAGGCTATTGAAAATCTACTTACCAGTGAGGATTTGAGAAAAGAGTTTATAGAAAAAGGCTTTAATAGAGTGAGAGCATTTAGCTGGGATAAATGTGCCAAAGAAACACTAATAACTATTGAAGAGTGTTTTTCTAACTGATGTGTTTATTTTATTCCCCTTTGACGATTTCTTACATCCTTTAAGCCAATAGGAGAAATTTCTACTCAATATACTATAGTCGTGGTTTTCTGCTTTACAGTCATAAGATAAACTATGGTATGAGGCACTTCTTATTTTTATTTTATAATTGACATTATATAATATAGTTATTAGAATAAAAACAGAATGGATTTTGATCTATCTAAAGAGGATGAGATCTTAAGAGATAGCATAAGAGAATTCTCTGAAAAAGAGATAAAACCCTTTGTTAAAGAATATGAAGAAAGAGAAGAGTTTCCTTATGAGATTGTAAAAAAGTGTGCTGAGTTAGGGCTTATGGGAATGATGATACCTGAAAGCTATGGAGGAGCTGAAATGAATACCATAAGCTATGTTGTGGCTCTTGAAGAAATATCAAGGATATGGGCAAGCTTGGGGGTTATAATATCTGTAAATAATTCTCTTGTATGTGAGCCTCTATATAAATATGGAAATGAAAATCAAAAGAGAAAATTTTTAATTCCATTAGCTAAAGGAGAAAGATTAGGATGTTTTGCACTAACAGAACCGGGGGCAGGTTCAGATGCTGGAAATCAGAAAACAACTGCAAAGCTTGATGGAGATAAATGGATTATAAATGGTAGGAAGAATTTTATAACAAATGCTAAAGAAGCTGATATATGTATTCTATTTGCATCCACTGAAAGAGAAAAGAGAGTCCATGGTATCAGTGCATTTATAATAGAGAAAGGTACAGAAGGGTTTTCTTTGGGAAAGATTGAAAAAAAACTCGGGCTTCATTCTTCAAGTACATGTGAACTTATATTAGAGGATTGTATAATACCGAGGGAGAATCTATTAGGTGATATTAATAAAGGATTCAAAATTGCCATGGATACCTTAGATGCTGGAAGGATAGGAATTGCTGCACAGGCATTGGGTATAGCAAGAGCTTCGCTTGAGGATTCCATAAATTACTCAAGGTTAAGAGAGCAGTTTGGAATACCTATTAGTGAGTTTCAGGCAATAAGATGGATGATTGCAGATATGGCAGTAGAGATAGATGCTGCAAGATTATTGACATACAGAGCTGCATTTCTTAAGGATAAGGGGGTTAGTTATATTAAGGAAGCATCTATGGCAAAGCTTCATGCATCAGAAGTTGCTATGAGAGGAGCTCTTAAGGCTATTCAGATACATGGAGGATATGGATATATAAAGGAGTATAATGTAGAGAGATATTTCAGAGATGCAAAAATCACAGAAATATATGAGGGTACATCAGAGATCCAGAGGCTTATAATTTCCTCTTATTTTCTTAAATAGATATGGGAATAGAAACTGAGAAAGAATTTACCAAATGGATAGATAATGTGTATAAGAAATGGATTGATAAAAATCCTGAAAGATTCAAAAAGTTCAAAAGTCTATCAGATATTGAAATAGAGCCTTTATATACTCCGCTTACTATTAAAAATATAGATTATATAAAAGATATTGGTTTTCCGGGGATGTATCCCTTTACAAGGGGGATATACCCTTCTATGTATAGAGGCAGAATATGGACTATGAGAGAATTCTCTGGATTCGGTACGGCAGAGGATACAAATAAAAGGTATCATTATTTATTAAAAAATGGACAAACAGGATTAAGTATTGCATTTCATCTTCCAACCATTATGGGATATGATTCTGATCATCCAAAGAGTAGAGGGGAGGTTGGGAAATGCGGTGTTACCGTTGACTCTCTGAAGGATATGGAGATAATATTCAGGGGGATTCCACTTAATAAGATAACTACTTCCATGACCATAAATGCACCAGCGTCAATATTACTTGCAATGTATATCGGAGTTGCGAAGAAACAGGGAGTTAGTCTGAATGATATTGGCGGAACAATTCAGAATGATATCCTAAAGGAATACATTGCCCAGAAATCATGGATATTTCCTCCAGAACCGTCAATAAGGTTAATAACCGATGTGTTTGAATTTTGTTCTAAACATGTACCAAGATGGAACACAATAAGCATAAGTGGATATCATATAAGAGAAGCTGGTTCAACAGCTGTTCAGGAGTTAGCCTTTACTATAGCAGATGGAATTGAGTATGTTAAATCTGGAATTGAGGCAGGACTAAGAGTTGACGATTTTGCTCCAAGGCTTTCTTTCTTTTTTGGTGCCCATAATGATCTATTTGAAGAAGTTGCAAAATTTAGAGCTGGTAGAAGAATGTGGGCAAGATTAATGAAAGAGAGGTTTAAAGCAAAAAAATTAAACTCTATGATGTTTAGATTTCATACACAGACTGCAGGATGTGCTTTAACAAAGGAACAGCCTATGAATAATATTATAAGAGTGGCTATACATGCTCTATCAGCTATTCTTGGAGGAACTCAATCTCTCCATACAAACTCAATGGATGAGGTATTTGCATTACCGACAGAAGAGGCGGTGAAGATAGCATTAAGAACCCAACAGATATTGGCTCATGAGAGTGGAGTCGCAGATACAATAGATCCATTGGCAGGTTCATATTTTATAGAGGCTTTAACAGATAAAATGGAGTCTTTAGCTATGGATTATATAGAGAAGATAGATAAAATGGGAGGAATGGTAAAGGCTATAGAGCTTGGTTATCCTCAAAGGGAGATTGGTGAAGCATCTTATAGATATCAGAGAGAGATAGAAAATAAAGAAAGAATAATAGTGGGGGTGAATGAGTATGTAGAGGGCGAAGAGAAAGATATTGAGATATTAAATATATCTGAAGAAGTAGAAAAAAAGCAGATGGAATTCTTAAAGGAATTGAGAAGGACAAGAAATAATAGGGGGGTGATAGAAACATTAAAAAATTTAGAAAATGCTGCAAAGGGGGAAAATAATTTAATGCCATATATAATTGATGCTGTTATGGAATATGCTACAATTGGTGAGATATGTGATGTTTTAAGGGGAGTATTCGGGGAGTATAAGGAATCGATAGAATTTTAAGTAAAGGGAGGATAGGATGGAAAGATATGATTTTGTATTTATTGGAGGAGGGCATAATAGTTTAACAGCTGCAGCATATCTTGCTAAAGCTGGTGAAAGTGTTATAGTATTGGAACAGAGGGATATTATAGGGGGTGCATGCATGACTGTAGATGGTAGCACCCTTCCAGGATTACTTCCAGGATTTAAGATAAGCACCCATTCTCAATCTCATATATGGCTACATCTTGGCCCCGTTCCAAAGGACCTTGAGCTTGAAAAATATGGAGCAAGATGGATATTTCCTGATCCTGCTTATGCAACTGTATTCAGTGATGGTAGTTCAATTGTACAATACAAGGATGTTGATAGAACAGCTAAACAGATTGAAAAATTCTCTAAGAGGGATGCAAAGAGATATAGGGAGTTATATAAAGAATATAGGGGACTTCTAAATATGATTATAAACTCTTGGTTTTCCTCACCAGCTCCGTATTCCCAGATATTTGCACCGCTTGAGGGGACTGAAACAGGTAAAAACCTTGTGAAGATGATGCTTCAGAGCTGTAAAGATATAGCAAATCAGTTATTTGAATCTGAACAGATGAAGGTATTTATAATGCATGCGGCAACTCAGGGGGCAAATCCTCAGGATGTTAATGGTACAGGGCTTATGTTCCTTCTTTTATCTCTAACAATGGCTGATCTTCCATGGGGAGTTCCTGTTGGAGGATCAAATATGATAGCTCAAGCATTAAAAAGGTTTATTGATGCCCATGGAGGTAAAGTAATCTGTAGCAAGCTTGTAACAAAGATCATTGTTGAGAATAAGAAGGCTGTAGGAGTTGAACTTTCAGATGGAGAGAGAATAGGAGCGAATAAGGCCGTTGTATCATCTGCTGGTACTCAACAGACAGTATTGGAGCTTATTGGAAGAGAATCCTTCAGCGATAGTACTGTTTATAAGGCAGAAGGCTATAGGTGGGATATTAACAGTGCAATCCTTCCCATTGTTCTCCTTAAAGAAAGTCTTGACTGGAAAGCTGCGGAAAAGGAACCAGATTTAAATAAGACAGCTGTGCTTATAGCCTGTGGATGTGATACTCTTGAAGAAATGCAAATATCAACAAATGATATAAAAGAGAACAGATTAAATAGAATCCCCTTTGGTATTACCTACCAGCCATCAAAGGTGGATCCCTCAATAGCACCTGGGGGGAGACATATAGCCAATTTCTGGTTTTTAACCTGTTACGCATTAGATGGGGATGTTAAGAATTGGGATTTAAGAAGGGATGAAGTAACAGACTATTGTATAGAAGCATGGAGTAAATATGTTAAAAATCTTAATAAGGATAATATATTGGGTAAATATTCATATACTCCCTATGACTGGAAGAATCCACATCTAAGAATGGGGTCAATGATGGGTGGTGATGTTACAATGGATCAGATGGGGATATATAGACCATTCCCAGGAGCATCAAATTATAAGCTTGAAGAAATAGAAGGTTTATACTTAACAGGAGCAACAACCCATCCATGTGGTGGAGTTACCTGTGCTCCAGGATATAATTCGGTAAATGTAATAGCTGATGATTTTAAAGTAAAAAAATGGTGGAGGTGAAAGATGGAAGAATATGATGTAGTTATAGTTGGAGGAGGACATAATGGTTTTACATGTGCCTGTTATCTTGCAAAAGCTGGATTAAAGGTTATTGTTTTAGAAAAGAGAGAAGTCTTTGGTGGCGCGTGTATAACAGAGGAGGTCACCCTTCCGGGATTCAAGCATGATACTCACTCTACAGAACATGATTGGTGTCTGTTCAGTCCCTGTATAAAGGAGCTTGAATTAGAGGAGAAGTACGGACTTGAATATTATTTCCATGATAAGATGTCAGGGACGATATTCCCTGATGGATCATCTATTATAATGTATCGGGATGTGGATAAAACATGTGATAGTATTGCAAAATTCTCTCAGCATGATGCAGAGGCGTTTAAAAGATTATATGAGCAATTTGTAAATCTTAAGAATTTTCTGATAAGTCCATTCTGGGCTCCAGCAGCCCCATTCTCTGTTACCTTTGGTGCCTTGGAACAGACAGAGATGGGAAGAGAACTCTTAAGATCGATGCTTCTCACTCCAATGGATGTTTTAAATGAGAACTTTGAGAATGAGATTGTGAAATCATGGCTTATGGGTTATGCAGCCCAGGTGGATAATGCTCCGGATGAATATGGAGCCGGTATGATGATATATATTCTGCCTTTCGCTGTCCAGGAAAAAGGGATAGGAAAACCTTTAGGGGGTTCTGGTATGCTTGTCCAATCACTTTTGAAATGCTTGCAGGCTCAGGGTGGCGAGGCAAGAGCTAATTCTGAAGTTACAGAGGTTATTGTCGAAGGCGGTAAAGCTACTGGGGTTAAATTAAATGATGGGGAAGTTATAAAGGCTAAAAAAGGGGTGATATTAAGCTTAATTCCCCAGCTTATCCTTGATGTGGTTGGAGAGAATAATCTTGGAGAGGTTTTTTCAAGAAAGGCAAGAAATTATAAGTTTGGCTATGGAACTTTTATGGTTCATGCTGCTCTTGATGGGCAGCTTCATTTCATAGATTCCGAGTTAGATAATGCAAATACATTTGTATATTATGGAGATATGAATTATTGTATGAAGAATTTCCATCTTTCAATGGAAGGGATAATCCCATGGGATAATATATGTCTGTTTACATCGAACTATTCTACAGAGCTGTGTTCAAAGGCAAAAAGGGCTCCAGAAGGTAAAGCGACCCTGTATAATGGATGTGTGGTTGTGCCAGGAAGGCTTAAAGATGGATCAAGCTGGGATGTTCATAAGATGAAATTTGCTGAAGCCTCTCTGAGAAAACTTGAGGAATTTGCACCAAATCTTATGGATCTTATATTAAAGATATATGTGGACTCTCCTTTAGACCTTGAGAGGAGAAATCCCAATCTTAGAAACGGGGATATAATTGTGGGAAGAACCACAATAGACCAGTTCTATACGAGGCCTTTCCCGGGGTTTACCGACTATAAGACTCCTATTTCAAATCTTTATATGACGGGTGGATCCACATGGCCAACCGGAGGTATAACAATGGGACCAGGGTATAATACCGCAATAAGGATTAAAGAAGATTTAGGAATAAAATAGGAGATAAGCTATGAGACTTAGAGATAAAGTAGTGATAATAACTGGAGCAGGAGGAGGGCAGGGGAGAGCAGCTGCCCTCCTATTCTCTGAGGAAGGAGCAAGAATTGTTGTTAATGACTATATAGATGATATGACTCAAGAAACAGTTGAAATGATTAGAAAGGAAGGTGGAGAAGCAATAGCCTTTACCGGGGATGTCTCAGATTCAAATAGTGTTAAGGATATGATAGGTTTTACAGTAAAAAATTATGGTAGAATTGATATATTATATAATAATGCAGCAACAGAAGTCGGTGATGCCCCAATTGTAGAACTTGAGGAAAAGAACTGGGATAGAATAATAGATGTCAATCTAAAGAGCATATATTTGTCCTGCAAATATGCTATACCAGAAATGGTAAGAAGTGGTAAGGGATCTATAATAAATATCTCTTCTGTTGGTGCATTAATTGGAGGAGAGGGATTAGATGCATATACTGCAGCAAAGGGAGGAGTTATATCATTAAGTAGAACCTTAGCTGTTCAACTTGCTCCAAAAAATATAAGAGTAAATGTTATATGCCCTGGTGGTGTTGATACACCAATGATTAGAAGGCTTGGAAATGAGTTTGTTGAAATGGCTAAGAGGATCACCCCCATGGGAAGAGTTGCAGATCCAAAGGAGATAGCATATCTTTCCCTATTTTTAGCATCTGATGAGTCTTCATTTGTAACAGGCAGTATATTTGTAATAGATGGTGGCTTAACAGCTCAATAATACCTTTTGAAAGGAGAATTTTTATATGAGTAAGAGGTCTATTTTTTTTATTGTAATCTTGATACTTACATTAAAATTGGATTCCTATGGGAGCATTATGGACCCAGGAGCAATGGGAGCAAGAGCAATAGGAATGGGAAGTGCAATGGTTGCGACACCGGACGATGTAACATCAGCCTTTTACTATAATCCAGCGGGGTTATCCCTCCTTAAGGGGTCAAATATGAGTACAGGGATGATATTACCAGATATAAGGATAAAATATAGAAATGATTTGGGATATAATGAAAAAAATGATGCCTTTTCTCCAATACCATTCTTTGGGTATTCTACTGATAAGAAGAGACCATTTATTTTTGGTATAGGAATGTATAGTACCCTTGGAGTTGGCTTTGAATTTAGGAGTGATAAAGAGCATGGTTTAAATGGGAAGATAAAATCTGTATCAGGTGTTATGTTCATAAGTCCTACTGTTACTTATGAATTTAACCCTGATTTATCATTAGGAATAGAGTTTAATATTGGATACGGAAAATCCGATATAGACCAGCCAACACCCCTGGGATACCTTACCCTGAATGCTGACGGGGTTGGATATGGTTCTACAATAGGATTATTATATAAAATCTATCCGTCAATATATCTTGGCCTTTACTATAGGACTCCCATGAAGGTTATAGAGGAAGGTGATGCATTTCTTGATGGTAAGAGGGATGACTTTAAACTGGATATGTATTTCCCTCAGATGGTAAATGTGGGTTTAGCTTATAAACCATCAGATAAATTTACCCTTGCTATGAGTATAAAATATTCTGATTGGTCACACTTTGATAAATCAAGAACAAGATTTAAAGATTTAAACTTTCTAAATAATCATCTAAGTCAGAATACAAGAGATGGTATAAGATACCATTTTGGAGTAGAGTACTGGATTAATGAAAAAATAGCAATAAGAGGGGGATATCTCTATGACCAATACTCTATAAATGGTGAATGGTTAACTCCAGGATTACCTGATTTAAGTTTCCATGAATTGAGGGCAGGTATTGGAATAAGGCATAAAAAGCTAACAATAAATGTAGGACTTAATTATTCAATATTTCCTACAAGAAACTCAATAAATAGTAAAACAGGCTATTCTGGAAGATATTCAGGGTATATGCCCGCAGGGGGATTTGATATATCCTATGAATTTTAATAATTTCAAAAATAAAGGAAGATTACTATGGCTAAAAACGCAATTTTTTCCCTTATAATTTTTGTATTATTAATATGTCCTTCCTATGCCACTATAATGGACCCTGCATCAATAAGTTCAAGAGCAATAGGAATGGGAAGTGCAATGACTGGAACCCCAGATGATATAGGATCAGCTTTATATTTTAATCCAGCAGGTCTTTCTCTCCTTAAAGGATCAAATGTTGCTACGGGATTCTTGCTTCCTGCTCTAAGAGTTAGATACAGGAGTCCTACTGGATATAATGAAGTTAATGATGCATTTCCACAGATTCCATTCTTTGGGTACTCCACAGATAAAAAAAGACCCTTTATTCTTGGTATAGGAATGTATAGTACCCTTGGTGTTGGATTTGAATTTAAGAGTGATAAGGAACATGGAATGAATGGAAAGATAAAATCTATATCAGGAGTGATGTTCTTTAGCCCTACTGTTGTTTATGAATTTAATCCTGACCTATCATTGGGAGTAGAGTTTAATATTGGATATGGGAAAGCGGATATAGATCAGCCA
The DNA here is from genome assembly GCA_964501575.1 of uncultured Thermodesulfobacteriota bacterium. GTDB lineage: Bacteria > Desulfobacterota > CAZCTP01 > CAZCTP01 > CAZCTP01 > CAZCTP01. The sequence goes on from CAZCTP010000088.1 coordinate 9,882, forward strand.
ACTCCCATGGGTTATCTCACTCTAAATTCTGATGGAATAGGATATGGATCTACAATTGGCTTATTGTATAAAATATATCCATCAATATATCTTGGCTTTAGCTATAGAACTCCTATGAAGATTATAGAGAAAGGAGATGCATTTCTTGATGGTAAAAAGGATGGTTTTAAACTGGATATGTATATTCCTCAGATAATTAATTTGGGTATTGCATATAAACCGTCAGATAGATTTACACTTGCTACAAGCTTAAAATATGGCGATTGGTCATATTTTGATAAGTCAAGAACAAGATTTGATAAATTTAACTTTTTAAATAGACATGTCTATCAAGATTCAAAAGATACCGCAAGATTCCATATAGGATTTGAATATTGGATTGATGATGTAATAGCATTAAGAAGCGGATATATGTATGAACGGGCTGCATTAAGTAAGGATTGGATATTCCCGGGTCTTCCGGATATGGATTTTCATATAGTCTCTGCTGGTGTCGGAATAAAAAAAGATAAACTTAGGATAGATATAGGATTTTTCTATATATTTTATGTTAGTAGAACAGTCTCTCAGAGCAAATCAGGATATCCTGGTAAATATTCAGGATATGTACCCATGGGAGGATTTGAAATTCTGTATGAATTTTAATTACCTCTTCAATTAAATCAATCAGCGGTTGATAGATTTCTATACTAAAACCCTTATGCCACTTTTGTGGCACCACACATGATGAAAATGGGTTGCAATTTATTTTCGGAGCAAAATATACAAAAAACTCTATCCTAATTATACAACAGGGTATAAAAAGAATCAAAGACTAAGGAGACCCCAAATTTCCGATTTAGAATTTGCAAAGGTTTATGTACTCTGTCATCTCTGAAAGCGCGTGCCTCGGTGATATAATATCACCAGAAACAAATAACGGCAAAAGC
>CAZCTP010000089.1:0-10634 GCA_964501575.1 uncultured Thermodesulfobacteriota bacterium
ACTTTTTGGCTTGTTTGACCTTCCTATTTCGGAATTTGGGGTTTATACCTATATTGACTCAAATTTATTATTCATTTATCATATTTATGATATAATTTTTAAAAAAGATGAAGAATTTCTTATTCACTCTATTTATTCTCTTCTTCTTAGTAGGATGTATCCACAAATCCTCACTTATATATTATTATGCCAATATCTCTAAAAAGATGATTAATCCATATTACAATTACCCGATACAGGATATAAAGGCTAATATTCAAATTATTAAAGATAAGGGACTATATATGATCAAGAAGGTTAAGTTTCCCTCATCTATTATGTTTATAAAAGGTAAAAAGGATATAGTATTTTCATTCTATGAGGTTAAGGATAGGAGTCCAGTAATCCTTATATCACCAATAGCTGGCGGAAATTATTCAATTGAAAGAAGCTTTGCAAGATATTTTGCAAAGCATGGGATATCTTCTATTATAGTATTTAGAAGAAAGGAATTAAGTAAACCTAATGAGGATATAGAGTCTTTTGAGAATGAATTAAGACAGATTGTAGTAGATTATAGACAGGTCTTAGATTGGCTATATAAGGAAGGGAATATAGATGAAGATAGTATTGGAGCTTTTGGAATAAGCTTTGGTGGTATATTAACATCTATAATTTCATCTATTGATTATAGAATAAAGTGCTATGTTACAGGATTAGCAGGAGGACCTATTGCAGATATACTATCATATTCTAATGAAATTACAATAAAAAGAGAACGAGCATCCGTCATGAAGAGACTTAATATATCTCTAATGGAATTTCATGATAGACTTCTAAAAGGAATAAAAACAGATCCAATAATTCTGGCATCAAATACTAATCATAAAAGAGGTCTTATGTTTATTGCCATATTTGATCATGTTATAAGACGAAAATATGCTGAAAATTTGAGAAAAGCCTCAGGGAGTCCTGAAACCATATATCTCCCCCTAGGGCATTATACATCTATATTGGCACTGCCCTATGTAAAGTGGAAGGTATTAAGTTTTTTCAGAAATAGCTTCGGAATAAAATGAAGAATTTTATTTTCTGGATATTAATACTCTTATCCTCATGCTCTACAATACATAATTTTACCGGACCACCTGAAAGGACAGAATATATAAAATCATCTATAATAGATGATGGATATAATGACTATAGAGGGGTTATTCATTGCCATTCTTGGCTTTCTCACGATAGCAATGGAAAGTTTGAAGATATAATCAGTTCAGCTAAAAAAGTAGGATTAAATTTTCTCATAATGACTGACCATATAACAGAGAGTTCAATAAAAGAGGGATTAAGAGGATGGCATAATGGAATATTGTTTATAGTTGGGGCAGAGATTTCTAAGGGAGGAGGATCTATATTGGCTTTGAACATTGATAGATACATAAAACCTGATCAAGATATAAATAAAATTATTAAAGATATAAAAGATCAGGAAGGAGTATCATTTATAAGTCATATAGAAAAATTCAAAGACTGGGATTTACTGAATTATTATGATGGTATCGAGATATATAATATACATGCTGATGTCAAAGATGAAAATAAGCTGTATCTTTTTTTAAGAGCTTTATTCTTAACACCAAAGCCGTTTTTCTCATCTATAATTGACTATCCATATAAAAATCTTAAAAGATGGGACTCTCTTACAGAGTATAGAAAGATAGTTGGTATTGCTGGTAACGATGCACATCAGAATACAAAACTGTTTGGGAGAAAAGTAGGAACATATGAAGAATTATTCAGGATAGTTACAACCCATATAAAGGCTAAGGAGCTAAGCAAGGAATCTTTAATGGGCGCCATAAAGAAAGGCCATGTCTATATCTCTTTTGATATATATGGTAATGCAACAGGTTTTAAATTTATAGCAGAAAATGGTAATAAAAAGGTTATTATGGGAGATGACATAAAATTTAATAATGATATAACCATTAAGATATTTACTCCATTAAATGGAAGCATAAGATTGATTAAGGATGGATATTTAATCAAAGAAATGAATGGTTATACTCTTACTTATGAAGTTAAAGAAAAAGGGGTATACAGGGTTGAAGTCTATAGAGGGAAAAACCTATTAATACTATCTAATCCAGTATATATCAATTAATTTCTCCTTTCTTTATCTCCTTACCCGGGAGCTTCTTTATCAAATCTTTCCACGCAATTCTCATTATATCTTCAAATCTTACAGGTCTTGATTTTAAAGAATCTTTGGCAAAGGTTGCTTCGCCAGCTCCCTCCCACACAATAGCCCCTGTTTCTGTATCCCATATCTGCATAAATACTCTAATAGTAGATTCTCTTGTTTCCATTAATCTTATTCCGACAAGATTTACTCTGGTATTAGTCCATGTTTCAAACTTTATCAACTCTGGTTGTATAAGGTAACGAACCCCCATTGCCTTCCCAATTTTTCTTAATACTTCCTTATTCCATATCCCTGTTATCTCATAATCTTTTTTCCCTTTAGCATATTCATCTGCAAGTTCCTTACTATTAATAAGGCTAAACCCAAGACTTGGTGGAACTATCTTAAGGTCTTTTCTATTATTTTTAATAACCTCAGCAAGTATATTCATTACCACCCTTCTATATTTTTCTTCTCCAGTCCCCACAGTTGTTGTTAGAAAGCCTATATTGCCCTTTGATAAATTATCAACTTCTTTAAATAATATATGAGATTCCACATTTAACTGTTTAAAAGCTCCAGCAGAGCATGAAATAGTAAAAAATATTAAAATAGTTATAGATAAATATCTCATTTCCCTTCCCCCTTAACGCTTATTCTTACAAACCCTTCAGGTATTTCATTAATTAATCTCTCAAAGGCAACTCTTGCAACTTCATAAAATCTAACAGGTTTTGATTTTATAGTATCATCCATTATTGAAACCTCAATAAATCCTTCCCAGACAATATTTCCATTTATGCTGTCCCATATCTGAATAGATAGTCTTATAGTTGATTCTCTTGTGTTAAGCACCCTGACTCCCAATACATTCACTCTCGCTGAGCGGTTAGAAGATGCATGTTCAAATCTTGTCATAATTGGTTGAACAAGATATCTGGCTCCTATAGCTTTACCAATCCTTTTCAAAAATCCCTTATCCCATTCTCCAGTGTTTTCATAATTCTCTTTAGCTAACGCATATTCTTTCGTAAGTCCTTCTCTATCTATAAGTTCTAATCCCCTATTCGGATGAATTACTCTCAAACTCCTTCTATCATTTGTAATAACGTCTCCAAGTATATCCATTATTAACTTCCCGTATCTCTCTTCTCCCCATCCTGTGGTTGGAAAGAGAATCCCTATGCCTCCATTCTTTATATTCTCTATTGTAAAGGAAGGAGATATAAAGGAGATATGAGTTTTAATACTCTTCTCCTCTATGGGAGCAAAATACCCAATCATTAATGATGAAAGCAGAACAATACCACCAATTATTAGTCTTATGGTTTGTGCACCTATCCCGAATGGCACAATTACTCCTCTAATTTATATATAAGCGGGATCTCTATCCATCCTTTAATATAAGGAAATGGTTGAGCCTTATAAACTATCCGAATAGAAGCTTTATCAAGAATACCATATGAAGATGATTTTACTATCTTAATCCTATCTATACTGCCATCATCTCTCATTATAAATTTAATCTTAGTCTCTCCCTCTATCCCATTTTCCCTTGCTAAAAATGGATAAAATTTCACTTTTTCTATTTTCTCCCTTATTATGTTAAGTATATAATCCCTATCATAATGGCTATATTCTTCTTCTATGCCTGTACTTTTATCTCTTTTTACTTCCATAACTTTATTTTCATTTGTACCTCTACCATTATTTACCATTTTTCCTATATTTTCATCTATAGTGGATATCGCTTCTCTATTATTATCTCTATTATCTTCTTTATGCTCATCATCCCTAACTTTATCTTTTATTATAAACTTATTAACAGGATTTTTTAAAATTATATTTTCTTTCTTGGCTAACTTAATAGGAATTCTTTCTTTAATAGCTTTCAACTTCTCTATTCTATGCTTATATGTTAAAGTTTTCTTTATATTACTTTCTACCATAGATTTAGAATCTGAATTATGGATATTATCTAAAATTCTAATAACTTCAATTATACCTGAATTAACCTTCTTTATAACAATAATCGACATATTATATGTAAGGAAGAAAATTATTAAATGAATAGATAAAGATATTAAAAGGAATTTTTTCATTAAAATATTCCCTTTATTCCTATAGAAAAGTTTATACCTGGTGCCCTATATCCCTTTAATTCATAATAATTCCTATTAAATAAATTGTCAATCCTTCCAGATATATAAATATTCTTAAATAGTTCATATTCTGTTGCAAGATCAACCTTTGTATAACCACTATTCCTACCTTTTAATAGATTTCCATTCAGACCTATAATATCAATATTTTCCAATTGGCTACTCCTTATATTTATATCAAGGTTAAAGGTAAATTTGTTTTGTAAATATTCGGTATGTATATTCATACTATTTTTGGGACGCCTTGGCAATTCTTTTCCTGTAAAATTATCCTTTGTTAAAAGATATGTATGATTTGCTTCAATAGAGAACGAATTTGATGGAATAAATCTCATAATAAATTCCAATCCATTTGTTCTACTCTTTTTAATATTAACAGCTTTAATTGTCTTAGGATCTATATCTATTATATCCTTAAAGTGATTATAAAAGTATATGGCTTCAATACTAATTATTCCACCTAATAAGTTTGTTTCTAAACCTATATCGTAGCTTCTACTCTTTTCTGCTTTAAGATCTTTATTCCCAAAAATCGGGAAATATAGTTCTTGAAATGTAGGAACTTTAAATCCCTTCCCAAATCCACCCTTAATCCTTGTATTATCTAACATATAATAGGAGAATGAAAATCTTGGTGTAAAATTATCTCCATAATCTGAATTATCATCAAATCTAAAACTAATATTTGATGATAAATTATCAAATGAATATATTGAATTTAAAAATAGTCCTATATTTCTTCTCATCTTATTTACCCTATTAAATTGTAGTTTTCCAAAGAACAGATTTCCCCAATCTCTCCAGTCAACTCTCTCTCTTTCAATCTCTATCCCTGTCACAATGGTATTAAAATCAAATAGTTTTAAATTATTTTGAATACCAAAGATAATCCTTTTTTCATGTAAATTCCCAAAATCTATATTTGGAATATATGGAACATTAATATCCTCAGGGTTATTCAATTTTAGTCTATTATTTAGAAACCCCAATTTTACAATAAAATTATATCTTTGTGATATATACTGTTTATATATAACGGAATTTATCAGATATCTCTTTCTTAAGAAATAATTATCATCAAAAAATAGATGAATCTTCGGGAAAAGTGAGAATGGGAAGTCTATAGCAAGGTCTTTTCTTGAATCTATATATCTGGTAATAATATTGATAGAAGAACTAATAGATGGATTAAAGCCTATATTAGAAGATGATGTTACATTTCTATAGCTATCTCTTTCAAATTGGCCTCCTGTTCTCATATGAGAAAAGGAAAATGAATAATTAAATAGATTTGATTCCCCTTCTAATAAAACTTTTTCTCTAAAAGTTCTAAGATTCCCTGATTCATTACTTACGGAAAATTTTCTTTTACCTCTTCCCCTCTTTGTTATAATATTAACTACTCCGCTCATTGCATCTGCTCCATACAAAGAACTTGCTCCACCTCTCAAAACTTCTATCCTTTCTATGTTATCCCAGGTAAAATCAGCAAGGTCAAAAACACCCATCCATGGGGAATTCAGTTTTATACCATCTATCATAAAAAGAGTATAATCTGTCTCTCCACCTCTCATTCTTAAAAATGTTTGTTCTCCAATTGTTCCTGACTGTTGAATTGTAACTCCTGGAATATTCCTGAGCACATCTGAAACATTTATATCCTTCCTTATTTCTACATCTTTATTGGATATAAGTGTAAAAGAGCTACCGACCCTGTTTAGAGGTTCCTCTATCCTTGAAGAGGTTATTACTATAGGATAGATATTTTCATTCCCAAAGCACTCAGAATATGGGATGATAAGGAGGACTAGTAGAATAACCCCCCTTTTTACCATAGATTCTTATCCTTTAGTTCCCTTTTTATTCCCAATCTATTTATCTTATATTTTAATGTTCCAAGAGAAATGCCTAACTCATTAGCGGTTTCTCTCCGTAACCCCCTATTTCTCTCCAATGTTTTTAGTATAATATTTCTTTCAAAGGCTTCTAAGGCATCTTTTAAAAGTTTTTTTGTCTTCACTCTATTTCTTATTGTAGATATATGATATTCAATCGGTATATCCTCTGGGTAGATTACATTACCCTCATGGACAGCTATTAATCTCTCTATAAGATTTTCAAGCTCTCTTATATTTCCTGGCCACGGATAATTTGACAAGATACGAAGGGCTTCCTCTCTTACATCCTCTATATTTTTATTAAACCTTCTATTATATTTCAATATAAAATGCCTCACAAAGAGAGGGATATCTTCAACTCTTTCCCTCAGAGGTGGAAGGAATATAGGTATAACATTTACTCTATAAAATAGATCCTCTCTAAATGACCCTTCTCTAACAGCATTTTTTAAGTCTCTATTAGTGGCAGCTATAACCCTCACATCTACTTTAATCGACTTTGTTCCGCCGACTCTTTCAAAGGTTTTCTCCTGTAATACTCTTAAAAGTTTAGATTGAAGCTCATATTTTAATTCTCCTATCTCATCTAAAAATATCGTCCCTCCATTAGCAAGTTCAAATTTTCCTATACGCTGTTTATAAGCTCCAGTAAAAGCTCCCCTTTCATGACCAAATAGAGTACTCTCAACCAATTCTGATGGAATAGCAGCTAAATTTACTGTAACAAAGGCCTTTTCTGCCCTCTCACTCTCTTTATGTATAACTCTTGCAAGGAGCTCTTTACCAGTCCCCGTTTCTCCCATAATTAGTATTGTTGCTGGAAGTCTTGCAATTCTTTGAACAAGGTAATGTATCCCTTTCATCTCCTTTGTATTTCCTACAATAAAATCTTCTTCTATATATCTCTCCATCTCAGAACGAAGATAGAGAAGCTCCATTTTATGTCTTATCTTATCTATAGCTCTATCTACAGTAGATAAAACTTGATCATAGCTAAATTCTTTTGTTATATAATCGTAAGCACCAAGCTTCATTGCTTTTACAGCAATATCAACATCTCTAACAGCTGTAATCATTATTATTTCTATATCATCTTCATATACAGATTTTATTTTCTTTAATATTTCTAAACCACCTATTCCTGGTAACTTTATATCTAATAGGATTACATGAATATCTTCTTTTTCAAAAGCATTTAAAGCAGATTCTCCATCTTCTGCTTTAATAACCCTATATTTATCCTTAATAATAGCCTCCAAAGTATCTCTCATACTCTCATCATCATCCACAATGAGAACAGTATATCTATTATCTAATTCTCTATTTTTACCAAGATTTGGATTGAATTCCATAGTTTAATTATATCATACCCTTCTTATATCCTGAAATAAATCCCTTAAGGATCATTAAAATTATTTTTTTATCTCTATCTTTAATTTTCCTTAAAAGTTTAATTATTCCCTTATCATTCCCATAGGGAGAGAAAGGTTCTTTAACCTTATGGACCTTTGATTTCGATCCTCTAATAAGCCAATCCAATGAGACATTTCCAAGTTCTGCTATTTTAATAAGTAAAGATAAACTTGGAATCCTCTCGCCCTTTTCATACCTACTTATATAATTCTGTTTTGTATTTAATATATCAGCAAACTCTTTTTGAGTAAGATTCCCACGAATATACTTAATTCTTTCACCTATCTCTTTTAAATCTATATCCATATTTGGTATTTTTTATCTTGACTCTATATACATATATGGTATAATATTTACGATAAACTCAATTGTAAATATCTTTACAATGGAGTATATATTATGAATGGAGTGAATGTCAAGATTGAAATGCTTAAAAGAGGTATAACTCAAACCGAACTCGCCAATAAATTAGGATTAAGCCTACCCTATATTAATCTCGTTATAAATGGAAAAAGGAAGATAGGATGGATTCAGGAAGCTATAGCAAAGGAGTTGGGGTTGAGTATAGAAGATTTATTTCGTAATAATAGTGATAAATAAATACTTTTATATAATACCTCTATATATAAACTAATTTGAGTAATTCTTAATTAAAATATAGCGAATAGTACTATATTTTTCTTTAGTATAATTATTAACTGCATAAAAAGAACTTGGGATATAGCTCGTTTTTCATATAGGGAAATTAAATATTCCTTATATAATTTTTCTAAGAACATTTATTTTATCAAACTTGTAGAGCAAATTTATCTAATATTTGATTATTTTCATCTACATGAACTATCCTTGGTTTTCTTTTTATAGCCTCTTCTTCTTCCATTACCGCATAATTTGCGATAATTATCATATCACCCCTATTTACAAGCTTTGCAGCTGCTCCATTAATACATATAACACCAGAGCTTCTCTCTCCCTTTATTACATATGTTTCGAGTCTATTCCCATTGGAAATATTATATATATGAACCTGCTCATATTCAACAATATCTGCCTCTTCCATAAGCTCTTCATCAATGGTTATACTACCTTCATAATCGATATTGGCATCCGTAACAGTGGCTCTATGGATTTTGGACTTTAGCATAACTCTCTTCATTATTAATCCCCCTTAAATATAATATTATCTATTAATCTTGTTTTACCTATTCTCACAGCAACAGCAATTATAGCTTCTTTATTAACTATATCAAGCTCTTCAAGGGTATCTGGTCTGCATATCTTTATATAATCTATCTCAGCAAGCTTTTCTTTTTCTATTATTTTTCTCATCTCATCTATTATAATTGATGCATCTTTAATCCCCGATTCTAAAAGTGATATCCCCTTTTTTAAAGATTTATATAATGACAATGCAGATTCCCTTTCTTTCGCTGTTAAGTATGAATTTCTCGAACTCATAGCTAATCCATCTTCTTCTCTAACGATTGGGTATCCAATAACTTCAATATCAAGATTGAGATCTCTGACCATCTGTCTTATAGTTAATAACTGCTGATAATCCTTTTCACCAAATATAGCGATATGAGGCTTTACTATATTAAATAGCTTTGTTACTACTGTAGCTACACCCATGAAATGATTAGGCCTGCTCTTACCACATAGATCCTTTGTAACTTTTTCAACATTTACAAAAGTTTGATATTTTGATGGATACATCTCTGATGTAGATGGAGCAAATATAATATCTACACCTGCAAGTTCACACTTCTCAGCATCTCCTTTAAGGTCTCTTGGATATATTTCATAGTCTTCACCTTTACCAAATTGTGTAGGATTAACAAAAATACTTACAACCAAAATATCCCCTCTTTTCCTTCCCTCTTTAATAAGTTCTAAATGTCCTTTATGTAAATATCCCATTGTAGGGACAAAGGAAATAACCTTTCCATCTCTCCTAAATTTCTCAGATATATCCTGCATCTCTTTTATTTTTTCTATAATTTTCATTTGAAGCTATGTTCCTCTCTTGGGAATTCTCCATTCTTAACTTCAGAAATATAACTTTTTACAGCTTCTGAGATAATTTCTCTTAAATCAACATATTTTTTAACAAACTTTGGTCTAAAATCTCCACTCAAGCCTAATATATCATGAAGAACAAGTACCTGACCATCACAATATGGCCCCGCTCCTATTCCTATTGTGGGTATTTTTAACTGTGATGTTATCTCTTTAGCTAAATCCATTGGTATACCTTCTAAAACTACAGAAAAGGCACCGGCCTCCTCTACAGCCATAGCATCTTTTAAAAGTCTCTCCCTCTCCTTTCCTCCCCTCCCCTGAACTTTATAACCACCCATTCTATGTATAGATTGGGGTGTAAGACCTATATGTCCCATAACCGGTATATCAATATCTGTAATAGCCTTTATAACCTCACTCATTAGCTCTCCTCCCTCTAATTTTACCGCATCAGCTCCTGCTTTTATCATTCTACCTGCATTCTTTTTAGCTTCTTCAATGCTTATCTGATATGACATAAAGGGCATATCACCCACCAAGAGTGCCCTTTTTCTCCCTCTATTAACAGCTTTTATATGATGGAGTATCTCCTCCATTGTAACCGGGAGGGTATTATCATAACCTAATATTACATTTCCAAGGGAATCACCAACTAATATTATATCCACATTTGCTTCATCTATTATCTTTGTTAGAGGGAAGTCATAAGACGTCAGCATACATATCGGCTCTTTGCTTTCTTTTAAACCCTTTATATCCAATATGGTTATCTTTTTATTACCCATAAATAAAAAGCCTTTTGGACTGAGTCCAAAAGGCTTAACAAATCCTTATACCCCCGTCTCAGTCCAAGATGGATCCAAGCGGTATATATTTTATATATAACATAACATTTATTTTTTGTCTATATTTTTTTATCGAAAGTAAGCATCTCTTTTTTCGTGATAACATTATGCAGCATATCTTACCACCTTT